>CAWUUY010000295.1:0-3454 GCA_963924885.1 uncultured Burkholderiales bacterium | reverse complement strand
CCTATGTGCGCGCCGAGTTTTTGAAAAATCGCACGCTCGATTATGTGCGCGCGGCGCGCGCGCTGGGGCAAAGCAACCTCGCCATCATGCGCCGTCACATTTTGCCCAACAGTCTGACGCCGGTGGTGACGTTGATCCCGTTCGAGATGGCGGGCGCGATAGGCGCGCTGACCAGTCTGGATTTTCTCGGCCTCGGCGTGCCGCCGGGCACGCCTAGCCTTGGCGAGTTGTTGAATCAGGGCAAGAATAATCTCGATGCGTGGTGGATTTCGCTCACCACCTTTGGTGTGCTGGTGGTGATGCTGCTGCTCTTGATCCTGATCGGCGACGCGCTGCGTGACGCGCTGGATCCGCGCAAGGGGCTGGAAGGCGACAACCCATGAGCCTGCTGGAAGTCAAAGACCTCTGCATCGACTTCGGCGCGCGCCGCGTGGTCGATCGAGCGTCGTTCACGCTCGATGCCGGCGAAAAGCTGGCCCTGGTCGGCGAATCGGGCTCCGGCAAGACCGTCACCGCGCTGTCGCTGTTGCGGCTGGTCGAAGCCGCGCGTCTTTCCGGCGATATTGTATTCGACGGCAAATCCGTATTGCAGATGCAGGCTGAGGCCTTGCAGGCGATGCGCGGGCGCGACATCGCGGTGATTTTTCAGGAGCCGATGACGGCGCTCAATCCCATTTACACCGTGGGGCGGCAGATCGCCGAATCGCTGCAACTGCACATGGGCATGAACGCCGCGCAGGCGCACGAGGCCGCTGTGGCGGCCCTCGCCCGCGTGGGCATTCAGGAGCCAGAAACACGGGCGCGCAGTTACCCGCATCAACTCTCCGGCGGACAGCGCCAGCGCGTGGTGATCGCGATGGCGCTGGCGTGTAATCCGCGCCTGCTGATCGCGGACGAACCCACCACCGCGCTGGATGTGTCGATACGACTGCAAATACTTGATTTAATTGATAAATTACGAGCAGAGTCGGGCATGGCACTACTCTTGATTACGCACGACCTGAATCTGGTGCGGCGGTTTTCGGATCGCGTGGCGGTGATGGAGCGCGGTGTGATCGTGGAGCAGGGCGCCACCGCCGCTGTCACGCAGCGCCCGCAACACCCGTACACGCAAAAACTCCTGAACAGCCGCCCGCAACGCACGGTGTCCGCGATCGGTGAAGGCCAGGTGATTGCCGCCCGGCACGTGCGCGTGGATTATCCGGTGCCGCTGCCGGGCGTCAAAGGCTGGTTCAAAAAAGGCCAGTTCACGGCGGTGCGCGATATCGATTTCGAACTCGCGCCCGGCGAAACGCTGGGAGTGATCGGTGAATCCGGTTCCGGTAAAACCACGCTGGCGCTGGCCGTGTTGAATCTGGTGGCCGCCCAAGGCGATATCTATATCGGCGGCGCGCCGTGGCGGGGCGCGGATGCCAATGCGCGCCGCGCATTGCGGCGCAAAATACAAGTGGTGTTTCAGGACCCGCTGTCGTCGTTGTCACCGCGGATGACGGTGGAGGCGATTGTCGGCGAAGGTCTTGAAATTCACGAACCCGGTTTAAGCGCGACGCAGCGCCGCGAGCGGGTGATACAGGCGTTGCAGGATGTCGGTTTAACCGAGAACGGCGAGGTTGCTCCGCTGTTGCATCGTTATCCGCATGAGTTCTCCGGCGGGCAGCGCCAGCGCATCGCGATTGCGCGCGCGTTGATCGTGAAGCCGCAAGTAGTGGTGCTGGATGAGCCGACCAGTGCGCTGGATGTGACGATACAGAAACAGGTGCTGGAACTGCTGGGCGAGCTACAGCGCAAGTACGGCCTGAGCTACATTTTGGTGACGCACGACATCGACGTGGTGCGCGCCATGGCGCACCGGGTGATGGTGATGAAAGACAGTTGCGTGGTCGAAAGCGGCTTGTTCGACGACATTGTGACGCGTCCGCAATCGGACTACACCCGCACGCTGGTGCAGGCGGGGTTGCCCGCCTGAGGGACGCCGCGTAAAAAAAGAAAAATCTAGCGGCTGGCGGTGTGCGCGATGGGTTTTTTGCGTACCGGCGGCTTGGCGGCGGCAGGTTTTGCCGGAATGCGAGTGACGGCGCGGTTGCCGGGTGCTGCTTTGCGCACCGGAGCCGCTGTGCGCCGTGACGACACTGCCATGGGTCCAGCCACCTCGGCCAGCTCCGGCTGCATCTCGCTGGAGGGCACCAGGATGGTTTGCCCCGTAGTGATCTGCCGACGATCACCAATTTTATTCGCGCTGTTCAATTCGGCGACGGAGATGTCGTGTCGTTTTGCGATGGTCTCGGCGCGCTCGCCGGCCTTCACGGTGTAGGTTTTCCACGACGCCAGCGGCTTGTCATCATGCTCGCCAATATTGGCCATGAACTGAGCGACTTTGTGCGCGGGCAGTACGATGGTTTCGGCACTGTTTGCGTTAATCACCGGCTTGTTGTGTGCCGGGTTGAGGAATCTGAATTCATCCTGCGTCATGCCGGCGAATTTCGCCGCCAGCGCGACATCCATGTGCCGCTTGACGGTGACTGCCTCGATGGCTTTCTCGTTGGGCACGCTCGCCAGGTTGATGCCAAAGCGCGCGGGATCGGCGATGATGTTTTTTACCGCGATCAGCTTGGGCAGATAGTTGCGCGTCTCGGCGGGCATGTTAGTCAGGCTGAGATAATTCGCGGACAAGCCCTTGGCCTGATTGCGATCGACCGCGCGCTGCACTGCGCCTTCGCCCCAATTGTAGGAGGCCAGTGCGAGTTCCCAATCCTTGAACATGCCGTGCAGGTTTTGCAGGTAATCGAGCGCCGCGCCGGTGGCTGCGATCACATCGCGCCGCCCGTCGTACCAGCCGTTTTGCTTCAAGCCGTAATGCTTGCCGGTGGAGGGAATGAACTGCCAGATGCCGGAAGCGTGCGCATGCGAGTAGGCGACCGGGTTGAACGCAGACTCGATCATCGGCAGCAGCGCGATCTCGGCGGGCATGCCGCGGCGCTCGACTTCGTTGATGATGTGAAACATGAACGGGCGGCTGTTTTCGATCATGCGCGCGAAATACTCCGGGCGCGTGGCGTAATAGGTTTCCCAGTCCTGCACCAGTTTGCTGTCGAGAGCGGACATCTGGAAGCCGCCGCGTACGCGTTGCCACACATCGCGCGGCGCCTCGGCCTCTGCCTGGCCGGACGGCACGGTACTGGAGCGGCGGACGTTGCGCAAGGTTTCGGGATTTCTGTCGGCAGGCCGTTCGGCCTGCGGCAGCAGCGTTGGTTCGGGCGGCGCCGGTGGCGGGGTATTGGACAGGGCGGGCGTCGGCCATGCAATGAGTGAGGTGGTATCGGTGGCGCTGGTGTTGCGGCTGGCTGGTTCTACGGCGCCGCTGGGCACCAAGCCGGGGAACTGGGCACAACCGGCGCTGAGGAGCGATACGCCTGCCAGTAGTGCGGACGCCAGCTTTGGAACGAAGCGATGGGTA
>CAWUUY010000294.1:0-21081 GCA_963924885.1 uncultured Burkholderiales bacterium | reverse complement strand
AAGAACTCGGCACGGGGCCCGTGCCCGGCCCGCTGTTTTCGTCGGCGGTGTTGTGCGCGCGCATTCTGCTTGAGGCGGGCAGCGACGCCCTGAAAACCGCATGGCTACCGCGCATCGCCAGCGGCGAACGCATCTTCGCGCTGGCCCTGACCGAAGCGCAGTACGGCTGGTCGGCGGACAACATACGCCTCACCGCAAAATCCAGCGGCAAGGATTACACGCTTAGCGGCACCAAGCTGTTTGTTCACGACGCCTTGCATGCCACGGATTTTCTGGTGGCCTCGCGTATCGATGGCATCGACGGCGGCATCGGTCTCTTGCGGGTAGACACCAAGGCAACGGGCGTCAGCGTGCGCAACCTCGACGGCTTTATGGCCGGCATCGGCGAAGTGGTGTTCGACAACGTGCGCGTGAGCGGCGCGGATGTCGTACCTAACGCCTGGGACGCCCTGCAACGCGCCCTGCTCTCCGCCACACCCGTGTTATGCGCCTACAAGGTCGGCGGCTGCAAACAAGTCTACGACCTGTCGGTGAACTATGCGCGCGAACGCACGCAATTCGGCCAGATCATCGGCCGCTTCGCCCGCGTGCAGGATCACATCATTCATCTGGTCAACTACCTCGACGCCGCGCGCTGGACGACGTACGAAGCGCTGTGGAAGCTCGACAGCGGCATGGATGCCGCAGCCAGCATCCACGTCGCCAAGTCGGTATCGTCGGAAAGTTATATGCGCGCCTGCGACTACGCACATGAAGTGCATGCGGGTATCGGCGTGGTGCGCGAATATGGCCTCACGCTGCACACCAAAATGTCACGCACGCTGTATCACTGCTTGGGCGCGCCGGCGCTGCATCGCCAGCGGCTGGAGAGTGTCTTGGGGCTGGTGGCTGCGTAAGCTGCTACGTCCCCGTATACACCGGCTCGCGCCGATCAAACCCGGCCTTCACACCTTCCTTGAAATCGTTGCTTTCGCGCAGCATGTTCTGCATGAACGCCTCGCGCTCGGTCGCTGCGCGAAACTCGTTGAACAATTCAAGGTTCAGCGTCTCGCGCGCCGCCTGCACCGCCAGTGGCGCTGATTTCGCCAACTCCGCTGCCATCGCCTGCGCCGCCGCGCGCACCTGATCCTGCTCCACCAGCCGGTCGGCCAGACCCATTTTCACTGCCTCGTCACCGGGAATGCGCTTGCCCGTGAGGAACAACCACTTCGCGGTTTGATGCCCCACCAAACGCGGCAACGTGACCGTCATGCCAAAGCCGGGGTGATAGCCGATGGCGCAAAAATTCGCCGCCAGCCGCGCTTCTTTGCAGGTCACGCGAAAATCCGCCACCAGCGCCAAGCCCAACCCGGCGCCGATGGCGCTGCCATGCACCGCCGCGACAATGGGCTTTTTGGTTTGCACCAGGCGCTGCGCCTCGTGATACAAGTGACGCGGCTGCGTCACCGCTTTTTTGCCGGCGGCCTCGTCGTCCACACGCTTTTTCAGATTCGCGCCGGCACAAAAATGTTTACCCTCCGCCGCCAGCACGATGCTGCGGCAGTTGCTGTTCTGGTCGAGCGCCTCCAGCGCGGAGGCCAATTGCCCGATTAGATCAATATCCAGAAAATTATTCGGCGCACGCCGCAGTTCAACCGTTGCGACATGACCATCGATGCTGACGCCTATTTCTTCACTACCCATGGGATTCTCCGGTTTATATTGAACCGCGCCATTTTATCTCCATTCCCATTGCACGCGCTTCTGCGGAATTGCTATGATGGCATTTATGGACTTCACCTTGCCCGAAGAATTGCGCATGCTACGCGACACCGTCGCGCGTTTCACGCGCGAAGAACTGCTGCCGCTGGAAAAAGACGTGATCCGGCGCGAGGCCGAGCGCGGCCTGACCGACGCGCCGCTAATCGACCCGGACGCCGAGCAGGCGCTCAATCGCAAAGCCAAGGAAATCGGCCTCTACGGCATCGACGTGCCGGAGGAATACGGCGGCCAGAACCTCGGCATGCTGGCCAAATCGGTGGTAATCGAAGAGTTAAAAACCAGCATCACGCCGTGGGTGCTGCCGCCCGACAGCCCCAATCTGTTTATGCTGAAAGAAACCTGTCAGGGCGATCAGATCAAAAAGTATTTTATCCCCTACGCTAACGGCGAGAAAAAAAGCGCCATCGCCATCACCGAACCGGGCGCGGGCTCCGATCCGGTGGGCATGAAAACCCGCGCCGAATACAAAAACGGCAAGTGGATCATCAACGGGCAAAAAATATTCATCAGCCACGCACGTAAAGCCGACTTCATGATTGTGATGGCGGTGACCGACGCGGCCAAGGGTTCGCGCGGCGGCATCACCGCCTTTCTGGTCGATCAGGGCACCAAGGGCGTGTCGATCCCGACGGTCATAAATACCATCGGCGAACACGCGCCCTACGGCGTGTTTTTCGATAACGTCGAACTCTCCGACAATCAGGTATTGGGCACAGTCGGCAACGGCTTCGGCCCAATGCAAAATCGCCTCGGCGTGCGGCGTCTGGAAATCGCCTGCCGCGCACTGGGCTATGCGCGTCGCTGCCTGGAACTGATGATCCCGCAGGCGAATGAACGCGTCACCTTCGGCAAGCCACTCGCCGACCGGCAATCCGTGCAATGGTGGATCGCCGACAGCTTTCAGGAAATGGAAATGGTGCGCCTCATCGCGTGGCGCCTCGCCTGCAAAATCGACGCTGGCGAGAAAGACTGGCGGCGCGACGCGGCGATGGTCAAGCTGCAAGGCAGCGAAATGATTTCCCGCGTGACGGATCGCGCCATGCAGTTGTTCGGCGGCATGGGCATGAGCAAGGATTTGCCGCTGGAATACATGTGCCGTGCCAGCCGCGTATGGCGTATTTACGAAGGGCCCAGCGAAGTGCATCGCTGGTTTATCGCGCGGGATTTGCTGCGTAATGGGATGCCCGCGGAGTAGCATGTGATGGTCCATCCACAAATTCTATAACTTCACCAAACTCAACAAGGAGCCACCATGTCCGCCAAACCAATGTTATGCAGCTTCAAAACCTGTCCGTGGGTGCAACGCGCCGCCATCGTGCTGCGCGCGAAGAACATCGATTACGACATCACCTACATCGACCGTGACAAGCGCCCCGACTGGTTCCTGAAAATATCGCCGCACTCGAAAGTGCCGGTGCTGCGCATCGGCGAAAACGACGCGCTGTTTGAATCCAACGCCATCGCGGAATATCTCGATGAAACCGCCGCGCCGCAGTTGCATCCGGCCGACCCGATCACCCGCGCGCGTAACCGCGCCTGGACCGATTACGTCTCGACCTTCGCCAGCGCGATTTCCACCACGGCCTATTCGGATTCCGAAGAAGAATTCACCAAAAAAGCCGCCAAGATCGCCGAGGTCTTCGGCAAGCTCAACGATGCGCTGGCCAAGCGCGGTAACGACGGCCCGTATTTCAACGGTCAGAAACTGTCGCTAGTCGATGCGGCGTACGCACCCTTCCTGCAACGCTATACCTTCATGGATAATCTGCGTCCGCTGGGCATCATCGAGAAATTCCCGCACTTGAAAGCCTGGCGCGATGCCCTGCTCGCCGCACCGGCGATCAAGTCATCTACCGTGCCCAACATCGAAGCCGTGTGGCAGGAAAACATGATTATCAACAAACGCTGGCTGGCGAAGTATGTGTCGCAGAGCGTGGTGGGTGCGGCGGCGGCGTAAGTAGTACGTAGAGGTATCGCATAGCGCCACTCCTCCTTAGCATGTGGAAACGATTTCAATTGGATTGGGTTCAATAGTGCCCTTCACTTTGATCTTAAGAAACATTCCTGATGACGCACACGAGCGATTGAAGGCCGCAGCCACATCACATCGCCGAAGCCTAAGCAGCGTGGCGATTGTTTGCCTGGAAAGCGCACTTCTACCAAGGAGTGCTTCTTCCGGTGAAATGCTGGCACGGGCGCGCGACCTACGTGATTCGTTGACGCCAAAAGAGTTTCACGAGCGCGACATCGCTATGCTTAAAAAGCGAGATCGCGCATGGCGGTTGTGAATTTCAATATGCAGTCATACCTGTAAGTACTGATCGACGCCTTGACAAAATCGTAGCCCGCTCGAGCCGATAGAACTACGCTTGCTTGCCAAGCTTAATCAATCGTGAGCGAGTAGACCACTCCGTTCGCTGATGGTCTTCCGCCAGATACTCCGTTGATTAACCGGATTCAAACGCCGAGACCAACTGTGCGTTCTCATCATCCGACCATGATTTACCAGCGTTTTCCGGGAGCTGCTTTTGCCTATCGTTAATTTTTGCGGCCCGTCCCAACGCCTCTACCGGAGAAAATAGTGCTCGTATTGTTTGTGGATGTTGATACGGACTGTCAGCGGAAAACTCTTCACCAGTGTGAGGATCAACTCCGTTTTCCAATGCGCGAAAATTTCCACTGCTTTTGAAGTGTCCATTCCCGCCCCTCTTGTCTCATCAATCCCTACGCCTTATTTGTGTTTGCTAAGCGTGTAGTAATCGTACAGATTGCGCCTTCGCACAGCCAATCACACCACCGCCACCGCCTCAATCTCCACCAAAAAATCCCTCCGCGCCAAGGCCTGCACGCCCACCAGCGTGCTCGCGGGTGGATTTTCTTTGGACACGTATTTCTCCCGCACCGATTGCAGCAGCGCGCGCTGTTGCGATTGAAACCCGACCACGTAGACATTGAGCTTCACCACGTCGGCGAATGTTGCACCTGCGCCTGCGAGTGCGAAGCCGAGATTTTTGTAGACCTGTTCGGTTTGCGCCAGCAGATCGCCTTTGCCCACCACGTTGCCGTTGATGTCCTGCGACACCTGCCCGGCTACATACACCGTTCGACCGCCCTGCACGCTGATGGCGGGCGTGTAATAGCCGGGTTTCAACAAACCTTCGGGATTGATGAATTTCTTTTCCATGGTAAGTCTCCTTTGTTCAGTATCGTAGCCCGGATGGAGCGCAGCGTAATCCGGGAGAGGTGTATCCAAGTATGACGCAACATCCACATCGCTTTGGTGTGGCATGCCTGCCCCGGAATTCGCTGCGCTACTTCCGGGCTACCCGTGCAATCCTGCGCAAAAGTCTACTCCATTCCACTTTGCGGAACACGCGGGCTTGCGTGTGCCGCCGCGCGCCGTTACATTGCGATTCACCTGCGGCGGATCACGTGTTCCCACAATCTGTCGCTTCCTGTTGAATCCGCAAATACCCTCACCATGAACCCATCATTGCACCTGCTGGATCGTTCCACCTTGATTGTGCCGTTAAGCAGCGAACGCTTTATCGCCAAGGCGCATTTGCGCGGCGCGGACAGCATCATGCTGGATCTCGAAGACGGCGTTGCGCCGAATGCCAAGGAGGCGGCACGCGAGCGCCTCGCCTCCGCCGTCAAGGAAGTGAGCCGTGGCGGCGCGCGGGTGAAGGTGCGCATCAACCGCCCGCTCGACATGGTGGTGCGCGATATCGAGGCCTCGGTGATACCCGGCGTGTCAGTACTACACATCGCCAAGGTCGAAAGCCCAAGCCACGTATATCTGCTCGCCGAGCTGGTGGCAAAACTCGAGGCCGAACGTGGACTGCCCGCGATGAGCGTGACACTGGCCGCGTCGCTCGAAACGCCCGGCGCGTTCAGGCAGGTATATGAAATCGCCGCCGCCCATCCGCGCCTGACCACCATTGGTCTCGGGCCGGAAGATTTTTCCGCCGAGTGCGGCTTTGAGCCGACGCCGGAGGCCTTATTCTACCCGAAGCAAGTGACGCTGTTCGCCGCCAAGGCAGCAGGCATCATGGCCAGCGGCTACATGGGGTCGATTGCGGACTTCACCGATCTCGACTCGTTTCGTGCTGTGATTCGCCGCTCGCGCAAGCTTGGCTATCGCGGCGGCGCGTGCATACACCCGGATCAGGTGGCTATCCTCAACGAGGAATTCGCGCCGTCCGCGCAGGAAGTCACCGATGCGCAGGCCATTGTGGATGAAACCTCGGCACAGTTCGCCAAGGGCGTGGGCGCGTTTCCGTACAAGGGCAAAATGATCGATATGCCGGTGGTGAATCGCGCGCGCGAGATTGTGCAGGTGGCGGCGGCCGTGGCGGCGCATGCGGCGCGCACGCGGGCATTGTTGGGTAGTTGAGGTTTTTTAATACAAAAAATTTTGAACCACGGATGAACACAGATACATACAGATGAAAAACCAAACCTGTCGTTCCCGCGCAGGCGGGAATCCATAAGCCGACTCAAGTGGCACGGTGTTATGGGTTCCCGCCTGCGCGGGAACGACAGTGGATATAGATATTCCTCTGTGTCAAAAAAACTGATTTTTTAGCGGAGTAAAAAAGTGGAATTCTGGACCAAGGAACAAATGGCATCGATACACACGATGCTCAACCCGAAATCGCTGGCCATCGTCGGCGCGACGCCGCGCCAGCAGTACGGCGGGCGCATGCTGAACGCAGCGCTGCGCATGAAGGGCCGCGTTAATGTTTACGCAGTGAATCCGAAATACGACGAAATCCTCGGGATGAAATCGTATAAGAACATCACCGAGTTACCGGAAACGCCCGATGTGGTCGCCGTGGTCGTGCCGTATAACCACGTGCTCGCCACGCTGAAAGAAGCGCACGCCAAGGGCACGCGCGCGGCGATTGTGATTTCCGCCGGCTTCTCGGAGCGCGGCTTGAGTGACCGCGCCGATTTACAGGCCGAGGTGGCGACATACGCGCGCGAATCGGGCCTGCGCATCAGCGGCCCCAACTGTCTGGGTCTCGCCAATATTCGCGACGATATCTGGCTCACCTCCTCCAGCCGGCAGATGACGGGTGTCAACGGCAAGGTCGGGCTGGTGTGCCAGAGCGGCGCAACCTTGTTCGGGCCGTTTCTCGCGCGCGCCGCCGATTCGGGCATGGGCTTGAGTTATGTGGTGTCCACCGGCAACGAGGCTGATCTGGATTTCGCCGATTTCGCGCGTTACCTGCTCGACGACGAAGGCACGACCGTGATCGCGGGGTTTGTCGAAGGCTTCAAGAACGCGCGCAAATTTATCGAAGTTGCCAAGCTTGCCGCCAAACGCGGCAAGCCCATCGTGCTGATTAAAATCGGGCGCTCTGATCTGGGCAAACGCGCCGCCAGCTCGCACACCGCCGCGCTCACCGGTAGCGATGCGCTCTACGATGCGATTTGCAAACAATATGGCGTGATCCGCGTGCCGAGCTACGACGATTTGCTCGAAGTCTCGCAACTGCTAGCGCAATCGAAAAAACCCAAGCAACCCGGCATCGCCGTGGTGTCGCACTCCGGCGGCATTTGCTCGCTGACCGCCGATATGTGCGGGCAGCAAGGCTTGGATTTACCGGTGTTAAGCGACAAGGCGCTGGGCGTTATCAACGGCGTTATCAAGGGCTTTGGCTGGGCCGCCAACCCGGCCGATGTCACCGGCAAGGCCAACAGCGATGTGTTCCCTGAAATCATGAACGCGATGATTAACGAGCCGGGCGTCGGCGCGCTCGCCATTGCCAGCGCGGGCAAGGAACAGCAAATCGACCAGATCATTGCGCTGCGCAAAACCACCGATAAAAACGTGGCTTATATGTGGACCGGCACGCGCGATACCAGTGCCAGCCTGACCAAATTAAAAGAAGCTGGCGTGCCGCTGTTTTACACACCGGACTCACTCGCGCGCGGGCTGCGCCATCTTAACGATTACCACGCCTGGCACGATAAGCGCATGCAACAGGGCTTCGCCAGCGCGCCCGCGATCACTGCCGCACAAGAACAAGCACTGGCAAAAGTGCGGGCGTTAAAACGCAGCGCGCTGTCGGAGTCCGAAAGTAAACAACTCATCAACGCATGGGGCGTAATGACCTCGATGGAAGTCGTTGCCAAGGACGTGGAGGGTGCTGTAAAGGCAGCCGAGAAAATAGGCTATCCTGTTGCTTTAAAAGCAGATTCCCCAGACATCCCGCACAAGACCGAAGCTGGCGTGGTGCGGCTGAATCTACGCAACGCGGATGAAGTGCGCGCCGCGTACGCCGCGATACTCGCCAACGTCAAAACCAACGCTCCCAAGGCCACCCTGAACGGCGTGCTCGTTCAAGAGATGGTGTCAGGCGGCGTTGAAGTCATCGTAGGCGTGACCTACGACGCGCAACTTGGGCCCACGATTTTATTCGGCACCGGCGGCGTGATGGTCGAAGTCTACAAAGATGTCGCCATGCGCCACTGCCCCATCACGCCCACCGAAGCACGCGACATGATCGCCGAAGTCAAAGGTGCGAAGCTGTTGCAAGGCTTCAGAGGCAAGCCCGCATGCGACATCGACGCGCTGGCGCAAGTGCTGGTCAATGTGTCACACATGGCGGCGCAACTGGAGGGCACGCTGGCCGAACTCGATATCAATCCCATCCTGGTGATGCCCCAAGGCCAAGGCGACAAAGCCGTAGACGCGCTCGCCGCACTGAAAGGTTAAGCCATGCCCCTGCCCCGCCCTACCGCACGCAAACTCAATCACAACCGCGTCATCGATTGCCGAGGCTATGAACGCGACGATGGCCTGTGGGATATCGAAGGCCGTCTCACCGATACCAAGGCCTACACCTGGCCCAACCGCAGTGGCAGTCCGGATTTGCCCGCCGGCGTACCTGCGCACGACATGTGGATACGCCTCACCATTGATCTCGACATGAACATCCACGAGTGCGTGGCCGTCACCGACAACAGCCCATACCGCTTGTGCGGCGACATCACCGCCAAGTTCGCGCAATTAAAGGGCCATCGCATCTCGCGCGGCTGGACCAAGGGCCTGAAAGCCATCATCGGCAGCGCCCATGGCTGCACGCATCAGTGGGAGCTGCTCGGGCGCATCGCCGCCGTAGCGTATCAATCCACCAACATGGCGCGGCAGGCCACGCGCAAACACGTGCCCGGCGAAATGCCGCGCACGTTTAACACCTGCCACATGTACACCGAAAAAAGCGACGAGACGCTGCGCCGCTGGCCGGAGCTGTACACCGGCACCAAAATCCGCGGCCAGTTGCCGAAAGTATCGTAAAGGAAATCCCATGTCTCACGCCGAAGCACACGCCCAACTCAAACACCTGCTGCAACTCGCCAACATGCCCGCCGCGGCAGCCGACAACGTGGACATCACCGGCTCGGATTTGCTGCTGCAAACACCGTTTAAATTTGTGTCGCCGGGCGCGGCCTGCGTCGCCGCAGCCGGGCTTGCCGCCGCTGAATTATGGAAACTCAAAACCGGCCGCGCGCAAAAAGTCAGCCTCACCATGCACGCCGCCGCCGCCGCGATGCGCAGCCCGCGCTACATCAAAATCGACGGCAAAAAACCGGGCGAGAGCGAAGAAAAAATCACCGGCTTTTATCAACTAAAAGACGGCCGCTGGATTTATCTGCACTGCAACTTTCCCAATGTGCGCGACGGCAACCTCAAGGCGCTCGGCGTACCCATGGATAAAGACGCGGTGACCAAGGCCGTGGCCCAACGCGAAGGGCTGGAGCTCGAAGCCGCCATGTTCGCCAACGGCGGCTGCGGCGGCCTGATACGCACTGAGGCCGAATGGGAAACCTGCGCACATCAAAAAAGCGCCGCGCAGATTCCGTTGTTCGAGATCGTGAAAATCGGCGACGCGCCGGTGCAGCCGATGCCGAAGGGCGACAGGCCGCTCTCCGGCATCCGCATGCTCGACCTCACGCGCGTGGTGGCCGGCCCGGCATGCGCCAAGGCGTTCGCCGAGCATGGCGCGGACGTGATGCGCATTACCCGCAAGGATTTGCCCGACCTCGGCGCGCCCTCGGACGTGGACACCGGCATCGGCAAGATTCAGGCGCACATTGATATGCGCGAAGCGGCGCAGGCCGAGATCATGCGCGGGCTGGTCAAAGACTGCGACGTGTTTTTGCAGGCATATCGCCCCGGCGCGCTCGCCGCGCGCGGCCTGTCGCCCGAGGCGCTCGCGCAAACCCGCCCCGGCATCGTGTATGTCACGTTGAGCGCGTGGGGCCACGAAGGCCCGTGGAAAGACAAGCGCGGCTACGACACCGTGGTGCAATCCTTCAACGGCATGGCGTGGCGGCCGAATAACGAAAAGCCCGCGTTCCTGCCGGGCTCGCCGCACGACTACATCGCGGGCTACATCCTCGCCTTCGCGTCGATGATTGCATTGCATCGCCGCGCCACCATCGGCGGCAGTTGGCTGGTGCGCACCTCGCTCGCAGGCTCCGGCGAGTGGTTCCGCGGCATGGGTAAGTTTTCTCCGGCGGAATATCAAAACCTGCCCACCGAACTGCCCGCCGACGTGCTGCCGGGTTTGCTGATGGAACACGATTCGCCGTGGGGCCGCGTAACGCATCTGAAACCGGCGGTGCAACTGTCCGAAACACCAGGCCGCTGGGTGCGTCCCGCAGCGCCGCGCGGATCGCATGCGCCGGTGTGGCCGGCGCGGGCGTAACCAAGAGTCGAAACGTAACGTCCCAGTTATCGTCATTCTGGCGAAAGCCAGAATGACGGCGTGGGGGATGATCTGTGTACATCGGTGTCAATCTGCGCCTAATAACATAAGTACGTGTTTTTAAAGGACTTTTTATGATTATCGATTGTCACGGCCACTACACCACCGCGCCCAAGGCCCTCAAGGCGTATCGCGAAGCGCAGATCGCCGGCTTGAAAGAACCCGGCCGTTTGCCCGTCGCACCCGATCTTAAAGTCAGCGATGACGAAGTGCGCGAAACGATAGAAGAAAACCAGCTGCGCATTCAGCGCGAGCGCGGCGTCGATCTCACCATTTTCTCGCCGCAAGCCGGCGGCATGGCGCACCACATCGGCAACGAGACCACCAGCAAACACTGGACGCAAGCCTGCAACGACATGATCCACCGCGTCTGCACGCTGTATCCGAAGAACTTTGTCGGCGTGTGCCAGTTGCCACAATCGCCAGGCTTCACCCCCGCCAGCTGCGTGCCGGAATTAAAACGCTGCGTCGAGCAACTCGGCTTCGTCGGCTGCAACCTCAACCCCGATCCCTCCGACGGCTACTGGACCGGCCTGCCGCTTACCGACAAAATTTGGTATCCGCTCTACGAAGCGATGGTCGAACTCGACGTGCCGGGCATGGTGCACGTGAGCATGTCGTGCAACCCCAATTTTCACGGCACCGGCGCGCATTACATCAACGGCGACACCACCGCCTTCATGCAATTCATCCAGGCGGATTTGTTCAAGGATTTCCCCACCCTGCGCCTCATCATCCCGCACGGCGGCGGCGCGGTGCCATATCACTGGGGACGTTATCGCGGCCTCGCGCAAGACATGAAGCGCCCGCCCGCCACCGATTTATTGAAGAACGTTTACTTCGACACCTGCGTGTATCACCAGCCGGGCATCGATTTATTATTGAAAGTGATCCCGACCGACAACGTGCTGTTCGCCTCCGAGATAGTCGGCGCGGTGAAGGGTATTGATCCCGAAACCGGGCATTACTTTGACGATACCAAGCGCTACATCGAAGCAGCGTCGATATCCAACGAGGCCCGTAACAAGATTTTCAACGGAAACGCTCTGAAGGTGTACCCGCGCTTGAAGCAACGGCTCGGCACGTAACAATCAGGCGTGTAACTCAAACTCGCCGTTAATCTCAATAGCAATCCCACGCGGCAGCGACACCTGCCCCACCGCCTTGCGTGCGTGTTTGCCGAACTCCGGCCCCCACAGTTCGAAAAACAAATCCGACGCGCCGTCGATCACCTGTGGCGGTCGCACGAAATCCGGCGTGCAGTTGCACATTCCGAAAAGTCGCAACACACGCTTGACGTGGCGTAGCCTTCTTCCACCGTGATATCGACGCCGAATTTACTGGTCTGCCATACGTTGGGCAGCTTGGGCAGATCGAGACCGTGTCCAGACAGCAACAGCAGGTTGCCGGTTTGCGTACAGCCGGTGCGGTTGTTTTTGGGGAAGGTGAATGGCGGCGAAAGTTGATAGCCCATCGCGTTCAGTTTGGATTCTATTGTGCCCATTGGGATGCCCTTTCGAAGAGCGTTTTAACCACGAATGGACACAGATTACCCCTCCACCGTCGTTCCCGCGCAGGCGGGAACCCATGACACAATTTCACTTGAGACCACGTATGGATTCCCGCCCGCGCGGGAATGACAGGTTTGGATTTTAATCTGCGTTTACCTGCGTAAATCGGTGTCAAAAACGTCGTTGACCTTGCTTCACTCCGCCTTGATTCCCACTCCATCATCCAGCTTGCGCATGGTGACGATGTAGTCGCGCACCATCGTTTCAAATTGCGCTGGGGCGCTAGACACCGGCTCCGCGACCAGCGCGTGCAGGCGTTCGCGTATTTCCGGTAGCTTGAGGATGCACGCGATTTCGGCGGACACCTTGGCGCGTATCGCCAGCGGCGTGCCTGCCGGCGCGAACACACCGAACCAGTCGTCGCCTTCGTAGCCCGGCAAACCCGCCTCCGCAATACTCGGGATGCCCGGCAGAAAGCGCGCACCAGCAGGCGATGTGGTCACCAGTATTTGCAACTTGCCCAAACGCGCCAGCGGAATCGCGTTCGACCCCGGCGCAAACGCATACAGCACGCGCCCCGCCATCGCATCGAGCACCGCTTCCGGCCTGCCACGAAACGCTACGTGGTCGGATTTGATTTTGGCGAGATGCGCCACCGCCGCCGCGTGCATGTGCGCGGTGCTGCCCACGCCCGCCGAACCGTAGAGGGTGCCCTTGGGCTGATTTTTCGCATACGCAATCAGTTCCTTCAGCGAACCGAAGCCGTGTGACGGCGACACCACCATAAAACTCTGCGAGCGCGCCATTTGGCCGACGCTGGTGAAATCCTTGTTCACGTCGTACGGCAGATTACGGTCGATGGCGGAGCGCACGGCGAAGGCGCTCGCTACCGCGAGAAAGGTGCGTCCGTCGGGCTTTTGCTGCGTGACATACTGCGAACCGACCACGCCGCCAGCACCCACGCGGTTCTCGACGATCACGCTGACTTTCCACGACTCGCCCATGTGTTTGGCGATGAGACGCATGATCACATCGGTGCCGCCGCCGGCTGAGAAGGGGACTATGAAGCGCGCGGGTTGCGTCGGGAAATTCGCGACGGATTCGGTCTGTGCCACCGAGACGGTGGGCATCAACAGCGTAACCGCCAGAAGCAATCCGCCACTCAAATAATGTATCGCTTTACGCATGTTCGCTTCCCCGATTAATGCACATAAACCCACAAATCCAGCATCACCACCGCGCCCGGCACCGCCAGCGCGGGCACCTCAATCGCTGAAAACGGCAAATGCCGCCCCGGCAAATATCGATCCCAGACCTGCCACGCTGCATTGAAATCCGCGAGATCGGTATGAAACTGCTGCGCGCGCAATACGTAAGCAAGCGACGCGCCCGCTTTCGCGCAAATGCGCTCGGCCTGCGCGAGCATGTGCGCCACTTGCAATTGCACCGCGCTGCCAAAATACGGCTGGCGTGGACCGATACGCGCACTCGCGGCCAGCGCCCCCCTTTGTCCACCGCCATCAGCCCTGACAAAAACAGCAAGTCGCCCGCGCGCATCGCCTGCACGTGGCCGTCAAACGCCGTGGGCACGCCGGCGTCGATCATCTGCTTTTTGGTTTTGCCGCCGAGCTTCAAGCTGATGGTGTTGATTTCGATGCGCCCCGTCTCGCAGATAAAGCCGGGGTTGGCCGTGATGATGAGGGTGGTCGCGGGCGGCGCCTTGGGGAAATGCTTCGCTCACACTTCGTTGAACGCCGGCACGTCGTCGATATCGCGCAGATAGACCTGCGCCTTCACCACTTCCGCCAGCGTGCTCCCCACTGTAGCCAGTGCGGGTTTTAATTTACGCTCGATGATGAAGTCGGTTTCGAGCTTGATCGGCAAGCCCTTCCATAGGTGCCCCGCCGGCATACGCGCCGCCGGGTCGATTGGGCCTTCTTCGGTTTTGAACGCCTCAGCCGTTTGCCCGGCGACGAACACGTAGTCGCCGCAGGTCAGCACCGGGCTGTAGCTGGAGGTGGCATGCACCGGCAGATTCGCCGGGCGGTGCTGCGCGACTTCAAACCCCTTGCCGGGAACCACCGCCATCAGCTGCACCTCCATGTCCTGCCCGGCAAGCAAAAACTTCTGATGCAGGTTCGATGTGCTGGGCGGCACATGGCCGCCGAAAAACGCGCGCCGCACCTCGTGATACGCGGGCACCACGGGGCGGCCAGCGTAATACTGATCCACGCGCACCACGTGCTGGCGGCCGCTGCCGCCGGCTTTCAACACGCGCTCGAAGTTGGTGAATATGCGCCGGGCTTCTTTTTTGGTTTTGGGTTCGCCGTGACGCGGTGCAGCAGCGTCAATCACCTCCGGCGCCATGCCGCTGACGAAATCCGCCGTGCCTTTGTGGCCGGTGGCGAATATCCAGCGCCCCGCGCGCACGCCGGGTGCGTAGCGGACGCCGCCGGGTTCGATGGTTACCGGCAGCTGCGGCGCTACCGCGCCCAATGCGCATGTGGATGGTTTGCGAGAAGGCATGGATGGGACTCGGAAATGAAAAAATTGAAACAAATGCGCCATGAGAATTCTACCTCTCCCGACCCAGCTTGCCTCCCCCTGTCAACGCAACCAGCCGGTTGAACCCACCCCGCAGCCCGAAGCCTTGAATTTCGCCATGCACACAGGCACAATCACCCGCGAATGATGCCCGCTACCGCGCACGATGCATCTCACCGCGCCACCCGAGCGCTCCCAGCCCAACGAGACCCCACCATGAAACTCGCTACCTTTATGATGCCGCTGCATCCGCCCGGCAAAAATTATCCGCAGTCGCTGCGCGAGGATCGTGAAGCGATTATTCTCGCCGATAAGCTCGGTTACGAAGAAGCCTACGTCGGCGAACACGTGACCGATGCCGCTGAAACCGTCACCCACTGCATGACGTTTCTGGCGAGTCTGGCGTTTGACACCAAGCGCATCAAGCTCGGCACCGGCACCATCAATATTCCGTGTTCGCATCCGGCCGCCATTGCGGCGCAGGTGGCGATGCTCGATAACCTGCTCGAAGGCCGCTTCATCATGGGCATCAGCCCCGGCGGGCTGGCGTCGGACGCCGAGGTGTTCGGCAACATGGACCGCGATCGCAACGCGATGTTTGTCGAGGGCATCAACATGGTGCTCAAAATCTGGGAATCCGAACCGCCGTATAACCTGGAAGGCAAATTCTGGAAGATCAGCACGGAACGCACCATGATTCCCGAAATCGGCCAGGGCATCATCCTCAAGCCGTTTCAGAAGCCGCACCCGTTGATCGTGGGCACCGTGGTCGCCCCTTTCTCCAAGGGCGTTACCGCCATGGCGGAGCGCGGCTGGCAGCCGATATCCGCCAACTTTCTGATGCCGGAATGGGTAAAAACCCACTGGCCCAATTACGCCGAAGGCAAAAAGAATATCGGCCAGGTGGCGAACACCGCTGACTGGCGCGTGGCGAAAAGCATTTTCGTGGCCGATGACGAAGCCACCGCGCAGCGCTACGGGAAAACCGCCGAGGGGCCGTATCACTTTTACTTCAAGCAACTGGTGCGCAAACTCGTGGGGTTCAGCGGCCGCAGCAACCTGTTCAAGGTCGATCAATCGATGCCCGATGCGGCGATCACGCCAGAGTATGTGACCGACAAGCTGGTGATCTCAGGCACGGTGAACAGCGTGGTCGATCAAATACTGGCGTTTCGCGAGCAAACCGGCGACTTCGGTACGCTGGTGTATGCCTGCCACGACTGGATCGATCCGGCATTGGGCAAGCGCAGCATGGAATTGATGGCCGAGAAAGTCATGCCCGCGGTGAACGCGGCACTGAAAGGTAAATAGGAAAAAATATGTTGAACGTCGCTGTAGTGGGCATGGGATGGTGGGGAAAAATCATCGTCCCGCAACTGAAAAAAAACAGTAAGATCAGCGTGCACAAGGTAGTGGAGACCAACGCCGCTGCAATCGCTGATTTCGCCAAGCAGCACGACGTTGAAGTGCTCACCGATTTTAAGGACGCGCTGCGCGACCCCGCGATTCAGGGCGTGGTGCTGTGCACGCCGCACACGCTGCACACCGACCAAATCGTCGCCGCCGCCATCGCCGGCAAACATGTGTTCTGCGAAAAGCCGCTGTCGATGACACGCGCCGATGTGCTGCGAGCGGTCAAGGCCGTCAACGACAACAAGGTCACGCTTGCCGTCGGCCACGAGCGGCGTTTCGAGCCACCGATGGTGGAGGCCATGCGCATTGTTCACTCGGGCGAGATCGGCACGCCGTTGCAGATCGAGGCCAACTTCAATCAGGATAAATTTTTGACGCTCGCCGCCGACAACTGGCGCTTGTCGGGCAAGGAAGCGCCGGCGGGCCCGATGACGGCCACCGGCATTCATCTGCTGGATCTGTCGGTGGGCGTGTTCGGCGAGGCCGAGCGCGTGTTTGCCAGCGTTAAGCAACTGGGCAGCCAGCTTGCCAATGGCGACACGCTGGCGATCCTGGTCACGTTCAAAACCGGCGGCCACGCGCTGTTGAGCGCCATACTCGCCACGCCCTTTGACGGGCGTTTTGCAGTGTACGGCAGCAAGGGCTGGGTGGAAGTGCGCGACAAAACCCACCCCGAAAAACCCGAGGGCTGGACGCTCATTAAGGTGCTGCGCGGCGATCAGCGCACCGTCACCGAATACGCCCCCGCTTCCAGCGTGCTGGCCAATCTGGAGGCGTTTGCCGATGCCGCCGAGGGCCGCGCGCCCTACCCCGTGCCGCAATCGCAAATGATCGCCAATATTTCCGCACTGGAGGCAATTTTCAAGTCTGCCGCCAGTGGCACGATCGTCGAGGTGGTGTCGTAAGGCCCGCAATCGTTCGCGACACACCAGATTCAATCGGCGGGGGACTATAACACCGCCCGAATAATCCGCATTTTTATCAGTCCTTGGGAAAAGCAGGAACACACATGAAACTTTGTCGTTACGGAAAAGACGGACACGAAAAACCGGGCATCATCGATTCACAGGGCAAGCTGCACGACATGTCCAAAGTGGTCGCCACGCTGGATGCCGACACACTGTCGCCGCGCAATCTGGCGCGCATCGCCAAGATCAAACCGGAAACGCTGCCGATCGTCACCGGCAATCCGCGCATGGGCGTGCCTTACACCGGTATCTCGAAATACGTCGCCATCGGGCTGAACTACTCCGATCACGCCGCTGAAGCCGGCATGGCGGTGCCCACCGAACCGATTATTTTCATGAAGGCTACCACTTCCATCTGCGGCCCGAACGACGACACCATCATGCCGCGCAACGCCACCAAGCTCGACTGGGAATGCGAGCTCGCCATCATCATCGGCACCAAGGCGCAGTACGTGAGCGAGGAGGATTCCCTCAATTACGTCGCCGGCTACTGCGTGGCGAACGATGTCTCCGAGCGTGTGTTTCAGTTGCAATCCTCGCAATGGGACAAGGGCAAGGGCTGCGACACCTTCGGCCCACTCGGCCCGTGGCTGGTGACGCCGGACGAAGTGCCCGATCCGCAAAACCTCGACATGTGGCTCGACGTAAACGGCAAACGCATGCAATCGGGCAACACCCACACCATGATTTTCGGCGTGCGCAAACTGATTTCGTATTGCAGCCACTTCATGACCCTGCTGCCGGGCGACGTGATCTGCACTGGCACGCCGCCGGGCGTAGGCCTTGGCGTCAAACCGACGCCGGTGTTCCTCAATGTCGGTGACGTGGTAACCCTCGGCATAAAAGGTCTGGGACAGCAACAGCAGAAAATCGTCGCTGCGGTGTAATGGCCGCGGTCGAGACTATCGCGAGTTCCGGATTCCCGCTCGGGTTCCGCACTCGCAGTGGCACGCAACGGCCCGGCGTTGTGGTGGGCGTAAGCGGGCGCGACGTTTTTAAGGTCGAAGCCCGCCACTTTTCCAGCAATCACCAAAAAGAAGCCGTCGTCACCGAGGGAAACCACGGCAGTTCATGGCGCATGGTCAGCGACGAAGGTGTGCACATCAAGGGCGACGATCTTGCGCCCTTTCCCCTTGGGTTTTTTAATGCCGGTTTGCAGGCTGATCTGGCGAATCGGTTGCTGCTTCTCGCGCGCTTGCAAGGCGTCACGCTTGAAGACGTAAAAATCCATTGCTGCACCGGCTACAGCATGAGCGGCGCGTTTTTTCGCGGTGATGGCGTGGGTTATGCAGACCCGGCAAAGATTCATATCGCGATTCGTTCTTCAGCCCCTGCCGCCAACGTTGCCGCGCTGGTGGCGGCCGCGGTTCAGGCATCGCCCGCGCTGGCGGCCATGCGCACGCCGGTGCAGAACACCTTTGCCATTTACGTGAACGGCAAACGCCGCACGGTCACCACACTGCCGGATGCCGGCGGCGACGACGCGCCCGATCCGTTGAAAACCTACGCCAGCGTGCCCGCGCCGCTCGCCAACACCGACGCCCTGCCTGACCTAGTCCTGAAAACCGGCCAAAAGCGCGGCGGCACACCCACGCTGACCGCGCCTGCCGCCACGCCCGATCAGCGCATCGTGCGCGAAGTCGCGGGCGTGTGCCGCGTGCTGCCCGATGATGCGACCACTACCGCCACCGATGTCGTGCTGCAACTGCCCGGCATGAGCCACTTCGCCATGCAGTCGGATGAAAGCGCTACCGACCGCGCGCCCAGCGGGCTTGCGCTGCTGTCGGCGGGCATCGCGTTTTGTTACATGACGCAGTTGTCGCGCTACATCGATTACCTGAAATACAACATCCGCCACGTGCGGCTAGTGCAGTACAACCCGTACACCTTCGATGGAATCACCGGCGGCATCGAGCCGGTGGCAACGCACCTGTTTTTGCACGGCGATGAATCCGATGAAACGCACGAGAAATTCATGCGCATCTCGGCGGTGACGTGTTTTTTGCATGCCACGCTTACGGCCGCGCTGACGCCGGAGATCACCGTCGAGCTAAACGGCAACCACATTTAAATATTGTTTAAAAACAAATACTTAGGATAACTCATGATTAACGCAGCGATTATCGGTCTGGGCTGGTGGGGAAAAACCATCGTCAATGCGGTACAGGGAAAAAGCGACCAAATCCGCTTCGTGCATGGCGTGAGTTTCGAGCTGGATACGGTGCGCGATTACGCCAAGGAGAAAAACTTCACCCTGAGCAACACCCTCGAAGCCGCGCTCGCCGATCCCCAAGTGCAGGTGGTATGGCTCGCCACGCCGCATTCAACACATCGCAAACTCGTTGAACAAGTTGCGGCGGCGAAAAAACCGGTGTTCTGCGAAAAACCGTTCGCGCTTAAATTCGCCGACGCACTGGCGATGGTCGAGGCGTGCAAATCCGCCGGCGTGCCGGTGGGCGTTGGGCAAAACAAACGCTTCTGGCCGTCGATGGCCGAGCTGCGCCGCGTCGTCGCCAGCGGCGTGCTGGGCCGCGTGCTGCATATCGAAGGCCACTACAGCAACGAGAACTCCAGCAACTTTTTCGCGCCATGGCGCGATCTGCCGAGTGAAACACCGGGCGCAGGCATGACCGGCACCGGCATCCACATCCTCGATGCCTTCACCAACCTCGCCGGCCCCACCGCCGAAGTCAACGCGCAATTTGTCGCCACGCAAACCGGCCACAATCCGCTCGATACCATCTCGGTGCTGTTCAAATTCGCCAACGGTGTCAGCGGTTTTCTCGGCGCGGTGCGCCCGTCGCCGTTCTACTGGCGTGTGCAGGTATTCGGCGACAAAGGATCAGCCGAAGCGGTGGGCGAAACCGAATGCATCACGCGTTTGAGTGGCGGCAAAACCGAACGCAAGGAATTACCCAAGGTGGATTCCCTGCTGGTTGAAATTGAACACTTCGCCGATGCGGTCGCGGGCAAGGCGCCGTATCCGATTACACCCGACGAAATCGTCAACACCATCGGCGCATTCGAAGCGATTACCACCTCGATTGAGACCGGCAAGCCAGTGCGGCTGAAGGGCTAGCCACGGAGCCTCCTTAGTCGGACTCCGCGATATACACGCCCCACGGCATATCGCCGACCTTGATGTCGGTAGTTTTTTCCAGCTTGTCGGTATCGACCACCGACACGGTGTTGGAACGTCCGTTTGCCACGTAAAGTTTTTTGCCATCCGGGCTGATCGCCATGTTCCACGGGCGATCGCCCACCTTGATGGTTTTGGTGACTTTGTTACTGGCGACATCGATCACGCTCAAGGTGCCGTCAGCGCCATTCGACACAAACACGGTTTTGCCGCTGGGATGAATGCGGACGCCGTTCGAGCGCACGCCCGCCGGGATCACCGCCACCACCTTGTGACTCGCCACATTAATCACATACACGCGGTTCGCCAGTTCGCACGCTACGTAAGCTAATTTGCCATCGGGCGTAAAGCCAATGCCGCGCGGGCGCTTGCCCACCTTGATGGTGGTATGCACGCGGCGGGTGGCGACATCGATGACATCTACCACTTCGGATTCCTCGGCGCTGACATATACCCAGCGGCCATCGCGGCTGAACACCGCGTGCTCGGGGTTCTCGCCTTCGGTCTTCACCTGAAACGCGCGCTTGCCGCTGGCGGTGTCGATGAAATACACGGAATTGTCTTCTTCTATCGCAATCGCCAGCAGCTTGCCGTCGGGCGAACGGTACACGCCTTCGGGCGATTCGCCGAGATCGACTTTGCCGGTGATTTTGCGCGTAGCCAAATCCACAATTTGCAGTGCATTCGCCGGTTGATCGCTGACGTAGAGCATTTTGCCGTCGCGCGACGCGGTCATGCCGCGCGGGCGTTTACCCGCCGGGAACGTCGCCACCACGGTATCGTTAGCGACATCGATCACGGTAATGTCGCCGGATTTTTCATTGGACACATAGGCAAACGGAGCAGCAACTAACGCCGCGCTCCAACCGATGCAGATTGACAGCAGTGCCGCCGCAGTGTTTTTGAATGACATTGTATCCTCTCGGTGATTTATAAAAAACTTTTTATAAACAATTACTTAC
>CAWUUY010000293.1:0-3413 GCA_963924885.1 uncultured Burkholderiales bacterium | reverse complement strand
TGCAAGGCTTGATCACAAATGAAGGTTTCATACTGTCGGCTCGCGGCCATAAATCGTTCGATCTTATTTCAAAGCATACCCTTGATCACCAGATGCAGCCCGATCAGCAGCAGCCCGCTAAAGAACGCGCGCCTGAACGTTGTCTCGCTTAGTTTGCCCCGGAGTTTTTGTCCCAAAGCCATGCCCAGCAATGCCGCCAGCAGCGGCATCACCATGCCCCAGCCGATGCTGGCCGTGTTCCCCGCGTACCATGTGAGCGATCCGTCCCACGCGAGACGCATCGACAACGCGATGGTGGATACGGTAAACGACAGGCCCAGCGCCTGTACCAGTTCGTCCTTGGATAAGCCCAGTCCCTGCAGATACGGCGCGGCAGGCACGGCAAACACGCCGGTGGCGGCGGTGATTACACCGGTGACGAGACCCACGGCGGGTGAAGCCCAGCGTTGCAAGCTGTTCGACACGGCGAGCCGCATTGATGCCAGCCCGAACGCGGCGTAAACCACCAATGCCGCGCCCAGCCCGATGGAGGCAACACGCACATCCAGTGTGGCCAGGCTGATCGGCGCCCACAACGTGCCGATCACCACCGCAGCCTGCATCGGCCACAGTCGCCGCAGCAGGGAGCGCAGTGCTGCACCGTCGAGCATTTGCTGCACGTTGGTTACCAGTGACGGCACGATCAGCAGCGTCGCGGCCTGCGCGGGCGGCATGAAGACGCCGAGCAATCCCATGGCGATGGTGGGCAGGCCGAGACCGATGACGCCTTTGATCAATCCCGCCAGCAAAAAAGTGGCAGCGATGCCGGCAACAACAATCGTATCCATTTCACTCATGACGTCTGCGTTGCCGCGTTGGTAGGGCCGCCGTGTCGGGCAGACGCAGGATTGGCGGCGGAAATCAATGCGCATTCGGTGTGCGATACTTACTCCATCTTGCCTAAAGGAGCAACTCATGCCGCTTGCGCAACTGTACATCGGCCCCGGTCGCAGCGACCAAGTGAAACAGCAACTGATTGAAAACGTGACCCAAGCCATGAAGGATACGCTGGGGCCGTTGAAACAACCGGTGTGGGTGATTGTCAACGAAGTGCCGTTAAGTCA
Organism: uncultured Burkholderiales bacterium; assembly: GCA_963924885.1. Lineage (GTDB taxonomy): Bacteria > Pseudomonadota > Gammaproteobacteria > Burkholderiales > SG8-41 > UBA5216. The sequence continues at coordinate 2,310 of CAWUUY010000293.1, read as the reverse complement.
ATGGGGTGTGGATGGCGTGCCGGTGAAGCTACCCGGCGCATGACACCGTCGCGCGCAGGCGGCATAATCGCGTTGAGGTAAACAAACGCACGACGCAGGGGAAGGAGACGGTAATGGCACTCGCACGTGAAATGGCGAAACGCATTGTGGCGATGCGTGCGGATAATGTGCCGGCGGCGGCAATCGACTGGAGCAAGGTCGCGGTGATGGATACGCTGGGCGTCGCGCTCGCGGGCGTGACGGAAGAAGCGCCCATGAAAGTGGCGGAAATCCTCGGCGTGCAGACCACCGGCGGCGAAGCGCTGGTGCTGGGCACGGCAAGTCGCGCCAGCGCGCTGGATGCGGCGCTGCTCAACGGCGTGGCCGCGCATGTGCTTGATTACGACAACACGGCGGCTAACATGGGTGGACACGTGTCGGCGGTGATGGTGCCGGCGCTGCTGGCGGCGGCGGAAGCCTTCGATTGCAGCGGCGCGGACGTGCTGGTGGCGCACACGGCGGGCTACGAAGCCGGCTCGCAGATCGGGCGTGCGGTGCATCCGTTTCACACCGAGGCTGGCTGGCATCCAACCTCCACCGTGGGGGTGTTCGCGGTGGCAGCGGCGTGTGCGCGTTTGCTGAATTTGACGGTGGAGCAGACCGAAGCCGCGCTAGCGATGAGCACCTCGCTTGCTGCGGGCAACAAGGCCAATTTCGGCACCATGACCAAATCGCTGCACGTCGGCCAGTGCGCGCGCGGCGGGTTGATGGCGGCGCTGCTGGCGCGTAAGGGCTTTACCGCGAATGCCGATGCGTTTGCGCACAAGCAGGGGTATTTCAACCTGTTCAATGGCGCGGGCAAGTTTCACGCCGAGCGCGTGATGGAAAGCTGGGGCAAGCCGCTGGATATCGTCGAGCCGGGCGCGTCGTACAAACTTTATCCGTGCTGCTACAGCACGCATTCGCCGATCGAGGCCGCGCTGAACCTGGTGCGCGAGTACGGGCCGTTCAAAGCCGATGACATCGCGCGCGTGGATTCGTGGACCGCGTTGCCGCGTCTGGCGCACACTGACCGCCCGCAACCGAAAACCGGTCTCGAAGCCAAATTCAGCGTGCAGTACTGCGTGGCGCGCGCGCTGCTCGATGGGCGCGTGCTACTGCGCGATTTCGAGCCGGACGTACTGCGCGAAACAGCGGTGCAAAGCCTGCTGGCGCGCGTGTTTGCCGCGCCGCATCGCGAGGGCCAGTTCGAGCTGGAAAATGGGAATGGCATTGGTTTCGCGGCCGAGGTGCAAATTACTTTCAAGAATGGGCGCGTGGTGTCTTCGCGCGTGCTGCGCCCGCTGGGCCGCACGTCGGCCAATCCGATTCCGCCGGCGCAACTCAAGGTCAAGTTCGTGGATTGCGCAGGCAGTGTACTGCCGGCGGAGCGCGTAGCGGTGGTGGCGAATGAGCTGGATCGTTTTGAAGCGATACAGTCGATGCGCGCATTCATGTGCTTGCTGGAAGCGCCTGCGGTGAACGCGAAGCGCAAAAGCGCATAAATAAAAACCCCTTTAAAAACAAATACTTAAATTACATAGAGAATCTGGTGACTATTCTGCACAATCGTATTGCTCTGCACACCTGGACGCTCGACACCACGCCGCTCGCCGACGCGCTACGCATCGCGCGCGAGGCGGGTTACAACGGCGTGGAACTGCGCCATATCGATTTTTTGCGTTGCGCCAAAGAAGGGATGAGCGAAGACGCCATGGTGAAGCTGGTGCGTGACGCCAACCTTAAGGTCGCGGTGATCGGCACCGAAAGCGGCGTGCTGTTTGCGGAAGGTGACGATCTGCAACGGCGCTTGGGTTCGCTGCGTTACGTCAGCGAAAAAGCGGTGGCGCTGGGCTGCGAGGTCATCATGGTGTCGCCGGGCACGAATGCGCCGGGCGGTATGCCAGTGGCGAAAGTGAATCTGAAAACCTGCGCCGAGATTACCGCCGGTTACGGCCTGAAACTCGCGCTGGAATTCAATTCGCGCCACCCGGTCATCAACACGCTGGCCGCGGGCATGGAACTCATCAACGCGGTCAATCTGAAAAACTGCGGCCTGCTGCTCGACACCTATCATCTGCATTGCAGCGGCGGCAACGCGGCAAGTTTCAAGGACGTGCCGGTGGAGCAGATCATCACCTTTCAATTCAGCGACGCGCCGCCTGGGCCACCGTCACCCGGCCCCACGCCGGTGGACCGCCTGCCGCCGGGCAAGGGCGCGGCGCCGTTCGTGGAGATTTTCAAAACCCTGATGGCGCTCGGCTATCAGGGCTATATGAGCTACGAAGCGCC
>CAWUUY010000292.1:0-8200 GCA_963924885.1 uncultured Burkholderiales bacterium | reverse complement strand
GCTGTGCAATCTGGCGATCGAGGCCGGCGCGCGCACCGGCATGGTGGCCTGCGATCAGAAGACCATTGATTACTGCAAGGGCCGCATGTTCTCACCCACCGGCGCGCAATGGGACAAGGCGGTTGAATACTGGCGCACGATGAAGAGCGACGGCGGCGCGCAATTTGATACCGTGGTGACGATGGATGCCACCGAGATTCAGCCGCAGGTGACTTGGGGCACCAATCCGCAGATGGTGACTACCGTGGGCGGCAAAGTGCCCGATCCGGCGCAGGAGACCGACAAAGTGCAGCGCGAATGGATGGAACGCGCGCTGACTTACATGGATTTGAAGGCGAATACACCGATCACTGACATCAAAATCGACAAGGTGTTTATCGGCGCTTGCACCAACTCGCGCATCGAGGATATCCGTGCCGCCGCGCACGTGGCCAAGGGCAAAAAAGTCGCGGGCAATGTGAAGCTGGCGATGGTGGTGCCGGGTTCCGGGCTGGTGAAAGCGCAGGCGGAAGAAGAAGGTTTGGACAAAATTCTCGTCGAAGCCGGTTTCGAGTGGCGCGAGCCGGGTTGCTCGATGTGTCTGGGCATGAATGAAGATCAGTTGTCCCCGGGGGAGCGTTGCGCGTCTACCTCGAATCGCAATTTCGAGGGCCGGCAAGGCCCCGGCGGCAGAACGCATTTGGTAAGCCCGGCGATGGCGGCTGCGGCGGCAATTGCCGGGCATTTCGTGGATGTGCGTACTTTTAGCTAAAGGAGACGAACATGAAACTGATCGTAACTATGTTGGTGTTGGCGAGTGCGTTGCTGGCCGGATGCAACACGGTGGCGGGCGTCGGCAAAGATGTCGAACGCGCAGGCGAAGCCATACAGAGGTCAACAAAATAATATGGAAAAATTTGTCCGCAAAGAAGGACTGGTGGCGCCACTGGATCGCGCGAACGTTGATACTGACGCCATCATTCCCAAACAGTTTTTAAAGTCGATTCAACGCACCGGCTTCGGCCCGAATCTGTTCGATGAGTGGCGCTATCTCGATCGCGGCGAACCGGGTAAGGATGATTCGAAGCGTCTGCTGAATCCGGATTTTGTGCTGAACAAAAAACAGTTTGAAGGCGCCACCGTGCTGCTCGCGCGCGAGAATTTCGGCTGCGGCTCGTCGCGCGAACACGCGCCGTGGGCGTTGCAGCAGTTTGGTTTTCAAGCGGTGATCGCACCGAGTTTCGCGGATATTTTCTTCAATAACAGTCTGAAAAACGGATTGGTGCTGATTAAATTCGACACCAAGATTGTCGATCAGTTGTTCAAAGAAGCAGCAGCCAGCCCCGGTTACCGGCTAGCGGTTGATCTGGAGCAGCAAACGGTGAGCACGCCCACGGGCGAGAGCTTCACATTCGAGATGGATCCTTTTCGCAAAGATTGCATCATGAACGGCTTGGACGACATTGGCCTTACGCTGACGCATGCGGATAAGATTCGCGCGTTTGAAGCGAAGCATAAAGTGGCGCAACCCTGGCTTTTTTAGGTAAACCGTGAACGAGTGAACGGGTGAACGAGTGAACGGGTAACCCCAGCGCGGGTTTTACTCGTTCACTCGTTCACCCGTTCACCCGTTCACTTCAAACGGACTCACCATGAAGATAGCGGTATTAGCCGGTGACGGCATCGGTCCTGAAATCGTGGCAGAAGCCACCAAAGTGTTGCGCGTGCTGGCCAAAGACGGCCTTAAAATTGAGATGGAAGACGCGGCCTTCGGTGGCGCGGGCTTTGATGCGTGCGGCGATCCGTTGCCCGCGGCATCGTTGAAGTTGGCCAAGGAAGCCGACGCTGTGTTGTGCGGCGCGGTGGGTGGTCCGAAGTACGATGCGCTGCCGCGCCCGCAGCGTCCGGAGCAGGGCATTTTGCGCATCCGCAAGGAACTAGGGTTGTTCGCCAATTTGCGGCCGGCGGTGATGTATCCGGAATTGGTGGGCGCATCGTCGTTAAAACCCGAGGTGGTGTCGGGCCTGGACATCATGATTATTCGTGAACTCACTGGCGACATTTATTTCGGCGAGCCGCGAGGACGGCGTGACAACGCGCGCGGCGAACGCGAAGGCTTCGACTCGATGCACTACGCCGAGTCGGAGATCCGTCGCATCGCCGAGGTCGGTTTTTTGACCGCGATGAAGCGCGGTAAAAAACTCTGTTCGGTGGATAAAGAAAACGTGCTGGAAACCAGCCGCTTCTGGCGCGAGATCGTGATCGACGTGGCGAAAAAATATCCGCAAGTGGCGCTGTCGCATATGTATGTGGATAACGCGGCGATGCAACTGGTGCGCAACCCGAAACAGTTCGACGTGATCGTCACCGGCAATATGTTCGGCGACATTTTGTCGGACGAGGCGTCGATGTTGACTGGCTCCATCGGCATGCTGCCGTCGGCCTCGCTCGATTCAAACAGCAAGGGGCTGTATGAGCCGAGTCACGGTTCGGCGCCGGACATCGCGGGCAAAAACATTGCCAATCCGCTGGCGACGATATTGTCGTCAGCCATGATGCTGCGTTACACGTTCAACAAGGATGAGTGGGCGTATCGTATCGAAGCGGCGGTGAAATCGGCCTTGGCGCAGGGCTTTCGCACAGCCGATATTTACGAGGCAGGCACGAAAAAAGTGGGCACGCAGGAGATGGGTGACGCGGTGGTGGCTGCTCTCTAGTGGTATATCGTAACTATCTGTTTTAATGGTATTTTTATGAAAAAGGTCGGGTTAATCGGTTGGCGTGGAATGGTGGGTTCGGTGCTCGTGCAGCGCATGCGCGACGAGCGCGATTTTGATTTGATAGAGCCCACTTTTTTCTCAACTTCGCAGGCTGGGGGCAAGGGCCCCGATATCGGCCAAGCGATAGCGCCGGTCAAGGACGCCAAAAATATCGCTGAGTTGACGGCGATGGACATCCTGATTTCGTGCCAGGGTGGTGACTACACCACCGAGATTTACCCCAAGCTGCGCGCGGCGGGCTGGGACGGCTATTGGATCGACGCCGCCAAAACCTTGCGCATGCAAGACGACGCGGTGATCGTGCTCGATCCGGTCAACATGCCCGTCATTCAGGCCGCGATGGATAAGGGCATCAAAAACTACATCGGCGGCAACTGCACCGTGAGTTGCATGATGATGGGCTTGCACGGCTTGTTCGAGCAGGATTTGATCGAGTGGATGACCTGCATGACGTACCAAGCGGCCTCCGGCGGCGGCGCGCAGCACATGCGCGAGTTGCTGACGCAGTTCGGGCTGGTGCATGGCGCGGTGGCAGATTTGCTCGCCGATCCTGCATCTTCCATTTTGGAAATCGACCGCAAAGTGCTGGCCAAGCAGAACGACGGCTCATTGCCGCGCGATAATTTTCGCGGCTTGCCGCTGGCCGGCAACCTGATCCCGTGGATCGATCAGGACATGAAAAACGGTATGACGCTGGAAGAATGGAAGGGCGGCGCCGAGACCAACAAAATCCTCGGTCGTGGCCCGGCCTTCGGCAAGGCGGTCACGCCCATCGACAGCCTGTGTGTGCGCGTGGGCGCGATGCGCTGCCACAGCCAGGCGCTGACCATCAAGTTAAAGCGTGATCTGCCGCTGGAAGAAATCACCCGCATCATCGCCTCGGCGAACGAGTGGGTGCGGGTGGTGCCGAACGAGCGCGAGGTGACCGAGCGCGAGCTCACGCCTGCCGCAGTGACTGGACGTTTGCATATTCCCGTGGGGCGGCTGCGCAAGCTGGCGATGGGCGGCGAGTATCTGTCGGCGTTTACCGTGGGCGATCAGTTGCTGTGGGGGGCTGCCGAGCCTCTGCGGCGGATGCTGCGCATCGTGCTGAACGTAGCGAAGGGTGAAGTATTCAATAAAACAAATACTTACTCAAAGAAAGTCGCCGTATAGCGACGTAGAACAGGCGGGCTGGTTGTTGTATTTTATGCACAACTTCCGCCCCCATATAGGACGCATGGGCTTGAGTTTTGTCCACTATGTATATTGGTCTTGCCGGTTTGAAAACCGAAAATACATTGATAATTCGATTGTTAGCGATCAATTTTCATCGAAAACCTTAGCTTGAAACGCTAACTGATTGATGTTAATTTGATAATTTCAAAGACATCCTAGAAATTCAGAGGTAGCGCTGTGCGGGAATTCAAACTCAAGAAATGGGTGGCCGCAGGCTTGATCGTATCGATGCCCTACGCGGGTTTTGTCGATGCGGCCGGCTTGGGGGCTATGAATGTGTTGTCGCAGCTTGGTCAGCCGTTTGCAGCGGAGATCGATCTGGTCAACGTATCCAAGGAGGAATTGGCGACGCTGGCTGTGCGGCTTGCCGCACCGGACGCCTATCGTTCTGCCAACCTGCAATTTAATCCGGCACTGAACAGCATGCGTCTGGCGATCGAGCGCCGGACTGATGGCAGGCCGTTTATCCGCGCGACCTCGACGCGGCCAGTCGCCGAACCGTTCCTCGATTTGCTGGTGGAACTGTCGTGGCAAGGCGGCAAGATCGTACGTGAGTATTCCGCGCTATTGGATCCGCCGGGCATTGAAATTCCCGCGCCCGCCGTCACCGCCCCCGTGGCTCAAGCGCCTGCCGCCAAACCGTCCGCCGCCGTCGCATCACCGGCTCCTGCGGCGGCTGCACCCGCGGCCAAACCGGCACCCGCTCCTGCTGCTGCTACTCCCGCTCCCGCTCCGGTCGCCGCCGCGCCCGCGCCTGCCGCGTCGCGCCCGATCACCGGCAGTGAATACGCCGTGAAGCAGGGCGACACGCTCGGCCAGATCGCCGCCGATATGCGTCCCGAAGGCATCTCGCTGGATCAGATGATGATCGGCTTGCTGCGCGCCAACCCGGACGCGTTCATCAATAACAACATCAATCTGGTCAAGGCCGGAAAGATACTCAAGGCCCCCGAGCGTGATCAGCTTTCCGCTATCGCTCAAGGCGACGCAGCGCAGGAAGTGCGTGTGCAATCTACCAACTGGAACGCCGATCGCTCGAAAGTTGCCGATACGGCGCCCGCCGTCGCGGCGGCTGCGCCGGCTACCACGGGCAAGATTACCGCGCGTGTGGAAGACAAGGCGGCTCCTGCCGGCGGCAAGGATGTGGTGGTACTGTCCAAAGGTGACGTTGCAGCGGGCAAGGGTGACGGCAAAGGCGCCGCCGACCGTGTGCGCGCATTGCAGGAATATCTCGCCGCGCGCGACAAGGCGCTGGCCGAATCGAAAGAACGCGTTGCGGCCCTGGAAAAAACCATCGGTGAGATGAAGAAACTGGCCGAGATCAAGAATCCGGCCATGGCTGCCGCGCAGCAGGCCGGCAAGGGCGATCCCAAAGCGGATGCGAAAGCGGACGCCAAGGCAGCACCGAAACCCGACGCAAAAGCGGAAGCGCCTAAGGTGGAACCGCCGAAGGCAGAACCACCGAAGGCGGATACGCCCAGGGCCGACGAGGCCAAGCCTGCCGACAAGGCGGCTGCGGAAACGCCGAAGCCTGATCCCGCGCCGGCTCCCAAGACGACGCCGCCGGCACCGAAGGCACCGCCCGCCGTTAAGGCCGCAACGCCGCCGCCTCCCGCGCCGGGCATCATGGATACCGTGATGGACAACATACTCCCGATAGGCGGTGGCGCCGCCGTGCTCGCCGGCTTGGCGGGTTTGTGGGCGGTACGTCGCCGCAAAAAAGCGGGCGAGGTGGAAGATGATGAACCCACGATGGCTGCGGACAAGACCGAGCCGTTTACCGGGAACGTAGACGCGGCGGCAGGTGCTGCGGCTGCGGTTGCCGCGACGGCGGATGAACCCGCGGCATCCAACGTGACCGACACGGTGGATCCGATAGAGGAAGCGCAGGTCTACATCGATCATGGACGCGACAATCAGGCCGAAAACATCCTTAATGATGCGATAGGCAAGGAACCGCAGCGTCAGGACGTGCAGTTGAAGCTGCTGGAAGTCTATGCGGCGCGTGGCGACAAGGGTGCGTTTAACAAGCTGGCAAAAGACTTTAATGCGTTGACCGGCGGCAGCGGTGAAAACTGGGACAAGGCGGCGGCCATGGGCCACGCCGTCGACCCGAGCAATGCCATGTATCCGTCCGGCGGCGCCGATCCGGATATCGGCGCGTCGTCGGACAACCTCGGCACCACGACCAACATCCTGCTCGATCAGGGCGGCACCGATGCCAGCATGGACAATACCTTGGCGATGGCGCGTAACGATGTGGCGCCGGCGATGGTGGATATGCCGCCTGCCGCTGCCGCGGAACCGGCGTTGCCGGAGTTCAATCTCGAATTGCCCCCGGTGAGCGCGGAAGAAATCAAATCCGGGGATACCAACCTGATGGATTTCAATCTGGATCTGCCAGAACTGGACGTGCCAGCCGAAACGCCTGCGCCCGCGCCCGCGGCGGCGGCTGCCACGGCGGCGGATGCCGGGCTGGATTTCAAGATTGACCTGTCGGGCATCAATCTGAACCTCGACGACAAGCCGGCGGCGACCGACGGCGGCGGCAAGAAAGACGCCCACTGGAACGACGTGCAGCAGAAGTTCGACCTTGCCCGCGCCTATCAGGACATGGGTGACAAGGATGGCGCCAAGGAAATTCTGCGCGAAGTGGCGCGTCAAGGTGATGCCGCGCAAAAGGCCGAAGCCCAAAAGCTGCTGGATTCGATCAAGTAAGCCGTACGCAGTAACATGCAGGCCGCGGCGGGAAACTGCCGTAGCCTTTTCTTTTTTGGGGTTACTGAATCATGCGCATCGCACTGGGCGTCGAATACGACGGCAGCGGGTTTTGCGGCTGGCAGACCCAGGCCGACGGCTGCGCGGTGCAGGATCGTCTGGAAGCGGCGCTGCGGCAAATCGCCAGAGTTCCCGACGGTGGGATCGCCACCATCTGCGCGGGACGTACTGATGCCGGTGTACATGCGTTGGCGCAGGTCGTGCATTTCGATTGCACGGTGGAGCGTCCCGAGTCGGCGTGGGTGCGCGGTGTCAACGCGTTGCTGCCGCCATCGGTGGCGGTAACATGGGCGCGTCAGGTCGCGGACGCGTTCAACGCGCGGTTTTCGGCGACCGCGCGTCACTATCGTTATGTGCTGCTGAACCACCCGGTGCGGCCCGCCGCTGATCATGGCCGCGTGGGCTGGTTTCACGTGCCGCTCGATATCGCGCCGATGCGCGCGGCTGCGACTGCGCTGCTGGGCGAGCACGATTTCAGTGCGTTCCGTTCCTCGGAATGTCAGGCCAAATCGCCGGTACGCACCTTGACGAAACTCGAGATCAGCATGCAAGGTGCGTACGTGGTGTTTGATCTTTGCGCCAATGGATTCCTGCATCACATGGTGCGCAACATCATCGGTAGTTTGATTTATATCGGCAGTGGTCGGCAGGCGCCTGCGTGGATGCGCGACTTACTGCTGGCGCGCGACCGCAAGTTCGCGGCGCCCACGTTTGATGCGGCGGGACTGTATCTTGCCGGGGTGGATTACGATGCGGCGTGGGGTCTGCCGCGATGTGGGCGAGTCGAGCGGGTACAATGGCCGCGGCTGGCAATGGAAACAGAGCTATGACGGCAATCAAGATCTGCGGCATCACGCGCGAGGAAGACGCGCTTGCCGCCGCGCGACTTGGCGCGAATGCGATCGGGCTGGTGTTTTACGCCAGGAGCCCGCGCCACGTCACGCCCGCGCGCGCGGCGAAAATCCTGCACGTGCTGCCGCCGTTTGTGATGAGCGTGGGATTGTTTGTCGATGCCGCCCCTGACGAAGTAAGGCAAACGCTGGATTTGGCGCGTGTTGATCTGTTGCAATTTCATGGCGGCGAATCACCGCAGTTCTGTCGTCAATTTTATGTGCCGTACATCAAGGTCGTGCGCGTGAGACCGGGAGTGGATTTGTTACAATACGCCGGTGATTACCATGACGCCAAGGCGTTATTGTTGGACGCCTATGTTGAAGGCACGTACGGCGGTACCGGCGCCACGTTCGACTGGGCGCTGATTCCGAAAAATCTACCCTTGCCGCTGGTGCTGTCCGGCGGTTTGACGCCGGACAACGTGGCGTCGGCCATTCAAGCGGTGCGGCCATGGGCGGTGGATGTGTCCAGCGGCGTGGAATCATCCAAGGGAATCAAAAGCGATGAAAAAATCGCGGCGTTTGTAACTGGAGTGCGGAATGCAGATGTAT
>CAWUUY010000291.1:0-5591 GCA_963924885.1 uncultured Burkholderiales bacterium | reverse complement strand
AGCGGTGAGATCACACCTGCACCGCCGCCAACGGCAGCCCCATGTGATCAAGCGTTTCTTCCACGGCGAGCACGTCCGGTATGCCGCTTGATTCCCTGTGTAGGTCATATTTTCGTAGCGGAGTAATATGTTACTCATGTTGAGAGATGACAAGGAGACCGCACATGAAAATATTATTCTTCCTGCTGGCGTGCATTAGTCCTATGACGGCGATTGCACAAGGCGCTTTAAGTGAACTTCCGCTGGTGGTGGTGCTCTCCACCGGCGGCACTATCGCCGGGCGCGGCGGTTCGAGCACGAGCCTCACCGAATACAAGGCCGGCTCCATCCTTGGCTCCGAGTTGGTCGAGGCCGTGCCGGAGATCAAACAATACGCGCAGGTGCGTGTCGAGCAGATCGCCAATATTGGTAGCACCAACATGAATACGGCGATCTGGTTAAAGCTTGTCGCGCGCATCAATGCCATCTTCAGCGAAGAGCCCAAAGTCGCGGGCGTGGTGATTACGCACGGCACCAACACACTCGAAGAGACCGCGTATTTTCTGAATCTTACGGTGAAGCACGACAAGCCCGTGGTGCTGGTGGGCGCGCAGCGCCCGGCCACCGCGATCAGTGCGGATGGGCCGCTTAATTTGCTCAACGCGATACGCGTGGCTGGCGCGCCGGTTGCGCGCGGTAAGGGCGTGCTGGTGGTGATGAACGACGAAATCAACGGTGCGCGCGATGTCACTAAATCAAACACCTATCGCGCCGAGGCGTTTCGTTCGGGCGAGTTGGGGTTTCTTGGCTATGTTGATGCGGACGAGGTGGCGTTCTACCGCGCGTCCACCAAGCGCCACACCGCGCGCTCTGAGTTTGACGTGGGCAAACTGTCGAGTCTGCCGAAAGTGGAAATTCTTTACGCCTATGCCGAGGCCGGCACGGACGCAATCAAGGCCGTGGGTGCGGGCGCCGCGGGAATCGTGTTTGCCGGTTCGGGCGCGGGTGGATTGTCCGATCCGGAGCGTGCCGCGATCAAGGCGTTGGGGCCATTCGACACGCGCCCGGTGATCGTGCGCTCCAACCGTACAGGCAACGGACGCGTGATAGCGCGCAAGGAATACGACGCCGAGGGCATGGTCCCCGGCGATAATTTGAATCCGCAGAAGGCGCGCATTCTGCTGATGCTTGCACTCACACGCACGCGTGATCTGAACGAAATACGCCGTATATTTAAAGATTACTAACAAGGTAAGAAACGATGTCCGCACAATTCAATAACAAGTCCGAGCTCAACCCCGCCCCCTACACCGATAAATTCATCGAGGTGGCCGGCCTTAAGCTCCACGTGCAGGATTACGGCAGCGCCGGCAAGCCGCCGATGCTGTGCGTGCACGGCGGCGCGGCGCATGCGCACTGGTTTGATTTTGTTGCGGCGGGATTCACCGTGGATTACCACGTGCGCGCCGTTGATCTGCGCGGCCATGGCGATAGCGATTGGGACACATCGGCCACGCCGGATTATTCGTATCAGCGCTACGCCGCCGATATCAACGAACTTGCCGCAAAACTCAACTTGCGCGATTTCATCCTCGTCGGGCATTCGATGGGCGGCGTGGTGTCCACGGTCTACGCGGGCACGTACCCCGGCCGCGCGAAGGCGTTCGTCCTCATCGACTCCACCGTCGCGATGCCGCCGGAGCGCATCGCAGACATGAAGGCGAGGGGTGGCCGCGAAGGACGCAGCTATGCGGATCGCGACGAATTGGTCGCCCATTACAAAGTGCGGCCGGGCGGAAGTACCGCTGACCCGCAGATCATCCGTCAACTGGCGATGAGCAGCGGGCGCCGGTTCGACGATGGCCGCTGGCGTTATAAATTCGACCGTAACGTGTACGCCACGCGCGAACGCATGGACAGCTATCCGTTCTGGGACAACATTAAAATTCCCGCGATGCTGATGAAGGGCGGGCGCAGCGAGCGCATCACGCCGGCAGTGATCGCGGGTGTAAAAGCGCGCGCGCCGCACGTTGAAACCGCCGAAGTGCCGAACGCCGATCATCACGTGACGCTCGATAATCCACTGGGATTTATCGAGGCGCTGAATAAATTTTTGAATAAAAACAAATAGTTACGATGTTGTGCGCGGGCGCATCGCTTGCCGCCCGCAAGGAGGTGAATGTGACGCACAGCGCATGGCACGGGACAGCACTGCACAAGCGGTGGCCGCTTGCGCTGATGCTGTGCGTTGCCTTCGCCGCCGCGCCGCATGCACGGGATGCACATGCCGCACAGCCGTATCCTGCAAAACCCATACGTTTGGTCACGGCGGCGACACCCGGCTCCGGTCCGGAATTGATTGCGCGGCAACTCGCCGGCAAGTTGAGCGAAGCGTGGGGACAACAGGTCGTGGTGGATTCGCGTCCCGGCGCCACCGGCCTCATCGGCGCGGACATTGTCGCCAAATCCGCGCCCGATGGATACACGATCTGGTTTGTGACTTCGACGCAATTGCTGGGCACCACGCTCTATCAACGCCAATGGCTCGCTAGGGAGTTCGCGCCGATCGGCATGCTGTCGAGCACGGCATTCGGCATTGCGGTCAACAGCGGTTTGCCGGTCAACACGCTGGCGGAGCTGATTGCCTATGCCAGGGCGCAGCCGAAAAAACTGTTGTATGGGTCGAACGGGCAGGGCGCGACCACGCATGTGTGCATGGAGCTATTCAATACACTCGCTGGCATTGCGATGGTGCACGTGCCGTACAAGGGTGGCACGCCGGCGCTGACCGATCTTGCCGGCGGACAGATTCACGTGTCGTGCCAGCCGTTGCCGTCGCTGCCGCAGTTCGTGAAAACGGGTCGTGTGCGCACGCTGGGCGTGACTACCGCCAGGCGCACGAAAATCGCGCTCGATGTGCCGCCGGTGGCGGAAACGCTGCCGGGCTATGAAATACTCGGCTGGCACGGACTGCTCGCGCCGCTCGACACGCCCAAAGCCATCATCGATAAAGTGAACGCAGCCACAACCAAAATAGTACTCGGCGCCGAGATGCAGGAACGTCTGCTCGCGCTCGGCACCGAGCCTGCGCCGTCCACGCCGGCGGAGTTCGCTATATGGCTGCGCGCCGAGACCACAAAATGGGCAAAAGTGTTAAAAGACGCCAACATCCGGCCCACGGAGTAGCGTTGTGCCCACGCTGGTTATAAAGTCGGGGTAACAAGGGTTGCCCGTCTTTCACGATGCAATAGTCAACAATAGTAAACGCAGAGGGGAAATCATGAAGCAGATGTTGATGGCGGTCTTGTTGTCGTGCGCTTGTGTCGCGGCGCCGGCGCAGACCGCGCAAGAGTTTCTCGATGCCAGGAAGAATACCGACAACGTGCTGAGCTTTGGCATGGGCTACGACCTGAAAATGTGGAGCACGCTGCGGCAGATCAATAAATCTAATGTCGGGCGGCTGGTGCCGGTGTGGCATTTCAGCACCGCCAACAACAACGGTGAGTTGTCGCAGCCCACGGTCTACAACGGCGTGATGTACGTGGTGAACGCCGAGTGGACGTTCGCCATCGATGTCGTTACCGGCCGGCAGATCTGGCGCACCCCGGTGAACTACGATCGCGGCGCGCTGCGCGTGGCATCCACCGGCGCGATCATGCGCGGTGCGGCGACGATTTACGAGGGCAAGCTGTTTCGCCAGACGCTTGATGCGCACGTAGTCGCGCTTGATATGAAGACCGGCAAGGAAATCTGGCGCACGAAATTCTGCGAAACGTTTGCCGAAGGCTGTCGCGGTGTGATCGCGCCGCAGGTGTTTAACGGCGTGCTGGTGTCGGGCATGAGCGGCGGCGACAGCACCACGCGCGGTTTTGTCGATGGCTATGACCCCGATACCGGCAAGCGCCTTTGGCGCACCTGGACCATACCCGCGCCGGGTGAAAAAGGCTCTGAGACATGGCCGCACAAGACCTGGCCCGACGCATGGAAGTACGGCGGCGGCGCGACGTGGCAGTCGGCTTCCTACGATCCGGAACTCGACCTGGTTTATATCGGCACCGGCAACGCGCAGCCTTATAACCCGAAGTACCGTGATGGCATGGATAGCCTGTGCACCACCTGTGTGCTTGCGCTGCGGCCAAAAACCGGAGAGGTGGCGTGGTTCTACCAGACCATTCCCAACGATGTATTTGACTTTGACGCCAACGCGGAGTGGCTGATCGCCGATCTGCGCATCGACGGAAAAATGCGCAAGGTGCTGGTCAGTGCGCACAAGGGTGGTTTTCTCTATGTGCTTGACCGCACCAACGGCCAGCTCATCGCGGCCAACCCGTATGTACGCGTGAACTGGGCAAGCCACATCGATCTGAAGACCGGCCGCCCGGTCATGACCGATCTCATCGATCGTGCACTGAAGGGCGAAACCGTGGATGTATTTCCTTCGCGCGGCACCAATGCCACGCTGATTGCGTTCAATCCGCGCACCAGTCTGATTTACGCCAATACATGGAACCTTGCGCGCGTGATGAAATACATCGACGTCAAGCACATACCGGGCGGCAACACCACGGGGATCCAGTCTACCGCCATGACGCCCAAGGGCGAGCCGGTGGGCCATCACCGCGCCATCGAGCCGCTCACCGGCAAGGTGATTTGGGAAACACCGTTGATGGAGGTGCCAAGCTCGGCGGGTATGCTGGCGACCGCCGGCGGGTTGTTGTTCACCGGTATGCTTACCGGTGAAATGATCGCGCTCGACATGGATACCGGCAAACGGGTGTGGCAGTTCCAGACCGGATCGAGCATCAATGCGCCGCCCATCACTTATACCCACAAGGGCGTGCAATACGTATCGGTGCAGTCCGGCAAGGGCGGTGCTTCCGCGTCGCGCTACAACCAGAACGTACCGCCGGGCGGCTCGGTGACGACGTTTGCGCTGATACGCAATTAAGGAGAGGGTGTTGAAGAAAACAGTTGGTTTCGTATTAGCGCTGGCCGGTGCGGGGGCGGCGGCGCAGAATGCGCCGGTCACCCCGGAACAAATCAAGGCTGGTGCTGCAACCTATGCTTCCTACTGCGCGACCTGTCACGGCAACCGCATGAAAAATCCGGAGTGGGCGATTGATCTGGCGACCATTCCCAAGGACGACCGACTGCGATTTGTTCAGTCGGTAACCAACGGCAGAGGTAATATGCCGCCGTGGGGAGACGTGCTGAAGCCGGAGGACATCGCGGCATTGTGGGCGTATTTTTCAGCGGGAGAAAAGTAGTTTCGGATTTACGGGGTTACACAACGGGAGAGAGACGATGAAAACGTTATTGCTGGGAGTGCTGCTGGGCGCTTGCGCGGGGTTGAGTCATGCGCAAACCGCGGAAGAGTTGCTGAAAGACGGGCAGAACACGGAGAACGTGTTGTCGCACGGCATGGGTTACCACGCGCGCAGTTGGAGCGCGCTGTCGCAGATCAACAAGTCGAACGTGAAGCGTTTGGTGCCGGCGTGGCACTTCAGCCTCGCAAATGACATGGGCGAGCTGGCGCAGCCGACGGTGTACAACGGCGTGATGTACGTGGTGAACGGCAACTGGACGTTCGCCATCGACATCGCCACCGGCCG
>CAWUUY010000290.1:0-3094 GCA_963924885.1 uncultured Burkholderiales bacterium | reverse complement strand
CGCCCGATCCACATGATCGTCCCCTTCGCCGCCGGCGGCGGCACGGACATTCAGGCGCGGCTCTTCGGCGCCAAGCTGCATCCGGCGCTGGGCCAGTCCGTCATCGTCGAAAACCGTCCTGGCGGCGGCGGCAATATCGGTGCGGAACTGGTGGCGAAGGCGCAGCCGGACGGTTACACCGTGTTGTTTCAGTCAGCGTCCATCGCGGTCAATCAAACGCTGTACACCAAACTCAATTACAGCGCGGTGCGTGATCTCGCGCCGGTGATGCTGGTGTCGTCCACACCGCTGATACTGGTGGTTCACCCGTCGGTGCCCGCGCGCAATGTCAAGGAACTGATCGCGCTGGGCCGCGCCAAGCCCGACGTGTTCAACTTCGGCTCGAACAGCACCGGCTCCACCAGCCATCTTGCGGCGGAGCTGATGAAAACCATGGCCGGCGTGAAGATGACGCACATCCCCTACAAAGGTTCGGGTCAAGGCACCATCGCGCTGATCGGCGGTGAGATCGATTTGATTTTCACCACCATGCCGCCGGCGATGCCGCATGTGCGCAGCGGCAAAATGCGCGGGCTGGCCGTCACCACCGTAAAACGCGCCGCGATCATGCCCGAACTGCCCACGATGAACGAAACCTTGAAGGGCTTCGAGATGGACAATTGGTACGGCATGTTCTTCCCCGCCAACACGCCGCGCGACATCATCACGCGCTACCACGCCGAGATGATGAAAGTGCTGAAAGACCGCGACGTGCGCGCGCTGATGGAAAAAGACGGCTCCGAGCCGCTGGGCAGTACGCCCGAGGAATTCGGCGCCTACCTCAAGCGTGAGATAGACAAGTATGCGAAGGTGATACAGGCGTCGGGTGCGCGGGCGGACTGACGTCCGGAATACCACGACGCGCACCCCGGGCGGGCCGGTTCGGCTTTGCCGCCTTGCATTAGTTTCACCGGCGCCGCACTTTATATTTTGACGCAGCCGTCAACAGTCACGGCAACCCATCGTTATGGATTCACGGCCTCCGGAGGCCCATTGAGTCAACCCCTAACGAGGAGTCATCATGAACAAACTGTTACTTGCCCTTGTAGCATCCACGTTCGCGCTCGGCGCCGCCTCCGGTTTTGCAGCGGATACGGTTAAGAAAAAAGAGGAACTGACGGCGGAACAAAAAACGGAAGTTCGCGAGCGTGTCGAGCGGCTGAAAACCGAGCGCGCGAAAGCGGAAGCCGCGAAAGCCACGCCCGCCGCACCGGTCATCAAAGCCGATCCAAAGCGCACGTCCAAGGTGAAGCCGAAAGCGAAGACCACGGCCAAGGCCTGAACGCGGCGTTGAGCCTGAAGCAAAAAGGCAGGGCTCAAGCCCTGCCTTTTCTTGCTGAGTATAAAAAATATCGTTTAAAAACAAATACTTATTTCACTCACTTGAGCCGAGCCAGAAAATAAGCCAGCTCGGCAACCTGCTCATCACTCACCGAGTGCAGCACATCGGACATCGCCGCATCGTAGCCGCGGCGCGTGTTGGCTTTGTATTCGCGTAGCGTCTTCAGCAAATAATCTTCGCGCTGCGCCGCGATGCGAGGCACGTTTTCGCCGCCGGCGTAGTTTAAGCCGTGACAGATGTTGCAGCGGTTTTGTTCCGACAGCGTGCGCGCGGCAGCCATGCGCTCAGCATCCGGCGTGCCGGCGGGCGGCGGCGGCGGCAATTTTGCAATCGCGTCTGCCAGCACTTTAAGATCGTTGTTGCTGATGCCCTGCGTCACCTGATTCATTAGCAGCACCTGACGAATTTTGTCGCGGAACATGAAAATCTGAATGCTGAGAAAGAACGCCGGTTGTCCACCGAGCGAAGGTGTGAGCGGGATGTTCGACTGCCCGTTTTCGCCGTGGCAGGCGAGGCAGGTGGTCAGGCGCTCTTGTACGGTTTGGGCAGTTACAGAGGTGACGCACAGAAGTAACGCGGCAATCGCAATACCGGTACGCGCAAAGAAGTTTCGTCGTCGTGTCATCGGGCTGTATTTATCGAGGAAGGCCGAACGCTGTTCGGATAGAACACAAAACACTCCCCGTCATTCCCGCGTAGGCGGGAATCCATAAGCCGTCTCAATTGGCACTCTGTTATGGATTCCCGCTTTCGCGGGAATGACGGGGTGGCTTAAAACGTTCGTTGAATCTACCGCTTGGCCACCCCATACGTCACGCGATACACCGCGCCCGCATGGTCATCCGACACCAGCATCGAGCCGTCCTTCATCACTTCCACATCAACCGGGCGGCCGAGGTAGCTGTTGTCGACCATGAAGCCGGTCATGAACACTTCCTGCGATTTCACTGTGCCGTTGGGGTTCAGACGCACCACCCAGATATCCGCGCCGGTTTTTTTGGTGCGGTTCCACGAGCCGTGGCGCGCCATGAAAATCGCGCCTTTGTAACCGGGAAACATATTGCCAGTGTAAAAACGCATGCCCAGCGGCGACGAGTGCGCGCCCAGCAGCGCGGCGGGGTTCACGTAATCCGCGCATGACTTGCCCCAGCCCGTCTCGCGGTCGGTAAAGGTACCGTTATGGCAATACGGAAAACCAAAATGTTGCCCAGTCTTGGTCACGCGATTCAGTTCGTCCTCGGGCAGATCTTCCGACAGCCAGTCGCGGCCATGCTCGGTGAAATACAGTTCCTTGGTCACCGGGTGCCAGTCAAAGCCCACCGAATTGCGCACGCCCACAGCGATCACTTCCACGCCGCTGCCGTCGAGATTCATGCGGCGGATTTGCGCGTGTCCGGGAGGAGGCTCGCAAATATTGCACGGCGCGCCGACATTGATGTAGAGCTTGTTGTCCGGCCCGATGCCGATGTAGCGCCAGCCATGCGAGGCATGGTTGGGCAGATCGTCGTAAATCACCACGGGCTTGGGCGGATTGTCGAGGTTGTCTTCGATGTTGTCGAAGCGCGAAATCTTCGTACCCTCGGCGACATACAGCGCCCCTTTGTGAAACGCCAGACCATTCGGGCGATCCATACCGGAAGCGATGACCTTGGTCGCGCGCTTGCCGCTTTTATCGGTGGTGATCGCATACACCTTGTCGAGCAGGCGCGTGGA
>CAWUUY010000289.1:0-15381 GCA_963924885.1 uncultured Burkholderiales bacterium | reverse complement strand
GCAAGACCGGGCAGCGCGACCTGCGCTCCCGGCCCACCTGAACAGCAGCGCCCATGACCGCAGCCGAAGAGCAACAGGTGCTCGCCAGCCTTGCCGAAATTTCGAACAACATGAAAGCCTTGCTCGAACTCAGCAAGAATCAGGCGAGCGAGCAGGAAAAGACCGCTGAAAAAGCGCTGCAACATCTGGGCAACATCGCGCACAAGCGGTAACGCTTGCATCGGCGCACAGCGCCAGCGCGGATTTTATTTTCCGTCTGCTTCCACCACCGCCAGCACCTGCTCCAGCGCAAACGCCACTGCCTGCCGGCGCACCGACTCGCGGTCACCGTCAAAATGTTTGGCCGACGTTTGTATTACCCCATTCGTTAAACCCCAGCCGAAACACACGGTGCCGACCGGCTTTTGCGGCGTGCCGCCGGACGGGCCGGCGGTACCGCTCACCGATACCGCCACCTGCGCGTGACTGCGTTCGAGCGCGCCGATGGTCATTTCGCGCACCGTCTCCAACGACACCGCGCCGTATTGCTCCAGCGTTTCGGGCTTGACGCCGAGCATCTCGCGCTTGGAAATATAGGTGTAAACCACGAAGCCGCGCTCGAACCATGCCGAGCTGCCCGGCACCGCCGTCACGACCTGCGCGATCCAGCCGCCGGTGCAGGACTCGGCGCTCGCCATCATCATGCCCTTGGCCTTGAGCGCCTTGCTGACGCGTTCGGCGAGTTCATAAAGTTGTAGGTCGGTCATGACATCCCGTCGATCAAGGTTTTGGCAATCGCCAGCGTTAGCAACGTGTAACATGCCGCGAGCAGATCATCAAACATCACGCCGAAACCGTTTTTCAGTGTGCGGTCAAAGTGGCGTATCGGCTGCGGCTTCACGATATCAAAAAAACGGAACAGCGCGAACGCCGCAATCTGCCACGCCCACCCCGCCGGAGTAAAAATCAACACCAGCAGAAACGCCGCGGTTTCATCCCACACCATGCCGCCGTGATCGGCCACGCCCAGCGCGCGACCTGTGATCTCGCATGCCCATACACCCAATGAAAAAAAACCTATAAAAACAATTATTTGCGTGAATACGCCAGTGTAAGTCGCCAGCAACACAAACAGCGGAAACGCCAGCAGCGTGCCGAAGGTACCCGGCGCAAACGGCGCAAGTCCGATGCCGCCCGCGAACGCAATGCCATGCGCCGGATGCGCGTAGACAAAACGCGCGCTCGCCGTGATCGGCAGCAAGGTTTCAGCCAAAATGATCGAACCCGCGTTGCGCGAAGCGCAGCGGCAAGCCATCGCCATCGATCACCGCCACGCCGGTCGCACCCGCCGGCGCACGCACAATGCGCCCGATGCGCGTCACCCGCACGCGCGCGCGCGCGCCGGCGCGCAACACCGCCGCGCGTTTCGCCACCGGCGCGGTGAAACACAATTCGTAATCGTCGCCGCCCGACAGCAGCGCGCCTTGCGTCAACGGATGCGCTGCCAGCGAGCGCAGCAGCGCCGAGCGCGGCAACGCATCAACCTCAATCACCGCCGCGACGCGTGATCGTTCACAGATGTGTCCCAAGTCACCCAGCAGGCCATCGGACATATCTATCGCACTGCGTGCCACGCCGCGCAGCGCCAAACCCAACGCCACGCGCGGCGTGGGCCTGTCGAGCCGACGCGCAGCCGTCGCGAGTTGCTTCGTCGATAGCCGGATTTTTTTGTTGCGCGCCGCCACCGCCAGCGCTGCATCGCCCAGTGTGCCCGACACCCACACCTCGTCGCCTGCTGTCGCGCCGTCGCGCCGCAACGCCTTGTGCGCCGGCACTTCACCCATGATCTGCACGCATAAATTCAGCGGCCCGCGCGTGGTGTCGCCGCCAATGAGATCCACATCATGCGCGCGCGCCAGCCGCATAAAGCCGCGCGAGAACGCAGCCAGCCAGCGTTCATCCGCCGTCGGCAACGCCAGCGCCAGCGTCGCCCAGCGCGGCGTCGCGCCCATCGCCGCCAGATCAGAGAGATTCACCGCTAGGGTTTTGTGGCCAAGCACTTCGGGATCGACGCCCTTGAAAAAGTGTGTGCCCTCGACCAGCATGTCCGCCGAGATTGCCAACACGTGACCTCGCCTCGCGCGGATCAGCGCCGCGTCGTCGCCCACACCGAGCAGCGTGTGCCGCGTGCGATGTGTAAAGTAGCGATCGATCAGGCTGAATTCGCCGGGCACGGGAGTCGGCTGGCGCGCCGGCGTCAGTCTTTAGATTGCGATGGCGGCTTCGCACCGAGATTCAGTATGGCCTTGCGCTGCTCTTGCAGCGTTGCCTGGTCTTTCTCCCACTTCTTCTTAATCATCACCGGCATCCAGAAATCCAGCGCGGCGAAGCCGAGAAAAAACAGGATCAGCATGGTGAGCTTGTCTTCGGGCAGAAAATCGTGCCCGAAAAACAGCACGTACGCGCCGATCAATAGATTCACCACGCCGGCGGCGTAGAACATGTAAATGCGTTTTTTCGTCCTGTCGTCCATTCGCTGCTCCCAGGTTTGCAACGTTATGAATTGCCGAGCGTCCGATCAACCCGCAGCGCGCGCATCGCGGGCCGCGCGCACTTCCGGCTCGCGCATCGTCGCCGCCAGTTTGTCGAGCACCCCGTTGACGTACTTGTGGCCGTCGGTGCCGCCGAAGGATTTGGCGAGCTCCACTGCCTCATTGATAATCACGCGATACGGCACTTCGGGATGGCGCAAAAATTCGCAACCGGCGATCAGCAGCGCCGCACGTTCTATCGGCGACAGCCGGTCGATCGGGCGATCCAGGCACGGCACCAGATCGCGCTCGATGGCTTCGACGTCGTGGATCACGCCGTCGAGCAAATCACGAAAATACAGCACGTCGCATTTGTCGTAGCCGCGAAACAACGCGATATCGCGCGCGATTTCCGCCGCCGGGGTTTTCGACAGCAGCCATTGATACAGGCCTTGCAGCGCGAATTCACGCGAGCGCGAGCGGGCGTTTTTCACGTTGACGGACTATCCATCAAGAATGGACGTAAGTATTTGTTTTTATTCATTTAATTTTACATAGCAGATTAACCATTTCCACCGCCGCCAGCGCGCAGTCGGCGCCTTTTTGCGCCATACGCGCCAGCGCCTGATCGTCGTCCTCGGTGGTTAGAATACCGTTGGCGATGGGGATACCGGTGTCCAGTTGCACGCGCGTGATGCCCGCACAGGATTCGTTCGACACGATTTCAAAGTGATAGGTTTCGCCGCGGATCACCGCGCCCAACGCCACCAGCGCATCAAATTTGCCGCTGCGCGCCATGGTCTGCAACACCAGCGGTATTTCCAGCGCGCCGGGCACCGTGGTGATCGTCATGTCCTGCGGATTAACGCCAAGCTTGATGAATTCAGCGGTGCAGCCCGACAACAGGCCATCACCGATATCACTGTTGAAGCGGCCCACCACAATGCCGATGCGTATCCCTGCACCCCGATGATCGGGTTCGGTTTCTTCGATGTTGTTGTAGCGGCTCATTGAAATTCCGTGGACGAGTGAACGGGTGAACGGGTGAACGGGTAACCCCGTGCTTCACTGATTTGATACCGACGAAGAACGGCGCATGGGGCAAACCTCGGGACGACTCGTTTACTCGTTAACTCGTTCACCCGTTCACCCGTTCACCGTTTTTTATCAAGGTTGCAAATATCCGGTCACTTCCAAGTCAAAGCCCGCCATGCTGGGCATGCGGCGCGGCAGCGACAGCAGGCGCATTTTTTTCACGCCAAGGTCACGCAGGATTTGCGCGCCGATGCCATAGTTGCGCAATTCCATTTTTTTCGGTGGCGCGCCCTTCACATCCGCAGGGCGCGCGCGTTCGAGCAGCGCTTCGGCGGTCTCTTGGCGGTGCAGCAGCACGATCACGCCGCTTTCGGCCTCGGCGATGGTGGCCAGCGCGTCGTTGAAATTCCATGAGTGGGTGGTACTGCCGGCATCCAGCAGATCGATCACCGACACCGGTTCATGCACGCGCACCAGCGCCTCTGTCGCGGCGTCAATTTTACCCTTGACCAGCGCCAAATGAGTTTCGCGGCCAATGCGGTCGCTGTACGCAAACAACCGGAACTCGCCATGCACGGTTTGTATGGCGCGCTCGGAGACGCGCACGATCAGCGATTCGGTGCGGCCGCGGTGCTGAATCAGATCGGTGATGGTGCCGATCTTCAGGCCATGCTCCGCCGCGAACGGAATCAGGTCGGGCAGGCGCGCCATCTCGCCGTCGTCCTTCAAAATTTCGCAGATCACCGACGCCGGCGCGAGGCCCGCCAGCCGCGCCAGATCGCAGCCCGCTTCGGTGTGGCCTGCGCGCACGAGCACGCCGCCTTCCTGCGCCATCAATGGAAATATATGCCCCGGCTGCACCAGATCGCGCGGGCCGGCGTCGGGCCGCATGACCGCGCGCACAGTGGTGGCGCGATCAGCCGCGGAAATGCCCGTGGTCACGCCCTCGGCGGCTTCAATCGACACGGTGAAGTTGGTGCCCAGCGGCGAAAGGTTATTCGACACCATCAGCGGCAAGTTCAACTGCCGGCAGCGCTCGCCGCTCAGCGTCAGACAAATCAACCCGCGCCCGAAACGCGCCATGAAATTGATTGCTTCGGCGGTGGCGTGCTCCGCCGCGATCAAGAGGTCGCCTTCGTTTTCGCGGTCTTCTTCATCCACCAGAATCACCATGCGTCCCGCTCGGATCTCAGCGATGATTTCCGCCGGCGGGCTGATGGCCACTGCTGCCGAGGGCGAATTCATGACTGAACGCCAAAAGAATTCAGGCGCTCCACATAACGCGCCACCGTATCGGCCTCAAGATTGACGCGCGCGCCCGCGACCAGCGCACCAAGGTTGGTCGCCGCCAGCGTGTGCGGAATAATATTGACTGAAAATTGCCAATGGTTCGCTTGGTTCACATCATTCACCGTAAGACTCACTCCATTGATCGCAATCGAACCCTTGACCGCGATGTATTTCGCCACCTCGCGCGGCACGTCAAAAACCAACACTTTGTTGTCGCCTGCGCCCTCGACCCGCGCCACCGCGCCCACACCGTCCACGTGCCCGCTCACCAGATGCCCGCCGAGACGATCCGCCAAACGCAGCGCGCGTTCCAGATTCACCCGCGCGCCCGGCTCGAATCCCGATGTGCAGCGCAACGTTTCCTGCGATACATCGGCATCGAATCCCTGCGCCGAGATCGCAATCGCGGTTAGACACACGCCGTTGACCGCGATGCTCTCGCCCACCTGCCCATCCGCCAGACCCATATCCGGCGCGCTGACACGCAGCCGCACGCCGCCCGCCGTGGGATGCACTGCCGCGATGCCGCCGACCGCCGTAACGATACCCGTGAACATTATACCGGCGCCACCCTCGCAAGAATGCGTATATCCGGCCCGATCTGGCGCACGTCGGTAAAAGTCAGCTCGCGCCGCCCGGAGAACGCCTTTAATTCCGGCAGATTAAACATGCCGTGCGCCGCATCGCCAATCACACTCGGCGCCACATACATCAGCAGTTCGTCCACCAAGTCCTCTTTCAGCATCGAGCCATTCAACTTGTGACCCGCCTCCACATGCAATTCGTTGACGCCGCGGCGGCCCAGTTCCAGCAGCAAATCCGGCAACTCCACCTTGCCCGCCGCATTGGGGAGCAAGACCACCTCCGCGCCGCGCGCCTGTAAAGCCTCTGCCCGTTCAGCACGATACTCCGCCGCAGCGATGATCGTGCCCGTGCCCACCACTTTGGATGCAGGCAGCGTCTCCAGCCGGCTGTCCACCACCACGCGTAGCGGCTGCCGCGTGGTTTCAACATCGCGCACCGTGAGTTGCGGATTATCGTCTTTCACGGTGCCGATACCGGTCAATATCGCACAGGCTTGCGCGCGCCAGGCATGGCCGTCGCGCCGCGCATCTGGTCCAGTGATCCACCGGCTTTGGCCGTTGAGCAACGCGGTTTTGCCGTCGAGACTCGCCGCGATCTTCAATCTCACCCACGGCCGACCGCGCGTCATGCGCGACACAAAACCGATGTTCAGCTCATGCGCCTCATGCGCCATCAATCCGTCATCCACCGCCACGTTCGCCGTGCGCAACAAGGCGTAGCCCTTGCCCGCGACCAGTGGATTCGGATCCTGCATCGCCGCCACCACGCGCGACACGCCTGCCGCGATCAAGGCCGCGCAGCACGGCGGCGTGCGCCCCTGATGCGAACACGGCTCCAGCGTCACATACGCCGTGGCGCTGCGCGCGCGTTCGCCCGCCGCGCGCAAGGCATGCACTTCGGCGTGCGGCTCGCCTGCGCGTTCGTGCCAGCCTTCGCCAACCATCACGCCATCGCGCACGATTACACAGCCCACGCGCGGATTCGGCGTGGCGGTGTACAGCCCGCACCTCGCCAGTTCCAGCGCGCGGGTCATATGTTGTTGATCATCCAGGAAGTAAGTCATGGTGCATCCAGAGGCGCGCGAACACCAGCGCCGCGCGCGTTACTTCTTGCCGGAACCTGGCTTTTGCACTTCCTTGATCGCATCCTGGAAGTCATCCACGCCCTGAAAGCTACGGTACACCGAGGCAAACCGGATATACGCCACGTGATCCAAGCGATGCAGTTCACGCATCACCATCTCGCCGATGCGCTGCGCGGGCACCTCACGCTCACCCAGCGCGAGAATGTTTTGCGTGATGGTGGCAATGGCCTCATCCACCAGCGGTGTAGGCACCGGGCGCTTGTGCAGCGCGCGCAAAAAACCAGTGCGCAGTTTTTCCAGATCAAACTCGGTGCGGCTGCCATCCTGCTTGGCCACCTGCGGCATGCGCAGTTCCACTGTCTCGTACGTCGTAAAACGCTTGCTGCACGACTCGCAGCGGCGGCGGCGGCGAATGCTGTCGCCCGCGTCGCTCACCCGCGAGTCGATCACCTGCGTGGAATCATTTTTGCAGAATGGACATTTCATAAAGGGTCAGGCGCCACTCACTCGCCATACACTGGAAACTTGTCGCACAGCATCTTGACCTTGCCCGCCACGCGGCGCAACACCACGTCGTCGTTCGGCGCATCCAGCACATCGGCAATCAGATGGCCGACCTGCTCCGCCTCGATCTCGCGGAATCCGCGCGTGGTCAGCGCCGGCGAGCCGACACGGATGCCACTGGTGACGGTGGGGCCCTGCGGGTCGCGTGGAATCGCGTTCTTGTTGATAGTCATGCAAGCCTTGCCCAGCGCCGCCTCGGCTTGCGCGCCGGTCACCTGCTTGCTACGTAAATCCACCAGGAACATGTGGCACTCGGTGCGGCCCGACACGATGCGCAGGCCGCGTTCGTGCAGCACCTTGGCCATCACGCGCGCATTGTCGAGCACTTGTTCCTGATAATCACGGAATTCACTCGTCATCGCCTCCTTGAACGCCACGGCCTTGGCGGCAATCACGTGCATCAGCGGCCCGCCCTGCGTGCCGGGAAACACCGCGCTGTTGAGAATTTTTTCATGCTTGGCGTCGGCCAAAATCAATCCGCCGCGCGGCCCGCGCAAGGTCTTGTGCGTGGTGCTGGTGACAAAATCAGCGATGCCCACCGGGCTGGGGTAGACGTCTGCGGCGATCAGCCCCGCGTAGTGGGCCACGTCGGCCATCAGCAGCGCGCCGCACTGGTCGGCGATGGCGCGAAAGCGCTTCCAGTCAAAACGCAGTGAATAGGCAGAGGCACCAGCGACGATCAGCTTGGGCTTGCGCACCATCGCCAGTTCTTCCACTTCGTCGTAATCGATTTCCTCGGTATCCGGATTCAACCCGTAGCTCACCGCGTCGAAGTAACGCCCGCTGACATTCGCGGGCGAGCCGTGCGTGAGATGCCCGCCGCTGCTCAACGCCATTCCGAGGATCACATCGC
This sequence comes from uncultured Burkholderiales bacterium, assembly GCA_963924885.1. Taxonomy (GTDB): domain Bacteria; phylum Pseudomonadota; class Gammaproteobacteria; order Burkholderiales; family SG8-41; genus UBA5216. The sequence goes on along the minus strand of CAWUUY010000289.1, from coordinate 7,460 downwards.
CCGGATGCAGCACCGCCTTGAACACGGCGAAATTCGCCTGTGCGCCCGAATGCGGCTGCACATTGGCATAACCCGCATGAAACAGTTTTTTGGCGCGGTCTATCGCGAGCCGCTCGGCCACATCGACGTGTTCGCAGCCGCCGTAATAACGTTTGCCGGGATAACCTTCGGCGTACTTGTTGGTGAGTACCGAACCTTGCGCCGCCAGTACGCGCGGACTGGCGTAGTTTTCGGAAGCGATCAGTTCGATGTGGTCGTGTTGGCGTTGACGCTCGTTTTCCAGCGCCTGCCACAGATCCGGATCGAAGCTTGCAATAGTGTCTCTGGCGGTTGAGAACATGATCGAAATCGAGCGTGTTAAAGAACTGATTTTAACACGGCTGCATCACCAGTCCGCCGCGATTGGCACAACACGGGCGCACGGCTGAGCCGCCGCAGCCGCGATTACGGCTTTTGCCGCGGCGCCGGTCCGCCCAGCGCCTTGACCACGCTTTCGGTGATATCGACCGCCTTGCTGGCGAAAACCGCTTCCTGCAACACCAGATCGTATTTCTGCGAGGCGGCCATCTGCGTCACGATTTGCGTCACTTCCTGAAAGTATTTGCGGCGTTCCTCCGCCTTGCGGCGCTCCAGATCGTCCACAAAAGCGCGCGCCTGCTGTTCGAAGCGCTGCGCCGCAGCCTGGAAATCGCGCTCCTTAGTCTCGCGCTCGCGCGGATCCTTGATACCCGGCAACTGCGATTGCAGCCCCTTAATGCGCGCTTCCCCCGCGCGCAATTCTGTTTCGCGCGTGGAAAACTCCCGGCGCAGCGATTCCGCGATATCGAACGCGCGTTTGGTATCGTTCTCAATGCGCTGTCCGTCGACATAGGCAAGGCGCGTCTGCTGCGCGGCTGCCGGCGGCAACACCAGCGACGACATCGCACACAACAGCAGCCCCGCAAAAAGGTGTTTCATGGACATGAATTTTCCCGGCGAGTCGCCGCATCGCTAAAATAAACAGAATCTTACGGTATCACATTACCTCATTGCTGCGTAAGTAGTGCGCGGCAACCGCCTCGGCGCGGCGCGCTTCGGCTTCCAGCGGGCTGTGCGGATAACCCGGCCATACGCATTCGCGCAGATAACGGCGCAGGAATCCCGCGTAGCGTCCCTGGCCCGTACGGCTTGAATAGAACTCGTACTGCGCCACATGCGCCAGTTCGTGCGCCAGCAGGCATAGGGCATTGCGGCAATCGGCACGCAGCGCGATACCGCAGCCCAGCGTCATGCCTGCGATATGCGGGGACAACCAGCCCAGCCGTTCCGCCACGCGGCGCACGGCGGACGGCAAAGGCATGGCCACGCGCGCGGCGGCCATCACGAGTACGCGCTCGGGTGCGGCAACGCCGACCGCGCGCGCCATGGCGAGTTGCACCGCATTGAGCGGTTTGCCGCAGCGCAGGATCACCGATTCGCGACGGCGCACCCACAACACCGCGACCAGCAACACCGGCAGCAACAGCAGATCCACCATGACAAACCCGCCACGCGCCAACAGGCCACGCCGAACGTCGCTCTTGGACGCCCTTTCTTGTCACTCGGATTGCATTACAAAATACTTAATAAAAACAAATGCTTACAAATGATCGCGTTAACTGCCCGCGATCATCATCTGCTCAATCAGCACCGAGCCGCACTGGCGCGAGCCATGGTGCAACACATCGTTGCCGATAGCGGCGATGCGGCGAAACATTTCTTTGAGATTACCGGCGATGGTGATCTCCTGCACCGGGTACGCGATCTCGCCGTTTTCCACCCAGTAACCCGCGGCGCCGCGCGAATAATCGCCGGTGACCTGATTCACGCCCTGCCCCATCAGCTCCGTTACCAACAGGCCGCGATGCAATTTTTTCAGCAAAGCCGCGAAATCGTCGCCGGTGTCCTGCAAAATCAGATTGTGATTGCCGCCCGCGTTGCCGGTGGAGCGCATGCCCAGTTTGCGCGCCGAATAACTGCCGAGAAAATAACCCTGCACCACGCCGTCTTTGACCACCTCGCGCGCCTGGGTGGCCACGCCTTCGCCGTCGAACGGGCTGCTGCCCAAGCCTTTCAGCACATGCGGCAAATCACTGATCTGAACGTTCGGCGAAAACACCAGCTTGCCCAGACTATCGAGCAAAAACGACGACTTGCGGTACAGGCTGCCGCCGCTCACCGCCGACACAAAATGGCCCAGCAGGCTGGAGGCAATCGGCGCCTCGAACAACACCGGCACCTGCGTGGTGGCGATCTTGCGTGAATCCAGCCGGCGCACCGCGCGTTCGGCGGCGCGTTTGCCCACCGACTCCGGCGTCACCATGTCCAGCGGGGAGCGCGCGACATCGTACCAGTCGTCGCGCTGCATGCCGTCATCCTCGCCGACGATCACCGAACAACTGATGCTGTGGCGCGAGCCTGGATATCCCGCGAGGAAACCCAGCGAATTGCCATAGACGAAATGCGACTCCTGCGTGGATACCGAGGCGCCCTCGGAGTTGCTGACGCGCTTGTCCACGGCGAAGGCCGCGCTTTCGCAGGCGCGCGCCAGTTCGATGGCGCGTTCCACCGGCAAATCCCACGGATGCCATAACTGCAAATCGGGAATGTCCCTGGCAAGCAACGCCTCGTCAGCCAGACCCGAGCAATCATCGGCGGCGGTAAAACCCGCGATCGACAGCGCCGCATCCACGGTATCGCGCAATGCTTTCGGTGAAAAATCAGAGGTGCTGGCATGGCCACGCTGCTGGCCGAGATACACCGTGACGCCGATGCCCTTGTCGCGGTTGTATTCGATGGTTTCCACTTCGCCGTGGCGCACCGTGACGGTCTGGCCGTACCCTTCGCTCACCTCGGCCTCGGCGGCCGTCGCGCCTTTTTGCCGTGCATAGTCGAGCGCGTCGCGGGTCAGCGACTGCAAACGTTCGCTGTTGTGGGAAAAACCGGTATTGGGCATGATGGGACTCTGACTTGATGCGCACCGAACGGCGCGCGAGTGGTGGCGTGGTAGCGTTATTGCGTAGTAATTTCCCGCGCACATTCGTGCGTGAGTCGTGAGTGAGCGCAAACAGCTATATCATAACAGGTTGATTCCTCCCTCCGATCGCCATGAACACAGACAATAACGCGTACCCGGACGACGTGCAGCACCCCGAGGGCCCCAGCAAGACGCAGCGCAAAAACGACGCCCACGCGCGGCAGGATCTCGGCGCGGCGCTGGTGGCGCTCAATCGAGATCGCCTGTCCCAGGTGGAACTGCCGGAATCGTTGCGCGACGCCGTGCTCGCCGCGCAAAAAATCACCGCGCATGAAGGCCGGCGGCGGCAATTGCAGTTCATCGGCAAGCTGATGCGCAATGTCGATCCGGCGCCGATACAAGCGCGGCTGGACGCCTGGAAATCCGCGTCGGCGGAACAAATTGCGCACATGCACCGCATCGAGCACTGGCGCGACCGGTTGCTGGCTGAACCCGCCGCCATCGGCGAACTCGCCAGCGAGTTTCCGCATGCGGATTTGCAGCAACTGCGCACTCTGATTCGCAACACGGCGCGCGAACGCGAACAAAACAAACCGCCGAAAAACTATCGGGCGTTGTTTCAGAGCTTGCGCGAGATCATGGGAAACGCGCCGCCATGATTCACAGGGTTAGACAGACTCACTCAATCACGGAGAGTAACCATCATGTCCATCAGCCATGAAGACTTCGGCGACAACTTGCGCCGCATCTCCATATCCGGCCGCCTCGACACGCCGGGCGCCGATTCGGTCGCGGCCAAGCTTGAAGAACTGATCGCAGCGCCGAAAAAAGGCGTGGTGGTCGATCTGTCCGCTCTGCGGTTTCTCGCGTCGATCGGCATCCGCGCGCTGATAGTCAGCGCCCAGACCATGCAAAAACGTGGCGGGAAAATGGTGCTGGTCGTGACTGGTAACTCGTCAGTCATGATGAGCCTCGAAGCCACCGGGATCGACCAATTGCTGCCGGTGTTCAGCAGCACCGCCGAGGCAGAAAAGGCGGCACTGGCCTGAACCGCGCGCAGGAAACCGGTCTCCGCCGAGGCGGCAGTGCAGTGCGGAGGCTGCGCGCCCCTGCTTGATATAATCCGTTAATGACAACCGACGACGAACTGCTGATCGGACTGGTATCGATCAGCGACCGCGCCTCGCAGGGCGTATACGAAGACCAGGGCATCCCCACGCTGAAGGATTGGTTCACGCAGGCGCTCACCTCAAAATGGCGCATGGTGACGCGGCTGATTCCTGATGAACAGCCCTTGATCGAAGCCACGTTGAAAGAACTCGTGGACCAGGAAGGCTGTCACCTTGTGCTCACCACCGGCGGTACCGGGCCGGCGCTGCGCGATGTGACGCCGGAAGCCACACTCGCCGTGGCTGACCGCGAAATGCCGGGTTTCGGTGAACAGATGCGGCAAGTGAGTCTGAAGTTTGTGCCGACAGCGATATTGTCACGGCAGGTGGCGGTGATCCGAAAACAATCGCTCATCATCAATCTGCCGGGCCAGCCCAAGGCCATCAAGGAAACGCTCGAAGGACTGAAGGACGAGGCCGGCAAGCCCGTGGTCAACGGCATTTTTGCCGCCGTACCGTATTGCATTGATCTGATCGGCGGGCCCTACATCGAAACCAAAGACGCCGTGGTCAAGGCATTCCGCCCCAAATCCGCGATCCGCCCCAAATAGAAAAGTGACCATCATGGCCGAACCGCTGGAAACCATCGAACTGGAAACACGCCCCAACCCCACCGCCGCCGTGATCTGGATGCACGGTCTGGGCGCTGACGGCAATGACTTCATGCCCATTGTCAATGAACTCGATTTATCCGGCGCGCCCGCGATCCGCTTCATTTTTCCGCACGCGCCGATGATGCCGGTGACAATCAACAACGGTCACGTGATGCGTGCGTGGTACGACGTGTCGATAGGTGATCTGCAAACCGGCGCCAAACGCGCTGATGAAAAAGGCGTGCGCCAGTCGCAAGCGCAGATCGGGCAATTGATCGCGCGCGAAGCAGAAAGAAAAATATCGTTTAAAAACATAGTTTTAGCCGGATTCTCGCAGGGCGGTGCCATTGCACTGCACACCGGATTGCGTTACCCAGAAAAACTCGCGGGCGTGATGGCGCTGTCGTGTTATCTGCCATGCGCCGACAGCTTTGTGACCGAAGCTGCGCCCGCCAATACGCAAACGCCGCTGTTCATCGCGCACGGCACGCAAGACCCCGTGGTGCCGTACGCCATGGGCAAAAATTCACGCGATCTGCTGGAGAAATCCGGTTACGCGGTGGCGTGGCGTGAGTACCCGATGCCGCACTCGGTGTGTCTGGAGGAAGTGCGCGACATCGGCGCGTGGCTTACGTCAGTGCTGACGCCGCAACCGTAACATGCCGCACCCGTAGCACGCCGCAACCGTAACGTGGCGCGTGACTGTGGATCAACCGACTTTGAACCGCACGCGGTCGAAATTTATACCGCCTTCGACCATGCTCGAAGGCGATAGCCGAAAGGTCTTGCCATCCGCCGTGCGTGTGGCTTCGAGTGATTCTCGCAGAGAAAAAATACCCGGTTCCAGCACCGCCAACAGATAACCGCTGCTCGATGGCTCGGTATCCAGCAAGATCACGGGCTGCGGTGCGCCACGCGCACCCGATGCCAACATCGTACACATAGTCGCCGACACCACCGTACGGCTGATCACTTGAATACCAACGCGGCGCTGGCCGCGCACATCGGTTTCAATACGCCGCACCACGCCCGCACCCCACGGCGTCGCGCTGTTGGGCCGCAAACCGATCAGCACACCCACCTGCAGCCATTCGCTGCGCAGGCCCGCGACGATAACGCCGTAACCCTCGTCGCTGGCGTTTTCCACTATCCATACATCGCAGGCGCCGCTACCGCCCGGGGATAAAATACCCTCAAGACCATGCGCAACCTGAAGCGTCTCCGACACACGGCGTCGCTCCGAATCACGCGGCGGCAGTTCTTTCTCCCAGTTAAACGCCAGATGCAACAGCGTATCGGCCATGTGGTCGATGTTCTCGCCGGGCCCGAGGTTGATATCGGACAACAGAGCGCCGGTTTCATTGATCGCATCAATTATTTTTTGCGCGCCGACCAGCGCACTACCAGCGCCAAAGTAAAACAGTCGCGCACCTTGCGGCGGCACGGCCAACACGCGGGCCGGCGGCATGCTGCCGTTCAGATCGAAAATAAAATTGCGTCCCTCTCCCGACTCCGTTTCCGAGATGAATGCAGTGGAAAAATGCGCGATCGTGTGCTCGGCGATATTCTGTTTGATGGGCGACAACCCCCCGGTTGAAGACACGCCCAGCATCAACGCCCGAAGAAACTCCTGCCGTATCGTGCCGCAGCCATGCGCGCCGCCGTAAATGTCTGTCATCTCGTCGAGAAACCCGCCACTCTCGGCATAATTGTGAAGCTTGGCCACCGTCTGCCAATAGCCGTCGGTCACATAGCCGTAAAGCATCAATATCCACTTGATCTGGAGCAGTTGCGCGCGTAGCGCACGCGCGACCAGCGCCGGCAGTGACTTGCGAAACACGGCTGCGGCAGCTTTGTCCGCCTCGGCCTGCGCAACGCACACGAGATAGGCGTCGCCCAGCGCTTTCCAGAGATCCGTTGCGGCCCTCCACATCAGGCCTTCCTGCACCTTCGAAAGCGGTTTGAGCGCAAGGTATTGCTCCAGTAATTTCTGCCCATGCCGTTTGATCAGCACGTCGATCATATCGATCATTTCATAACACCGCGCCAGCTTGAAACCCTTGGTCTCGCTGATGGAACCCAGCCAATGCACGGCATCGTGCGCGGCCTTGGTGGAGTCCTCCGCCGGAAAGCCCGCGATGATTTCCTTTGCCCGTGCGGCATCCGCCATCGGGTGATCGACTTTGTCACTGCCGCCGAGCCATTTCAACACGCCACCTCCCATTGCGGCAAACGCCGCAGTTCATCGACCCGATAAATCCAGCTTCAACGACATTAACGACACCTGCTCTTCCCGCTCGCTCGCCTTCAAACGCAGCCAATCGAAATCATCGCCGCTTTCAATGGCGTCGGCAGGCTCAAGCGCGACGGTGACCGGCGGACTGCCATACATCCCCTCCAACTGCACATTGCCGCCAAAAATGTCGCGGCGCGCGACGAGGTCCAAGTCGCCATTCGGCAAGGGCGTGGGCGCCATCAGCAAGGCGTTCTCCGACTTGGCGCCGCCATCGGCAAGGCTCAAATTCACCGGTATCGGCGTCTTGGCGATCACTTGCAAGCCGATACGAAATTGCTGAAGCGCATCACCCTTGATGCGCCGCACGATACCGACGCTCCATGACGATTCCGATTCGGCGCGCACGCCGACCAGCACGCCCACTTTCAGCCATCCGCCCTTGCCCGCGGGCGCCACCATGCCGTATC
>CAWUUY010000288.1:0-4259 GCA_963924885.1 uncultured Burkholderiales bacterium | reverse complement strand
GCATCGCGGCGCCGCTGCATCGATCGTTTGCGGAGATACTCGGCGTGCTGCTGGGTGTCGACACGTGGAAGTGGGGGCCGTCGCTGGCGGACATGGATCTCGCCGGCACGCCGGGGGAAGTGAAAAAACGTATGTTGGGAGGAGTGTGACTATGAAACGAGCGTTGGCATCAGTGGTGCTTTCATTCACGGTGGCATGCGCATTTGCCGCCGACTATCCGGTCAAGACGATCCGTATCGTCTCGCCGTTTCCGCCGGGCGGCAGCGTTGATCTCGTCGCGCGCCTCCTGGGCGCGGACTTGGGCAAGACGCTTGGCCAGCAGATCGTCATCGACAATCGCAGCGGCGCCACGGGGATGATCGGCACCGAGATGGCGAAGAACGCGCCGCCCGACGGCTACACGCTGCTCATCAACACCTTGCCCTTCGTGACCAACCAGTTCGCTTATGCCAAGACGCCGTACGACCCGGTAACCGATTTTGCGCCCGTTTCGCTGCTCGCTTCGGTGGCGTCTGTGCTGGTGGCGCATCCGGCGCTGCCGGTGAATTCGATGAAGGAGATGATCGCGCTCGCGCGGGCAAAACCCGGCGCGATCACGTATGGCACGGCGGGCGCGGGATCGAATCCCCACATTGCGGGCGAGCTGCTCAACAATCTTGCAAAGATCAAACTCCTCGCCGTGCATTACAAGGGCGGCGGGCCGGCGACGATCGCCACGTTAAGCGGCGAGACGCAGCTCTATTTCGTCAATGCCATCCCGGAAGCGGTTCCGCATATTCAGGCGAAGCGGCTGAAGGCGTTGGGCATCACCGATACCAAGCGTAACGCCAGTGCACCGCAGATCCCGACGATGGCGGAGGCCGGCCTGCCCGGCTACGAGTTCGTGACGTGGCAGATACTCGCGGCGCCGAAGGCCACGCCCGGGCCGATCATCGCGATCCTCAACGAGAAGGTAAGGGCCGTGCTGAAGACGCCCGATGCCATGAAGCGCTGGCAGGAGCGCGGGTTCGACGTGATCGCGAGCACGCCGGAGGAGATGGCCGCCCACCTGGCGCGGGAAATCAAGAAATGGGGCGCCGTGTTCAGGGAGCAGGGTATCAGGGCTGAATAGACGACTCCTCGGTCTACGCGTGCTTCGGCGGATGCGCGCGGCGTATCGTCGGCGACGTGACCCGGTCGGACACGTGAAAATCCCACACCGCCGCGCCGCCTTTCTTGGCGAACTCCTGCACCAGTTTCGGCAGTTCGTTCAGGCTCGCGAACGTTTTGCCTTCGATGCCGAAGCCGCGCGCGATGGCGGCAAAATCGGGCCGGCCGAATACTGATCCGGTGTCGGGAAAGCCTTCCGAGCGCAGCTTGTGTATTTCTGAGCCGTAGGCGCCGTCGTTGAGCAGCACGATCAGGATATTCAAGCCGTGACGTTTGATGGTTTCGAGTTCCTGGATATGCATAACAAAGCTGCCGTCGCCGTCGAACAGCACCACCGTTTTATCCGGGCGCGCCGCCGCCACGCCCATGGCAAACGAAGTGCCGTTGCCGATGGCGCCGAATTCGCGGATGGTGAGAAAGCGTTCGTTCGGGCGCGACGGCATCTGCGCGAAGAACCACGAACAATGGCCGCCCGAGTTCACCAGTTCCCAGTCCTCGGGCAGGGTTTTTTCGAGTGAGGCTATCACCTCGCGCGGGTCGAGCAGACCCGGCTCAATCTCGAACACATGGCTGTCGGCCTTGGTGTCGCGGATGCGCGTGGCCATGGCCTCGGTGCGCCACTTATTGCCGCGATCGGGAATCGCCGCCGTCAATGCCTCAACGCCCAGACGCGCATCGGCGCGCAAGTGGTCGCGCGCGACTTCCTGACCTTGAGCCACCGCGACTGGATCGACGTCGATGTGCAGCATCTTCGCCTTGCGCCAGAGCTGACCGCCGCCGCCGGCGTGAAACGCGAGCGAGCCGCCGACCACGATCACCAGATCGGCTTGCGTCAGATAATCGAGCCCGACTTCGGTCGAGAAGCTGCCCGAGATGCCGATGCAGTATGGGTCATCGTGAAACAGTCCACGCGCGGGCAGCGATGTGGTGAGCAGCGCGCCCGTTTTGGCGGCCAGCGCGCGACACGCGGACGCCGCATTGGCCTGAACAGCACCGAGACCCGCAAAAATCACCACGCGCTCGGCAGACACGACGAGTTGTGCCGCCTTAGCCACATCATCAGGATGCGGCGGTATCGGTGAGAGGCGCGGTAACAAATCCCGCGAGGGTGTCGGCAATTTCTCCGGCCCGGCCCAGGGGCGCTCCTGCAAATCGAAGGGAATGCCGAGCACCACCGGACGCCGTTCGCGGCGTGCCTGCAGGAAGGCATCGCGTATCGCCACCGGCATGCGCTCGGGCAAATGCAGCGGGTGGTAGGCTGCGCCTGTTGCCTCAATGATCGGCCCCTGATTGATCATTTGGTTGTACCAACCCATCTTGATCGGCGCCTCGCCGGCAAACACCACCATCGGCAGATGCGCGCGCACCGCCGCAGGCAGCGCCGTGATTAATTGTGTGACGCCAGGCCCGCAGGTGACGGTTGCGACGCCCACATCCCCCGTCTTGCGCGCGTAGGCCATCGCGGCCGCGGCCGCGCAATGCTCGTGCCGCACGTAGATCATGCGGCAGCCCTGCGAGGCCAGTTTCGAGGCCCAGTTCATGTTGGCGTCGCCCATCAGCGTAAAGCAGGTGCTCACGCCCTCCTGGATGAAGGCTTTCGCGAGCACATCGTAGACATGGAGCTTGGTTTCGTTGGTCATGGTTGCACTTTCTCGACTGGTTGGCATACTCCCGAAGGAGGCTAACAATGAGTATACAAGGTAAAATTTCTGTATGAGATTCGCGCTTATTCTCGCTATTCGTGTAATTCGTGCAATGGCGCTCGCAGCCGCTGCCACGCCGGTCGGCGTTAGTTTTGCCCAAAACACCGCCAACTATCCCGCGAGGCCGATTCGCATGATTGTGCCGTTTGCGCCGGGTGGTGGGCTCGACATCAGCGCGAGACTGATCGGGCACAAACTCACCGAGTCATGGCGGCAGAACGTGGTGGTCGATTCGCGTCCGGGCGCCGCGACCATCGTCGGCACCGAGATCGCGTCGAAAGCGGCGCCGGATGGCTACACCGTGCTGATGATCACCACCACCTTCGCGATCAATCCCGGTCTCTACGCCAAGCTGCCCTATGATGCGGGCAAAGACTTCACGCCGGTGACGCAGTTGAACTCACAGCCCAACGTGGTGGTGGTTGCACCCTCGTTCGCGGGCAAATCCGTCAGCGATCTGATCGCGCTGGCAAAATTCAAACCGGGTGCGCTCACGTTCGCGTCACCGGGCGCCGGCTCCGCGCCGCATCTCGCGGCGGAAATGTTCCAGCGCGCGGGGGGTGTCAGCATGATCCACGTGCCTTACAAGGGTATCCCGGCGGCAGTGACCGACGTCATCGGTGGCCGCGTCACCATGTTGTTCACCACCACGATCTCCGCCGCGCCGCACGTCAACTCCGGCAAGCTGCGCGCCATTGCCATCACCAGCGCCAAGCGCCAGCCGAGCATGCCCGACGTGCCGACTGTCTCCGAAACCTTGCCCGGCTATCGTGCTGAAGCGTTTCAGGGCATGGTGGTGCCGGCAGGTACGCCGCAGGCTGTCGTGGAAAAACTGTCGGCGGAAGTCGCGCGCATCGTCAAGCTGCCGGAAGTGACCCAGCGCTTTCAGCTCGACGGCGCGGAAGCGGTGGGCAGTACACCAAAGGAGTTCGCAGCGTTTCTCAGCGCCGAAATGCAGAAGTGGAATAAGGTTATACAGGATGCGGGGATCAAGACGGGGCAGTGAACCTGTTCAACGGCTCGGTCACGCCCTCTATCGCTTGACGCTGCGCTTGCGTAGCCAATTCGCTAAACGCGCAGGCGTCGTTACCGACACTGTGCAGGGAGCCATAGAGCGGGCTCGGCAGCAGCCAATTCGTGACAAGGTTGAAGTCGTCAGTCATCGCAAGAACGGAACCATCCGGGATAGCGATAACTAAGGCAGCGACCCGAACCAGCCGAAAGACAGAAAGTTTTAGCCAGCGCTATACAGAAGAAGGGAAAGGCCTTGCCAAACCAGTGGGGCTTTTTCATTTTTAGCCTAAATGACGGGTTTTTGGTGGAGGAGGACTCAAAGAAGCCTACGTCGAATTTCTGAAGCGCGGGGGCAACCCTAGCCAAGTAGCATTCGGTAACAGCGTACGAACG
>CAWUUY010000287.1:0-3282 GCA_963924885.1 uncultured Burkholderiales bacterium | reverse complement strand
AGACGGCCTTGCTCGACCAGCAGAAAGTTGGTGATGAGTACGCCTTCCTCGTCGATGTGGCGGCTGTCCGGCGGCATCGAGCCGGGCGTAATGCCGCCGATATCGGCATGATGGCCGCGCGAGCCGACGTAAAACAGCTGCTTGGCGCCCGCCGTATCAAACACTGGTGTAATCACCGTAATGTCGGGCAAATGCGTACCGCCGCGATAGGGATCGTTAAGCATGTAGACATCGCCCGCGCGCATACGCCCGGCGTTGTCGCGTATTACCGAGCGCACGCTTTCGCCCATCGACCCCAGATGCACCGGCATGTGCGGCGCGTTGGCGATGAGTTCACCCTCGGCATTAAACAGCGCGCACGAAAAATCCAGCCGCTCCTTGATGTTCACCGAGTAGGCGGTGTTGGCCAGCGTCACGCCCATTTGTTCGGCGATGGCCATGAAAAGATTGTTGAAGATTTCCAGCATCACCGGATCGACAGTGGTGCCGATGGCGGCTAGGGTTTGACGCGCGGTAGTGCGGGTAAGCAGCAGGTGGCCCTGCGCGGTGACTTCGGCTTGCCATTGCGGTTCGATGACCGTGGTTGCGTTGGCGTCGGTGATGATGGCGGGGCCGGGGATGCGGTGGCCAGGTTGTAGGTTTTCGGCGCGGTGGAGCGGGGTATCACGGTAGTGACCGTCACTGTACATTTTGACGCTTGCCACCGCTTGGGTTTCTTCCTTCGCTTGAGCAAGGGAGGGGGCTGCATAGCGAGTGTCATTACGCTCGCGCGACGCCGCCTCCACTGCGACTGCCTCCACCACCAGTCCGCGCCCCGGCATCAAAAAGCTATACCGCGCCAAATAAGCGCTCTCAAAAGCGCGCGTCATCTCGTCCACCGAACCGAAGCCGACCATGAGCGTGGTGTCGGTGCCCGCGTATTTGAGATGCACTCGGCGCGAAATCACAATATCTTCGATGGTGACATGCTGTGCCATCACCTCCGCGCGCGCGGCGTCCGCTAGCGACTGCAACGTGGCCTCGATGCGCGGCAACAGCGCATCGGTCAATGGCGCTTCCACCGCTTGCTCGCGCATGGCGGTGATGTCCGCCAGCCCCATGCCATACGCCGACAGCACGCCCGCGTAGGGGTGGATGTAGACGCGCGGCATCGCTAGCGCGTCCGCCACGCGGCAAGCGTGCTGCCCCGCCGCTCCGCCGAAGCAGGCCAGCGTGTAGCGCGTCACGTCGTAGCCGCGTGCCACGGAAATTTTCTTGATGGCATTCGCCATGTTGTCCACGGCGATGCGCAGATAGCCTTCGGCCATATCCTCGATGGATTGCAAGTATTTGTTTTTAGTAATATTTTCAGATAAAGCTAAAAACTTCTTCCGTGCTGCTTCCCGCTCCAGTTGCGCCGTGCCCGACGCGCCAAACATCGCCGGAAAATAATCCGGCTGGATGCGCCCCAGCAGCACGTTGCAGTCCGTTACGGTCAGAGGCCCGCCGCGTCCGTAACACGCCGGGCCGGGCTGCGCCCCCGCCGAGTCAGGCCCCACTCGCATGCGCACGCCATCAAAATGCAAAATCGAGCCGCCTCCCGCGGCAACCGTATGAATACTCATCATCGGCGCGCGCATGCGAACACCAGCCACCAGCGTATCGAACGCGCGCTCATACTCACCCGCGAAATGCGACACGTCGGTGGACGTGCCTCCCATGTCAAAGCCGATGATGCGATCAAACCCCGCACCCTGCGCGGTGCGAACCATACCCACCACACCACCCGCAGGCCCGGACAGCACACTGTCTTTGCCCTGAAAGCGCCGCGCATCGGTCAGCCCGCCGCTCGACTGCATGAACATCACATTCACGCCGGGCAGCTCGCGCGTGATGCGCTCGACGTAACGGCGCAGCACCGGCGACAGATACGCATCGGCCACGGTCGTGTCGCCGCGCGACACCAGTTTCATCAACGGGCTGACTTCGTGCGACACCGACACCTGCGTGAACCCCGCCGCGCGCGCGAGTTCGGCGAGTTGCAGCTCGTGCCGCGGATAGCGATAGCCGTGCATCAGCACAATGGCGCAGGCGCGCAGCCCCTGCGCATAAGCAGCCTCGATTTCACGCCGCGCCTGCGCCAAATCGAGCAAAGTCAACACCTCGCCACGCGCGCCGATACGCTCATCGATTTCATGCACGGCGGTATAGAGCATTTCCGGCAGCACGATGTGACGGTCAAAAATGCGCGGGCGATTCTGATAACCGATACGCAGCGCGTCACGAAAGCCGCGCGTGATAAACAGCGCCAGCGGCTCGCCCTTGCGTTCCAGCAGCGCGTTGGTGGCGATGGTGGTGCCCATCTTTACCGCCGCGATGCGTTCAGCGGGGATGATCGAATGGCGCGAGACACCCAGCAAATCGCGGATGCCAGCGAGCGCCGCATCCTCATACTGCCCGGCGTTCTCCGACAGCAGCTTGTGCGTGGCGAGCGTGCCATCCGGGCGGCGCGCCACGATATCGGTAAAGGTGCCGCCGCGGTCGATCCAGAATTGCCAGCGGGGCTGAACGGGAATGCGTTGCGCGTTTGTATTCATGTTGGAAAATGCTATCACGGCGGCGCGATGCGCCGTTCGGCTTCTACAACGCGGCAATTGACCTGATCACGGCGCGAGCATACATTAGGGCTTATGCAAAAAGCGCTTTTGAAAAGAAAAACCGGGTCACGTCTTCTGTTTTGCACGCCCGTTCTTGCTTGTGCAAAACGGAAGACGTGGCCCCGTTCTTGGGTGTGATTTGACCGCCGGGTGGCACCCGGATACATTGGGGTTTATGCGAAAAGTGCTTTTGAAAACCCTATCCCCTATGTTATATCGTGTCTGACCCCATATCCCTTTCTGTCCGTCGTGCGGCAAGCGGCGCATGGCGCAAACAGCCGCCGATCTGGTGGACAACATCCTGCCGCGCGTGCCGGTGCGCCAGTAGGTGCCGCGGTTCCCCATCCCGCTGTGGAGCCTGTTTGCCGTGCATCCTGAACTGCTGACGCCGGTGTTCAAGATCATCCATCGCGCGATCAATGCCTTCCTCATCCCGCAAACCAAAGTCAACCGTACCGAAGCCAACACCGGCGCCATCACCCTCATTCAGCGCTTTGGCACTGCGGCCAATCTCAATACGCACCTGCATGCACTGGTGTTGGATGGGGTTTATCAAACGACAGATAACACCGGCGAAGGCGCACCGGCGTTTCACCCGGCAGCAGCGCCCCGCCACGCACAACTACGGCCCTCGTAATGCCTCCAG
>CAWUUY010000286.1:0-9472 GCA_963924885.1 uncultured Burkholderiales bacterium | reverse complement strand
GCTCAACTCCAAAAAAATTCTCATACTGGGCTTCTCGAAAGGGGCAACTCAAGCAGGTATCTATCAAACTGGCAGGTTTGAAGACGTAGCGTTTGCCGGTATGCGGCCCCGATTAACCCAAGCGCTGCAAGCAATGGGGGTTCTTACGACTGCGGAGACAGCCGCCGAAAGAATCAATGACCCCAACTCACGTATTTCATTTGGCTCATTGGTCAGGTGCAGTGTCTCTAGACGAGACATCAAAGCTTCGTTTAAGAAGGGCCGCGAAGTATTCGCTTGTACGGGACCACTGATCTCTAAGTCGTTCTCAGAGATTCCTGATGTCGTGCGCACCTGCGTTTCAAAGTACCTCCGCGATCTACCGGACTCAGTGCGCATGGTGCTCTTTCTCGGAAATACCGATAGCTACGTAAAGAGTTGTCAGGCGCTGGTCAGTTCTCTATATCCAGATAGCTTTTCGCGCGTGAACTCAATGGCGGTAAAAGCGGACGGTCGGCTTTGGATTCACTTGGCCCACCCATCGGGATTGAATGGACATTTCAACGACTGGTTGGTTTCGGAAAGTGGTCCAGGAGTGAAGAGACTTGAGGCAAAGCGCGCAATCGCGGAATCCTAACTCAACCATTGACACTCACAAACAAGCCATGTCACTTTTCAACTTCGTCAAAGGCTGGGCTGGTGAGACCATGGGTGCCGTCGCTCATTGGGCGTTCCTCGATAAATCCGTCTATTTCCCGCTCAACAACCTTACGCTGCCGACCACAAACGGAACGACCCAGATCGATCATGTCGTTGTCTCCAGGTACGGAATATTTGTCATTGAAGCGAAGAATATTGATGGCTGGATTTTTGGTGACGAAAGGTCGCCTCAATGGTCGATATTCAAGCCTGGACGAAAGTTCAAGATGCGGAACCCACTGCATCAAAATTATCGTCACGTCAAAGCCATTTCCGAGTTTCTCGGTGTTGAAGAAGACCGGCTACATTCACTCGTGATATTCTGGGGAAAGTGTGAGTTCAAGACTGAAATGCCGCCAAACGTCATGCTCAAGGGCTATACGACATACATCAAGAGTTTCAACACCCCGCTCTTCTCAGACGAAGAAGTGTTAGGTATCACTGAAGCGTTGAAAACTGGCGCCCTCCCAAAGACATGGGCTACACGCACGGCGCACCTTGATTCACTGCGCGCCAGACACTCAAGCACCACAACCTGCCCAAAATGTGCAAGCCTGCTGGTGCTCCGTACAACCAAATCGGGGCCATCGGCAGGATCTAGGTTTTACGGTTGCAGTTCCTATCCAAAGTGTCGTCACACGGCACCCTATGCGGGCGAAGCCTGACCCATCAATCGAGTTCGCGCACCAGACTCGCCCTGCGCTCGGATTTCTCCTTTACATGTACTGCAAACTTGCGGACTCACCCCGGCAGATGCCCCCGCATAAACGACCGCACCTGACGCAGCGCCAGCGGTATGCGCTCCTTGGGTTCCTTCCACGGAAACAAGCTCACCTCGGATTTCGGCGCGAGCACCACGGATTCCATGGCGACGGCGTAGGGGTGCGCGGGCACGTCGTCGGGCAACACCAGTAACGGCGTCTGGCAGGCGCGCACGAAATCGCGGGTGACGGTGAACACGAAGTCGGGGTTCGAGCCGTACATCTTTTTCAGGAAGGCGTCGATCATCGGCAGGGTGATGTCGGGCCGGCGCGCGGTGAGCGCGGGGCCCCAGCCCTTGATGTTGTTTTGGTAAAAAAGATCGGGCAGCTCGGGGCGGTAACCGCTGGGCTGCACCAGCACCGCCGCGACGACGCGCTTGGGAGCTCGCTTCAACAGGTTCCAGATAAACGGGCCGCCAATGCAAAAGCCCATCACCATGAATTCCTTGATGCCGAGGTGATCCATCAGCCCGATGTGGTCATCGGTATAGGCGTCCCACGGGCGATCCACCTCCAGCGGGCCGGACGACTGGCCGCCGTTGGCGTTGCGCAAATCTGCCGCGATACAGCGGAATTCTCTCTTGAATTCTTCCATCGGATTAAACGGCGCGCTGCCGGTGAAGTTGCCGATGGTGGCGTTCAAGCCGCCGCCTGGGATCAGCAGCAGCGGATAACCCGCGCCTGCTTCCTGATAATGAATACGGACATTGCCTTTTTCGTAGGACGGCATGGTGGTTGCTCCTTGTTGGTTGGGTTGTTGTGCGAATGCGCCGGGTGCGGCAGCCACCGCTGCCGTGGCAGCGCCGGTGGCCAAAATTGTGCGTCTGTCTTTATCCATGATGAGCGCCCTCCTGGTTGTCGTGCGGCTGCTCCTTCCGCTACTCCGCTTTCATGCCGCGCTCTTTCACCACGCGCGCCCAGCGTTCCAGTTCTTTTTTCAGATGATCGCCGGCGGCTTCTGGCGTGCCGGCGACAATCTCCAGTCCGCGGTCGGTAAAAAGTTTCGCCGACTCCGGCGTAGCGAGCGCCTTGCGCATGACGTCGTTGATTTGCGTGATCACTGTGCGCGGCGTTTTCGAGGGCGCGGCCAGCACGAACCACGTCATGAATTCGTAACCGGGCAGCCCCTCCGCCACCGTCGGTACCTCCGGCAACGCGGGCGAGCGTTTTTCGCTGGAGACGCCCAGCGCGCGCAATTTTTTTGCGCGAACAAACGAGGAGGTTTCTGCGATGTTGGTGAAGGTGGCGGTGACTTCGCCGCTCATCACGGCGATCAGGCTCGGCCCGCCGCCCTTGAAATGCACAGCGACCAGACTCGTTTTGCCGAGAAAATTAAACAACTCACCCGCGATGTGCGGATTGGTGCCGATGCCCGCCGAGGCGTAGTTGATTTGTCCGGGCCGCGACTTGGACAGCGCCAGCAGATCCTTCACGCTGTGTATCGGCACCGAAGGGTGCACCGTCAACACCGACGGTGACGACGACACCTGCCCCACCGGCGCGAAATCATTGATCGGGTGATACGGCACGCGCGGAAAAATAGCGAGGTTCACCACGAACGGCAGCGTGTTCATCAACAGCGTGTAACCATCGGGCGCGGCGCGCGCTACCATGTCGCTACCGATGTTGCCGGATGCACCGGCTCGATTGTCGATGATGATTTGCTGGCCAAGCAGCTCACTCATCTTCGGAGACACCATGCGCGAGATCAGATCAACACTGCCGCCGGGCGCGAACGGTACGACGATGCGTATTGGCTTCGACGGAAACACATCGACCTGCGCGAGCGACGGCGTTGGCAGTAGCGCCAATAGCAGGACTTTACGTAAGTATTTGTTTTTAAACATTATTTAATCAACTAGATAAACGACTCAAGGTCGCGTCCGGTGTTGTCGCGGTAATCATACGCGCGCACGGCAGCGCGCGTGCCAGGGCGAGTGCCGACGTTGTGATGCCCACCCCGTTCGCGTAGAGTGCCAAGCGTATCCGATTCGGTTTGCACAATTTGCAAAACATTCGCTTGCGAGGAGGTCTTCATGCGTTTCGCCATTGCCACCCTGAGTGCCGTCGGGGCCATCGCCTGTTCCGTTGAAGCGCTCGCGCAAACCAACTACCCCACGAAACCGATACGCCTAATCGTGCCGCTCGCGCCCGGCGGCCCCAGCGACATTCTCGCGCGCGCCATGGCGGCAAAAATGACCGAGGGCCTGAAACAAACCGTCGTCGTCGATAACCGCACCGGCGCCGGCGGCGTCATCGGCACCGACCTCGCTGCGAAATCGCCACCCGATGGTTACACGCTGCTGCTGGTCGCGGCGGCGACTTACACCATCAACGCGAATATTTATTCCAAGCTGCCGTACGATCCGCGCAAAGATTTATTCCCGGTGTCGATACTCGCCGCGGCGCCTTATGTGCTGTGCGTGCATCCATCACTGCCGGTGAAAACATTCAAGGAATTCGCCGCGTTGGCGAAAGCACGGCCCGGCCAACTGAACTATGGTTCGGGCGGCACCGGCACCGGCCCGCAGATGGCGTTTGAATTGATGAAGCTGCGCACGGGCCTCGACATTATGCATATCCCGTACAAAGGCACCGGCCCGGCGATGACCGAACAAATCGCGGGGCAAGTGCAGGTGGGGCTTTTTAATCTGATCGCCAGCATGCAGGTGGTGCAATCGGGGCGGCTGCGCGCGCTGGCAGTGAGCGGCGTCAAGCGCGCGACGCGGCTGCCGGATATACCGACACTCGCGGAAGCCGGCGTCGCGGGTCTGGAGGATGTCGGCGGCCACGCCATGTGGCTGCCCACGGGCGTAAACAAAGACATCGTCGCGCGCCTGCATCAGGAAATGGTGCGCGCGGTGAATGCGCCGGAAGTGAAGCCGCGGCTCGAAGCCGAAGGCGCGGAAATTATCGCCAACACGCAGGAGCAGGCGGCGGCGTCAATAAGAGTCGATCTTGAAAAGTGGGCCGAGGTGGTGCGCAGAACGGGGATCAAGGCGAACTGATTTTGCGGGTTCCCGTCACAGATCGCCTGAATCGACGACGGTTCATCCAATCGGCATGCGCCGCTCGCGGTTGCTGCGCCCTTCGGCATCAACGCTACGCACGCGCAAATCAAGGCGCTGCGCTTTGCCGACATGCACACGCACATCGGCATGTATCGTGACCAACAAAATGTTCACGATGCGACGAGGCGAAACGGCGTGCTGCTCATCGCGCGCAAGATCGTCGGTGACGGCTCGGTGATTCAATGGATTCCGGGCAAAGGTTTCCGGATGTTCCGCGAGCCTGCGCCGGGCGAATTGTTCGAGCGCTATGAAGCAACGCTGGCGCGCCTGAAAGCGCGGCACGCCGACGAGACACTGATTGAGGTGGCCACGGCGCAAGCGCTGCAACACGCCGCGGGCGCGGGTGAACCCGCGGTCATTATCGGCGTGGAAGGCGGCGACTTTCTCGAAGGCGACATCCAGCGCCTCGAAGCC
Organism: uncultured Burkholderiales bacterium; assembly: GCA_963924885.1. Taxonomy (GTDB): domain Bacteria; phylum Pseudomonadota; class Gammaproteobacteria; order Burkholderiales; family SG8-41; genus UBA5216. The sequence continues at coordinate 4,548 of CAWUUY010000286.1, read as the reverse complement.
GCGCGCCAACGGGGCATTACTCGCTTGTAGCTCGTGCATTACCGCGTATCAGAGTTGGGCGACATCTCTACCGAACGCCCGCTGCACAATGGATTGACGGCATTCGGCAAGGAGGTCGTCGCCGTATGCAACCGGCTCGGCATCCTGATCGACGTCGCCCATGGTACGTCGGACGTGATCGCTCAGACGTTGGCGTTAACGACAAAGCCGGTGGTTTATTCACACGGCCATATTCTGGCGACCAGCCCTTACTACACCCAAGGCAACACCCGCGCACGCGCCATCCATCGCCCGCTGGCGATAGAGATTGCAAAACAGGGCGGCGTTATCGGCATGTGGCCGCTGGGCAATTTGTATCCGACGCTCGACACCTACGCGCAAGCGATGATCGACGCGGCGCAATACCTTGGCGCCGAACACGTGGCGGTGAGCACCGACATACCGAGTCTCTTAAAATAGCCCATGCCCGGTTAGGAAGCCTATCCCGCGCTGGAAGAATTGCTTTCCAAACTCGGCGTCAAAGCCGATGATATTACGAACATGCTCGGACGCAATTACCTGCGAGTACTGGCGTAGGCGCTGGCGGTGTGACGCGGAATTGAGTCGAGCTGAACTTTGCAGCGTACTGGATGTCGGACCTCAAGATAAATACACTCAAGGAATACCGATGAGCAAACGAAAACTATTCACCACCGCGCTACTGGCGTGCGTGATCATGCAAATCACGGCATGCTCGGCCATCGTAGCCGTGGGTGACGCTGCCATCACCGTGGGCGCTACGGTGGTGAAGGTCACCGCAAAAGCCGTGGGCGCAGTGGCAGATGCGGTGATTCCGGACTCCGACAAAAAGAAAGAGGACAAGTAGGCGACGCGCTCGCCCGCTTGCCCGCTTGCCCTCTGACGCCATTGCGTCTGCTGCCTAGATATTCATTTCCAGAATATACAAGCCGCCGGTAAACCGATCCACGGTGTAAACCAGGTTGCGATCATCGACATACACGTCGTTGATCTGCACCGAGCCTTTGGGTGACAACGCCGGCGCGCCGGGCACAAAGTAAGCAACTTCCTGCGGCTGATACGGATTAGCCACGTCGTACACTCGCAAGCCGCCGTTAAAGAACGTGGCGAGAATAATGTTGTCCGAGCGCCAGGCCACGTCCATAGGATAGTTTTCATACAGGTTGTGCGAGCCGAAACGACCGCCGCGTTTGGTGAACACGTCGGCGGGCGGCAGCGGAAAGGTGGAGATCGGCACCAGATTGGTTTCGTCGGCCATGTTGACCACCCACGTCATTTTCGGCCAATCCTTGCCGTCGTCCTGCGTGCATTCGTCGGTGACGATCAGCAGGTCTTTCGAGAACAGCGGCATCGCGGTGTGCGTGAAGCCGTTCATCGGCGGCGAGTAGTTGTAGTTGGTCACCAGTTTCGGATTTGACTTGTCTTTGATATCCAGAATCACGATACCGCCGTCGAGGTAACCGAGATACGCGCGATCCGGGCGCTGAGGATACCACTGTGTGTTGTGCGGCCGATAGCCGTTGTCGAATTTCGGATGACGCTTTAACGGCGGCTCTTTGTCCTTGACGCTTTGCCCCGGAAACCACCAGCGGCCCGCCTCCACCGGCTGGGAAGGATTGCGCACATCGATGATGCGATAAATCTGGTGATCGTTCGGGTTACGCGGTTCGAAGTCGGGCGCGCCGGAAGACATGTGTACGAACTCGTTATCCACGCACCACACGCAATGCACGCCCAGCGAGTGCGGGCCGGAGGCGTCAAAGTGCGAAATTTTTACCGGCTTTTCCGGAGTGCTGATGTCCCAGATGTCAAAGCCCGCCGGTGTCATGCCGCGGTCACCGCGTATCTGGTGCGCGACATACATACGGTCACCGCACACTTCAAGCGAGTTGGAACGCATTTTGTGATGCGGCAAATCGGTTTGTACAATGACTTTCGGTTTGAGCGGATCGGTTACATCCACGCCGGTGAAATTTTTCGGCGCGGCCTCGTGGCCCAGCCACATGATGCGGCGTCCATCCTTGGTTTTTTGCATGCCCATGCCCTCGCCCACACCGCCGAAACCATCGAGCGTGTGATGCGACAGCAGTTTGAAGTTATACGACAGCGTTTGTGACGCGTTGGTGCCGGGGGTGATGGGCGCTTGGGCCATGACTACTCCTGAAGTGAAAATGAAACGGGCGGTATGAAAAGGGAACGAGCGGGGAGTTGAAGAAATAAAAGCGGTGGAAATAGTAGCCGAAATCGCTCACGCCGGAAGCACTTTTTTTGCACGGCACCGCCGCATGCCACATCCTGAACTACGGCCTATAGTTCTCCGCACACGGCGGATCTTCCGCCGTTTGCCCGCCAGCGAGAGGAGCCTCCCATGACCATCAATCTGAACCGCCGCCAGTTCGTTCTTGGATCCGCCGCCGTTTTCGCACAAATGGGATTGACGCAGCACGCGTCCGCGCAAACGCCCAAGCTGAGCGTGCCCGCGGTGGACAGTCTGACCATACGCGTCATCACCGACAGCAACTACGACACGCCGCGCGTGGGCACGTCGAAGTGGGTCAAAATCCGCCGCACGCCGATTGTCTCCACCAAGGATTTTCGCAAGACGCTGCACAGCGAATGGGGCTTGTCGCTGGCGCTGGAATCGCGCATCGGCGCCGATACGCGCACCCTGCTGCTGGATTTCGGTTACACGCCGAACACCTTGATGAACAACATGGAAATCATGGGCATCGACGGCACGAAGATGCAGGGACTCATCATGAGCCACGGCCACTACGACCACTTCGGCGGCCTGCTCGGTTTTCTCGAAAAATTCCGCGACGGCCTGCCGAATGATCTAGTGCTGTATGTGGGCGGTGAAGACAACTTCTGCAATCGCAAAACCGCCAGCGGCGCACCCGGCCATTTCAGCGACTGGGGCGTGCTCGATCGGCGCGATCTGGAAAAACATCGCATTCGAGTCGTGTCGTGCGAGCAGCCGACGCTGATGCACGGACACGCGTTTTCCACCGGCGCCATAGCGCGACGCGGATTTGAGCGCGTGCTACCGAACACACTGGTCGAATATTTCAAGACCAAGGGTGTGGGCTGTGACATACCTGCCGCCAATGCCAAGGCCGACGGCAAAGCGGTCGCCGACGAGCATCTGCACGAACACGGCACCTGCTTTAATGTCAAAGATCGCGGGCTGGTGGTGATTTCATCCTGCGGCCATGCCGGCATTGTCAACACCGTGCGCCAGGCGATGGAAGTTTCCGGCGTCAACAAAGTACATGCGGCGCTGGGCGGCTTTCATCTGTTCCCGGCGACCGAGGATTATCTGCGCCAAACCGTTGCCGAGATCAGGAAGCTCGATCCGGATGTGATCATCCCGATGCACTGCTCCGGCCCCGGCCTGCTCGCGCTGCTGCGCACGGAGGTGGCCGACCGCGTGATTACCTCGTCCACCGGCACGGAGTACGTATTCGGCGCGTGATGATGTGGCGCGCGCTTTTGACGCTGGGCGCGCTGACGTCGGCTTTGTGGGCGGCACAAGCCCCCGCGCAATCGGAGGAACCCCGCGCGCGGGCCGCGCAGTTGATGAACGACCTGATGTCGGGCAAAGCGGCGGTCGGCGTGCCGTTCACCCTAACCAATCAGCACGGCAAGCGCGTAAGCCTCACGGATTTTCGCGGCAAAATGGTGCTGCTGTACTTCGGCTTTACCTTCTGCCCCGACGTGTGCCCGACCGATCTCTACGCCATCGGACAAGCCGTGAAGTCGCTGGGCAAGGCCGGCGATGCGGTGCAGCCGGTGTTCATCACGCTTGATCCGGCGCGCGACACGCGCGAGCTGCTGCGCGATTACACTGCGGCGTTTCATCCGCGCTTTGTCGCGCTGACCGGCGGCGCAGAGGACATCCATCGCATCGCCACCGGCTACAAGGTGTATTATGAAAAAGTAACACCGCCCGGATCAAAAACGTATTTTATTGAACACACGGCGTTTACTTTCTTGCTGGATCGCAACGGCAAATACGTGCTGTTCTTTCCGCCCGGCACGCCGCCGGAGCGGATAGTGGTGATGCTGCGCGAGCAGTTGGCCAAAAAATAGCCCGAGCCATCACCAACTCAATTGCGCCGGTAGTTGTCCTTGCGCTCCGGCCACTTCGGCACCGTCTCGCAGCGCTTTAACCACGCCACCACGTGCGGATACGCCGACAGATCAAAATCCCCTTCGGGCGATTTCGCCACGTACGGGTAACACGCGATGTCGGCGATGGTGGTGCGCCCCACCGCGAGCCAGTAGTTGTGCTGCAAATGGTCGTTGAGTATTTGCAGCCCGAGCCGCCCCTGGCGCTGCATGTCCTCTAAGTCACCCGTCTTTTTGAGTTTCAACACAACGCCGCGCGCCCACTGCAAACCAAACTGCACCTGGTTCTGCGCGAACGCCATCCAGTGCATCACATCGGTCATGCCCAGCGGATCGGTCGGCAGCCATTGCTCGCCGCCCCACTTGCGTGCGATGTAGACCAGGTGCGCGGTGGAATCC
>CAWUUY010000285.1:0-14219 GCA_963924885.1 uncultured Burkholderiales bacterium | reverse complement strand
GGTCATTTCTGCTTCCTTCGATAACAAAATAGAAATCGAAGAATACCCTGTTGATGCACCTGCGCCAATTGTGTCCATCATGGTTTGACCGCCGCGCGGCGGTCACATAGCATGCAAGCCATGATCTTTCATCAATGGCATCGTTACTCCTGGCTCGCCGCCGTCATCGGATTGGCGGCAAGCAACGCGCACGCGCAGCGTCCCGAAAGCTACCCCGCGCGCCCGATCCACATCATCCTCGGCATCGCGCCCGGCGGCGGCACCGATATTGTCGCGCGCGCCGTCGGGCAAAAACTGACCGAACGCTGGGGCAAATCAGTGGTCATCGATAATCGCCCCGGCGCCAACGGCGCCATTGCGTTTAATCTGGTGGCGAACGCCGCGCCCGATGGCTACACGCTCTACGTCGGCACGCTGTCCGATGTGGCGAGCGCCACGCTGATCAAGGTGGTGACGTACGACACGCGCAAGGCGTACGTGCCGGTGGTGCAAATGACCACGCAGCCGTATTTGTTGATCGTGACGCCGTCCGTGCCCGCGAAAACGGTTAAGGAATTCATCGCCTACGCCAAGGCCAACCCGGACAAACTGAACTACGCTTCCTCGGGCAACGGCTCGATATCACACGTGGGCATGGATTTGTTCAAGTTGATGACGGGCATCACCATTCAACATATCCCCTACAAGGGCGTGTCGGTGGGGCTGGTCGATATGATCGGCGGCCAGGTGCATTCGATGCTGGGCAGCGCGCTGACGGTGTCGTATCACGTGAAGGCGGGACGACTGCGCCCGTTGGGCATGTCGAGCCTGAAACGCTCGGCGGCGTGGCCCGAGGTGCCGACCATTTCCGAGTCAGGCGTGCCGGGCTTCGAAACCAGCAATTCGCACAGCCTGTTCGCCCCATCCAACACGCCGCCAGCGATCGTGCTGGCGCTGAACACGGAAATCAACCGCATCATGCGCGAGCCGCAACTGGCCGACAAGCTTGCCGCCGATGGCGCGGAGCTGGTGCCCGCCAACACGCCCGAAGACTTTCGCAAGACCTTCCTGGCGGAACACGATAAATGGGAGCAGTATTTCAGGAAGGCATCCGTTCAAAAATAACCTTAAATGGGAAGGCAGCCCCGCATTTTCCTGCCCTCCGGGGTGCCAGAGATGATGAATGGATAGACGAAGCAAAAAGAAAAATGAAATTCGGGCAGGCAATCGGATGCGGCACGGGTAATTTGACCACAAGGTCGGCTGGTGTTTACGGCCTCAATTGGCGGTAAACTCTGCTTCTGCGTTCGTGAACAGGAGGACACGCAGCATGTTTGCCATCATCAGCAAGGCCGACGGCTTTCCGATAAGCCGGGTCTGGTCGTGACCTGGACTTCCGATGCCTCGGCCAAGAAATTCATCGCGGCCAAAGGCATAGTAGCCGAGTATGAGGTCGCACCCCTCACTGAAGACTCACTTATTCGCATGGCTAAGGCACTGGGTTGCGATGCCGATGTGACCGAGTTTGACGCGTATCCGGATTAGTGCTGCCGCTTTCTTTTTTCTTCTTACCCCTCGCGATACCAGTCCCGCTGGAACGCGACATGGTGCGGCCCGATCTCTGACACCTTGTTGCATGAAATATTCGCCATGCCGCGGCTGATTTCGCCGCGATAAAGGTCCAGCGCCCGTTTCGCGCCGTCGTAGCCCGCGGCCGCCGTGCCATAGAGCGTGCTGCGTCCGATCAACACCATTTTTGCGCCGAGTGCCAGCGCCTTCACCACGTCGCTGCCGCGGCGGATGCCGCTGTCGAAGACGATGGTGGTGCGGTCGCCCACCGCCTTGACGATTTCCGGCAGCACTTCGATGGGGGCGGGCGCGGCGTCACAGTTGCGTCCGCCGTGGTTGGAAACAATGATGCCGTCGGCGCCCAACTCCACGGATTTCGCCGCGTCGTCGGGATGCAGCAAGCCCTTCACCAGCAGTTTGCCGGGCCAGATGTCGCGCAGCGCTTTCAGGTCATCCCAGTTCAGCGAATCACTGCGAGTGTCTTTGTTGCCGCCGTAAGCGGTGGTAATTTTGCCTTTGAGTTCGTCGGGGAAATTCACGCGCTCCGGCATCCCGCCGTTGGCGATGTAGCGTCCCAGCACGCCCAGCATCCAGCGCGGATGCGAGATCACATCGAGGGTGTTTTTGCTGTTGTAGCTGAACGGCACCGAGAAGCCGTTGCGCCGGTTGTACTCGCGGTTGCCGGCCACCGCGCCGTCCACGGTGACGAGCAACGCTTCAAAACCCGCGGCCGATGCGCGCTTCACCAACTGGTGCGAAAGCTGGCGGTTGGCCCACATGTAAAGCTGCATCCACAGCGTGCCGCCGACTTCGCCGGCGATTTCTTCCATGCTGGTTATGGAGCCGGTGGCGAGCGAAAACGGCACACCCGTGTCGCGTGCGGCGCGCGCGAGTTCGAGCTCGCCCTTGTACCACATCATGCCCGCAGCACCCGTGGGCGCGATGCCGATGGGCATTTTGTGTTCCTTGCCATAGAGCGTGGTGTCAAGCTTGCGGCCCGAGACATCCACCAGCATTCGCGGCTTGAACTGAATGCGCTCGAACGCTTCGCGGTTGTTGTGCAGCGCCACTTCGTCTTCGGTGCCGCGATCGACAAACTCGAACAGCCACTTGGGCAGCCGCCCCTTGGCCATGTCGCGCAGATCAAAAATGTTTTGTGCGTCTTCTACGTTCGGAAAAATCATCCTGCTCCCCTTACTTGGTGTGTCCCACTGTGTGGTCTTTATGGTCTTTTGGAACAGCGTATTGTAGCCGCTCAATCCAATCGCCGCAGGCGTGGCGCCAGCAGCACGATGGCCACCATGAGAACCATGGCGCCCGCCGCGTAAACGCCCTGCGCCATCGGCGCGCCAAAGCGCTCGGCCACCGCCCCGGCGAGTACATTGCCCGCCGGCAACGCAATCACCACGCCGGTACGCAGTCCCATCACCCGGCCACGCATCGGCTGTTCGGTATGGCTCAAGATCAGCGTAGCGATCACCGTCCAGCACAGCGCCTGCGCCAGCCCCGCCACGAACACCAGCGCCATCGACAATGCATACGACGTGGAAAACGCAAACAGCAGCAGCGACGCCGGCCATGCAAAACTGCTCCACACCAGCAACGCGCCCTTGTGCCGTACGTTGCCCAGCGACACCACCCACACCCCCGCCGCCAGCGCGCCGAAGCCCGCCATCGCCGTGAGCATGCCGTAGCCCGCCGGCCCAGTATCGAGAATATAGCGGGCGAACAGCGGCAGAAACGCATAGCGATAGGGTGCTGCCAGCAGATTCAGCAAAAAGGCGATCACCAGCAGCACCAGCACGGTGTGGTTGTCCCACACGTAATTCATCCCGCCGATCAGACTTTGCAACGGCGATTCGTGCTTTTGGACGACAGACTGTTTGACCTCCCTCATCATGCACAGCACCACCACGTCCAGCAGATAAATCGCGGCTATCAGTCCATAGGCGCCAGCCATGCCGAACGCGGGAATCAACAGTCCGCCCATGGCCGGGCCGATCACCACCGTGATCTCCACCGCCACCGCGTTCAACGCCACCGCGTTGGTCAGGTCTTCGCGCTTCACCAGATCGGGCACCAGGGCATTGCGCACGGGATTGTCCAGCGCCCAGGTCAGGCTGCCGGCCAGCGCCAGCACGATGATCTGCCACAGCGCCAGCCAGCCAAACGCAAACAGCAGCAGCATGATAGCCGACGCCACGAAGTTCACCGCCGCCGCGACAATCAACAAGCGGCGCCGGTCCATGCGGTCCGCGATCACGCCCATGAACGGCGCCGCGAGATAACCGGCCATCTTGCTCGCCGCGACGATGCCCACCATCAGCGCCGAATCCGTCAGTTCCAGCGTGAGCCAGCCCACCACCACCATATCCGCCCAACGGGCGGTGGATGAAAAAAGCGTGGCGATCCACAGCAGGCGAAAGCCGCGATGACGCAGAGCAGCAAACTGGGGCATCCGGGCGAGCCGGGACAACCAGCGGGAGGGTGTTGGGGTCATGCGGGATTCGAAAAGCAGTTACATCATCATACGCGTATGATGATGCGGCTGGTTCTGATGTCAGAATAGATCTTGCGAATCCCACCGAGGAGAAACCCCATGTACGATATCGTTATCCGTAACGGCACCGTTGTCGATGGCACAGGGCTGCCAAAATTTCGCGGCGATGTCGCCATCACCGGCAACCGCATCGCGGCCATCGGGCGCATCGCCGACAAAGGCAAAGAGGAAATCGACGCTACCGGCCAAGTGGTGACGCCGGGCTTTATCGACGGGCACACGCACATGGACGCGCAGGTGTTCTGGGATCCGCTGGGCAGTTGCTCGTGCTGGCACGGCGTGACCTCCGTGGTGATGGGCAATTGCGGTTTTACGCTCGCCCCGGGCTCCGCCGCGCAGCGCGACATGATCGTTTCCAACATTGCGCGCGCGGAGGATATTTCCGCCGACGCGATGGCCGCCGCGATCCGCTGGGACTGGACCTCGTTCCGGCAATACATGGATGTGGTGGACAAACAGCCCAAGGCGATCAACTACGCCGCTAACATCGGGCACTCCGCGCTGCGCACGCACATCATGGGCGAGCGCGCGTTCGAGCAGCAGGCCACGCATGACGATCTGCGCGCCATGGAGCGCGAATTGCTCGACGCGCTAGCCGCAGGCGCCATTGGCTTTACCAGTTCGCGCTCCACCGGGCACAAGCTGCCGGAGCCGGACAATCGCCCCGTTGCATCCAATCACGCTTCGTGGGAGGAGATGGCCCATCTGGTGTGCCTGATGGGCAAAACCGGCCGCGGTTTGTTTGAGTATTCACGCGAACGCGAGGCGCGCTCGTCCGACCCGGCGGTGCGCAAAACCGTCAACGACCGGCTGCTGCAACTCGCGGTGGATAGCGGCGTGCCTGTCACCTTTGGCATACCGGCGGGCAGCGCGGGCGTGGAAGACGCGCTGCATCTGCTGGACGCCACCGCCGAAGCGGGCGGGCGTATGTTCGGGCAGACGCATACGCGCGGCATTTCGCACATGTTGTCGTTCAAGGGACGCTTGCAGTTCGATGATCTGGCCGAATGGAAAGCCGTGCGCGGCCTGCCGATAGCCGAGCAACGCAAGGCGTTCACCGATCCGCAACGGCGCAAGGTCTTGGTCGATGCCACCAAGCGCGGCGGTTACCGCACCGGCGGCGGCGAGCCGCGCAAGCCGAATTACGATCACATGTATGTGATGCGCAATGCGGTGTCGGGCAATCGCACCGTAGACGCCCTGGCGGCGGAGCGCGGCGTCGATCCGGTGGAGGTGATGATGGATCTGGCAGTGGCGTCCGATTTCAACCAACTTTTTATGCAGTTTGACCCGGCGACGGTGCCCAAGAGCGACGAAGAATCACTCGCCACGCTCAAACACCCGCGCACGGTAATGACGTTCTCCGACTCGGGCGCGCACGTGAGCCTGATTATGGATTCGTCCATCCACACCCACTTGCTGGCCTACTGGGTGCGCGAAAAGCAGGCGTTCACGCTGGAAGAAGGCGTGAAGATGATTACGTTGGCGCCGGCGATGGCCTGGGGCTTCACCGATCGCGGCCTGTTACGTCAGGGCTGCATCGCGGACATCAACATTTTCGACCCGGCAACCATTGCGCCGGAAATGCCGACCATCGAAAACGATCTGCCCACCGGCGCGCGCCGCCTCAAGCAAAAATCCAAAGGCATCATGGCCACGGTGCTGGCGGGCAAGGTCACCTTTCGCAACGGCGAACATACCGGGGCGATGAGCGGGAAGTTGCTGCGGTCGAGCGCGGCGGGCGTGCGGTAACCGCCATCACTACCTCACCACCGATTTATCTGAAAATGTAAAAAGGCTTTTTCATGTCAGAACTCAAATTCATCAAACTCGACGACGTAAAACCGCAAAACCTGCGCGGCCTGCCAGCGGAGGCCGGGCACGTCAAACGCATCGTCGCCACGCCGAAGTTTTATTTCAACATCGACGTCATCGCGCCCGGCCATAGCCCGCACAGTTGGCACAAGCACGACCAGTACGTGCACGACGGCGTGAAGGTTGAATACCCGGCGGATTTCGAAGAAATTTATTTTGTGCTCGGCGGATCGGGCGTGCTGCAATGGAAGACCGCATCGGGGGGCATTCAGGAACAGCAGGTCGGCCCTGGCGATACGATTTACATGCCGCCGGATGTGATCGAGCATCAGTTGCTGAACAACACGGGTGAGGACATCCGCATCGCGGTGATCGGCGTGCCGCCACCGAAAAAAACACCGGTGAAGTAGCCGATTAAACCAGCCGGAACATCAGCACGCCCACGACGGTGAGCGCGATGCCCAGCAACTCCAGCGCGGTGATTTTCTCGCGGAAATAAAGCCACGAGATCGTCAGCGTGAACACGGTTTCGATCTGGCCGACGGCGCGCACATACGACGCGTTCTGCAAGGCGAAGGCCGAATACCAGCCGATGGAGCCGAGCGCGCTGGTGAGGCCAATGAAGCTGGCGATGCCGCGCATCGGCCACATCTGGCGAAACACCGCGGGTTCCTTGTGGGCAAGCCACAGGCCGAGGCACACGGTTTGCATGGCGGTCGCCAGCACCACCGTCCACGCCGAGCGCCACAGAAAATGATGTTGCTCGCCGAGTTCCAGCGTGGCCGCGCGCAAAAACAGATACGAAAATGAAAACAACAGCGCGCACGCGAAGGCGATTTGTGAGGGTCGCCCCAGCAGCAGATCCGACAACGCCTCGCCGCGCGTAGCGAACGCAGCCCCGCCCAGCTTCCCCAGCAACATCAAAATCACGCCGCCCATCACCACCAGTATCGCCAGCCAACCCAGCGGCGTGACGAATTCCGAGAACAGCAGCGTGCCGACCAGTGCGGTCAAAATCAGATCGGTTTTGGTGAGCATGGTGCCCACCGCGAAATTTTTGAGGCGAAACATCTGGATCAGCAGCGCGGTCGCCAGCACCTGCGTCAACGCGCCACCCGCCGTATGCAGCACAAACGCCGGTTTAAAGGCCGGCGCGCCCAGCCCGGTATAGAGCGTTGCCGCGGCCAGAAACACCAGCAACACCGGCAGGCCGAATAACGAGCGCACGTAGGTCGTGCCCATGGTGGACATGCGTTGATTGAGCTGCTTCTGCGCGGCGGTGCGCACCGACTGCATAAGCGCGGCGAATATCGACAGCGGTATCCATAGCCAACTGACTTCCATGAAGCCTTAGCGGCGCGACGCGGGTTTTTTGCGCACGGCAGCGCGTTTTTTCTTTGCTGCCGTTTTCTTTATCGGTGCCCGTTTCACCGGCTTGCGCACGGTTGCGGGCGTAGGCTCACCCGCCAACCGGCTGCGCGTGCCGCCTTCGGACATGCAATGCCCGCCGCCTTGAAAGATATCGGCGGGCGCATGGCCCGGCGGGCCTTCGCGCGTCAGGTTTTCCGCGGCGTAATCTTCGCTGCGATCGCGCGGCTGGTAACCCATGCGATAGGCGTTGACGTTATCGAACCATGCGCGCGCGTTGTCCGAAATACCGTAAACAATTTCGAAATGCAGATTCGGGCGTTCGAGGCCTATAGTGACGAGTTGCGCCATGTCGCGCGCGCTGATCCAGATCGCCAGCCGCCGCCGGTCGATGGGCGCGCTGTTGACGTTACCGATGCGCATGCAGAACATCTCCATGCCGTAACGGTCGGCATACAAGCTCGATAGCGCCTCGTTGAACACTTTCGACACGCCGTAGCGGCTGTCGGGCTTGGGGTAAACGCGATGATCGATGGTCTGCGTCACCGGATAGAACCCCACCGCGTGATTGGAGGTCGCCACGAGAAAGCGTTTGACGCCGTTACGCCGCGCCGCCTCCAGCGTGTTGTGAAAGCCGATGAGGTTAGCCGCGAGGATGTGCTCCCAATCATGCTCGCCCGACTGCCCGCCGAAGTGAACCACGGCATCCACTCCCTTGGTGATGCGCAGCGCGTCTTTCATGTTCGAGATGTCGCCACGCATGAAGGTCTCGCCGGGTTTCAAGTTTTTGACGGGCTTGATGTCGGAAAGACGCAGCTTGTATTTGCCCGCGAGTTCAGGGCGCAGGAAGGTGCCAATGCGCCCAGCAGCGCCGGTCACTAGGATGGTTTTCATCGGGATGGTTTTCATCGCGCCAAGCCGAGATCTACCAGCACCGCTTTCATATCGGCGTAGTCCTTTTCCAGATCCTTTCGAAACTGCGCGCTGGTGACAAAATCATCCGACCAGTAGTTGCGCTCCAACTCGGTTTTCCACTCCGCGCTTTGCGCCGCCTTGCGCAACGCGTTTTCCCAGAATGCCACCTGCGCGGCAGTGAGTCCCTTGGGCCCGACGATGGAGCGCCAGCCGCCGTAGACGAGGTTGATGCCCTGCTCCTTCCACGTGGGCACGTTGGCGAGTGTGCCGGGCAGGCGTTTGTCCGCCGACACGCCCACCACGCGCAATTTGCCCGTCTGCACATGCGCGGCGACGTTGCCGGCGGCGGTGGTCACCAGTTCCAGGTGCGAGCCCATCAGCGCGGTCACCGCTTCGGCGGAGCCTTTGAACGCCACGGCCTTGAGATCGCGCGCATTGCCGCCCGCGGCCTTCATCAACAAGCCCGCCGCGATGTGATTGTGACTGCCGAGCGCGGTGGCAAAACCGATGGCGATGGATTGCGGTTTGGCTTTAAGTTGCGCCACAAGATCCTGCCCCGACTTGAACGGCGCATTGGCATTCACTGCGAACACCACGTAGTCGTTAAACAGCGAGGCTATCGGCGTGAAGTCGGCGTAATTGAGTTTGCCGGAGCCGACAATGTGGTTGCTCAACAACGCCGTGGTGCCCACCAGCAAATAGTGCGCGTCGCCCGCATGCTGATTGACGTAAGCGTACGCAATGTTGCCGCCGCCGCCGGGTTTGTTGACCACGGTGATCGAGGTCGGCACGAGCTTCAGATCGTTCAGCAGTTTTTCCACCGAGCGGCCGGTCTTGTCGTTGCTGCCACCGGGCGCGGAGGTGACGACGATCTCGACGTTTTTGGTGGGCGTCCAGCTTTGGGCGTGAGCCGTGCCGCCCATCAGCACGGCCAGAAAGGTTGATTGTAAGTATTTGTTTGTAAACAAAATTTATTCCTCTATTTCGCCAATCCAATATCCACCAAAATCTTCTTGGTGTCTACGTAATCGACTTCCAGTTCTTTTTTCAGTTGCGCGCCGATGACGAAATCTTCCGACCAGTAATTTCGTTCCAAGTCGGCTTTCCAACCGGCGTTTTGCGATACGCGCTGCATGGCATTTTCCCAGAATGCGATTTGCGCGGCGGGCATGTCTTTCGGACCGAATACGCCGCGCCAACTGCCCGACACCACATCAGCGCCGAGTTCGCGCCATGTCGGCACGAAGGACAGCGCGCCCGTCAGGCGTTTCGGTGACGTGACCGCGAGCACGCGCATGCGTCCGGTTTGCACGTGCGCCACGGCATTGCCCGCGCCGATAATGACCATTTCAAGGTGTCCTCCGAGCAAACCGGAGATCGCCTCGGCGGAACCTTTGAAGACCACGGTTTTTAAATCGCGCGGACTGCCACCCACCGCTTTAATCAACAAGCCCGCCGCCACATGGCGCGTGTTGCCAAACGCGGCGGCAAAACCTATCGACACGGCTTGCGGCTTGGCTTTGAACTGCGCCATGAGGTCTTTGCCGGTTTTCAGCGGCGAATCGGTTTTCACCGCGCACACCACGTAGTCGTTCACCAGCATGGCTATCGGCGTGAAGTCGCTGTAGGTGAGCTTGCTCGCGCCGATGAGGTGATTGCTGCTGATAGTCGAGGTGGTCACCATCAGGTAATGCCCGTCGCCCGGATGCTGATTGGTATACGCCATCGCGATGTTGCCGCCGCCACCGGGCTTGCCGACGATAGACGTCGAGGTCGGCACCAGCTTCATCTCGTTTAACGCTTTTTCGATTTGGCGACCGGTATTGTCGTTGCTGCCGCCGGGCACGGAACTGACGATGATTTCGACGTTTTTGGTCGGCGCCCATGCCTGCCCTGAGCCTGCCGAAGTGGTTGGCGCCTGGGCCTGCGCGACGGAGTAACCAACCCATAACGCAAAAATATGTAAGTATTTGTTTTTAAACAAATTTAATTCTCCTCGCGGATCACGACAAAGCCCGTTACAAGCGAGATTTTGCGGCCAAAACCGGAGACGCACAGCGCGGCCTTTTGATTATATGGTTACAAATTCCTCGCGCCTGCTGCCTCACTTCACCGCAAATGGTGAAACACACTTAACCCCCAACAACTTGGCCGCCGACGGCGTGTCTTCGGTGTAGAGCTGCTTCACGCCATGCTCAGCGCACACGGCAATAATCAGGGCATCCCAATATTGCACCTGTTTTTCCGCCGCCAGCCGGAGTGCCGCCACATGCGCGGTAACCGTGGACGGCATTGCCGGCATGACTGCGCAGAAGGCCTCCACCGCCGATCGGGCATCTTTGCGAGTCATGTATAGCCGGCGGGTCATCACCGCAAAAAATTCGCCGTAGACCTGCGCGGGTATAGACCAGCCTGCATGGGACGCACGGGCGAGTAGTTTTCGCGCGGCGTTTTCTTTGTCGCCATCCACTGTGCTGACCGCGTAGACCAGCACGTTCGTGTCGAGCGAGTTCATTCGTCGTAGGCCTCGCCACGCACGAATTTGCCCTTGAACGGTTTTGCCGAGCGTATGGATAGCGCCCGCTGCACGAGTACCTCGCGATTCTCAGTGGTCGCGGCAGGCTCGGCGCGCACCAGCTTGAGCGGCGCGCGGCCTCGCCGCGTGATGATGACCTCGGCGCCGGCATCGACCATCGCCGCGTAGTGCGTGAAATTATGCACGGCGTCACGCGCGCTAGTTAATAAGGTTTTTTCGCCCACGATGGCCTCCGACAATCGTTGGAAGCATGCAATGTATCACATCACGTGTTGCATAGCCGCTCGCGTGGCGCCACGTCGCGCACTACATTTCCAGCAATCGCTTGGCCAAAGCCGCGTCAAAATCCTGCCGCTCACCGCAGATCAGGTAAATGTAGACGTGCTTTTTACCGGCATCAATCTGATAAACGACCTTGTTTCGTTTCTCGACCACCAAGCAACGATAGTCGGTCATCCCCAACTTTGACAGTTCGGGAATGACGCGGCCAAGGTTGGGGTTGTCTTCAAGCCGAAGGATGGCGTCCCTGATGGCAACGTAGACTTCGTTGGCAAGTGCTACCGAGAACTGGCTCTCGACGTGGGCGTGGATGTTGCGCAGGTCATGTTCCGCATATTCAAGGAACAGAACCATGTGGCTCATTTCAGAAATTTCCGGTCCAACTCGGCAAACACTTTTCGCGCCGGACGGATTTTTCCTTCCTCGATCTGCTTCTGGCCCATCGCCAACAGTTTGAGCAGCGCAATCGTGTTGCTGGTTTCTTCAAAGCTCCGGATGTCCTGCACGACACAGGTGGCCTCGCCGTTCTGCGTAATGATCATCGGCTCGCGTGATGCGGTGATGTCGCTGATGACTTTGGCGGCGTTGTCCTTGAAATAGCTGATGGGCTTAACTTGCTCGGAGAGTTTCATGGCGGCGCCTTATAAGTCTGAATTAGGTCAGTTTAAAGACTGAATTCAGGTGCGTCAATGTTCCCATGCAGGCCGGTGTGATTCAAACTGATGTCTATGCCGCGTTTGCCATCGCAGGCCGGACGGGCTGGAAACCAATGACCTGAGTGGGCACCGGGTTTGTGCCCAAGCGGACGGCACGGTGCCTTGCGTGGGAACGCTTCGCTTTTCCCACCCTACATGATCTGTCCGCGAGCCGATACGTCCCGTGGTTTCGACATCAGTTTGAATCGCACTCATTTCGGCCCGTCAGTTCACAACTTCGGCAAATTCGCCGCCGTCACCACCCGGGTGTAAAGCGCGATCTCCGACGCAATAAACTTCGCAAACGCTTCCGGCGTGCCGCCTTGCGGCTCGAGGCCTTCGGTCTGATAGCGCTCGCGGATATCCTTGCTGGCGAGCACCTTGCCGGTTTCGACATTGAGCTTGGTGATGATATCGCGCGGGGTTTTGGCGGGTGCCATGAAGCCGAACCAGGTGGAGGCCTCGTAGCCCTTCAAGCCTTGTTCGTCGAAGGTGGGCACGTCGGGTATCGCGGCGAAGCGCTTGGGGCTGCCGATGGCCACCGAGCGGATGCGTCCGCTTTTGATGTGCGGAATCAGTGCGGGCACGCCGCTGATAATCATCTCGACGTGGCCGCCGATTAAATCCGTCAGCGCGGGGGCGTTGCCTTTGTAGGGCACGTGATTCAATTTGATGCCCGCCATCGCGGTGAATAACTCGCCCGCCATATGGTTGGAGCTCGCGACACCCGAGGTGCCGTAATTGAGTTGCCCCGGTTTGGCTTTGGCCAGCGCGATGACTTCTTTCAGATTTTTGGCCGGCAGCGAGGGGTGTATCGACAACACGTTCGCGCCTTTCACGCACAGGATGATCGGCGTGAGATCGCGCTGCAAATCAAACGGCACCTTGGCGAGCGCGGCGACGTTGATGGCATTCGCCGCACCCCCGAGCAGGATGTTGTAACCATCAGGCGGGGACTTCACGATCATGTCGGAGCCGATGTTGGTGGAGCCGCCGGGGCGGTTATCCACCAGAAACTGCTGGCCCAGCGCCTCGGTCAATTTGGCGGCGATGGTGCGCGCGGTGAAATCGGTGTTGCCGCCGGCGGCGAAGGGCACAATGATGCGTACGGATTTGGTGGGGTAGGCCTGTGCTTGGGCGACAGCAGAAACGCTCAGTGCCGCTAATAACGTAAGTATTTGTTTTAATTGCATTATTTCACTCCAGTACGAAACACTTCATTGGTCAGTGGCGCGTGGTTCTTCCATTGTTCGAGAATTTTCACGAAGCACTCAAAAACGCGCCGCTCGTTGCCGCGCGAATTGGTCGAATTATGCGGCGTGACGAGTACGTTGGGCATGTCCCACAGCGGCGACGCGGCGGGCAGCGGCTCCTGCTCGAACACATCCAGATACGCGCCGGCGAGGTGGCCGCTTTGCAGCGCGGCGATCATCGCTGCCTCGTCGATGACTTCGCCGCGCGCGATGTTGAGGATATGCGCGCCCTGGGGCAGCAGCGCGATGCGCTGCGCGGTGATCAACCTGCGTGTTTCCACGGTCAGTGGACACGCCAGCATCAGCCAATCCGCGCGCGGCAACAGCGCATCGAGTTGATCGGGCGCGTGCATTTCATCCACCGGATCATCTGCCTTGCGCACACCCCGCCGCACGCCGATCACGCGCAGCCCCAACGCGCACGCCAGCCGTGCAAACGCCGCGCCGATGCCGCCAAGGCCCACCACCAGCACCGTCTGCCCCGGCAGATCGCGCGGCGATTGTTGCAGACGCACGGGGTCCCAGCGATGCTCGCGCTGCGCCTTCAGCCAATGCGGAAAGCTGCGCGACAGCATCAGCATGCCGGTCAACGCGGTTTGCGCGATCGGCTCCGCGGTGGTGCCGGCGGACGTGGTGATGCGCACGCCGCGTTCCAGCATCTCGGTGTAAATCGGGTGATCGACGCCGACGTTGAAGGCGTGCAGCCATTTGAGGTTGGATGCCTTGCGCGCGGCGGAAAAGAACTGCCGCGAATAATCCGGAAAATTATCCTGCGAAAAAAACGCCACCTCGATGCGCGCGAGGTTGGCTTCTGACGGGCGCGCGTCTTTGTCCGCCGGCAGCACCAGCATGTCGAGCGGCAGCTTGAGCCGATCTAGCGTGGCGGCAAGCTCGGCGCCGAACATCGAATGGCAGGCGTGTGAAATCAACAGGGCGGACATGGGGGTCGTGATGGGCGTGGCTGTGCGGAAGTTGTGCGGATTTTACCCGCACTTTGATAAGATTCGCCTGACTTCAAAGGAGAACTCGCAAGTGGAAATCAATACGCTGGAACTCACCAAGCAGTTAATCGCGCGCAACTCGGTTTCACCGGTAGACGCGGGCTGCCTCGAATTGCTGATTGCAATCCTCGAACCGCTCGGGTTCAAGTGCGAAAAAATCAGCATGGGCGGCGTGGATAATCTGTGGGCTCGGCGCGGCACGGCCAAGCCGCTGATTTGTTTTGCCGGCCACACCGACGTGGTGCCCAC
>CAWUUY010000284.1:0-11243 GCA_963924885.1 uncultured Burkholderiales bacterium | reverse complement strand
GGCGGCAAGATGGCGGTCGCCTCGCCCGGCAGCGGCAGCTCGCCGAACATGACGATGGAGCTGTTTCGCCTGACCACCGGCGCCCACTTCGTGCATGTGCCGTACAAAGGCAGCGGCCCCGCGCTGGTGGATTTGCTCGGCGGGCATATACAAGCGATGTTCGACAATATGTCCTCGCAACTGGCATCGATGAAATCCGGCCGCACGCGCGCCATTGCCGTCACCTCGCCCAAGCGCAGCGCGCATTTGCCCGACGTGCCAACCATGATCGAATCGGGCGTGAACATCAACGTCACCGTGTGGTACGGCGTGTGCGCGCCCGCCGCCACGCCCAAACCCATCCTCGCCAAACTCAATGCCGATCTGACCAAGGTGTTGAATATGCCCGACACGCAGCGCCGCCTTGCCGAGCATGGCGTTGATGCGGGGCCTTCGACGCCGGAACAATTCGCCGCGTTCATCAAATCCGAAACGGATACTTGGGCGCGCGTGGTGCGCGATGCGAAGGTGCCGCAGCTGTAGGCGCGCTACGTGGTGGTCATGGTCGTTTGCGCTGTGCTTGCAGGCTTGCTGGCGTAATCGACGTGGCGTAAAAACTAACCGCGTCGTTCCCGCGCAGGCGAGAACCCATGCGATGTCTCAAGTGGCACTGTGTTATGGATTTCCGCCTGCGCGGGAATGACATTGCGGGTATTCAGCTACATCTGAATGAATCAGGTAACCGCGAGCGAGCGTAAGTCGAGTACCGGCTTAGCGCACGCCCAGCAACTCCACCTCAAACACCAGCGTGGCATTCGGCGGAATCACGCCGCCCGCGCCGCGCGCGCCGTAGGCTATCGACGACGGGCAGGTGAGTTTGGCCGTGCCGCCGATTTTCATCATCGCCACGCCTTCGGTCCAGCACTTGATCACGCCGGTCAGCGGAAACTCAATCGGCTCGCCGCGTTTGTACGAGCTGTCGAACTCCTTGCCGTCCGGAAACGTGCCCTTGTAATGCACTCTGACGGTGGAGGATACCGTGGGCTGCGCGCCCTTGCCTTCTTTCAGCATGCGGATGACCAGCCCGCTGTCGGTGACCTTGGCGCCGGGTTCTTTTGCGGCTGCCGCGAGCGTGGCGTCGGGCGCGTTTTGCGCGTGGATTTGCGTTGTGCCGGCGAGCAGCAAGCCGCTGGCGACGGTGCTGACGAACAGGCGTTTTAAAAATGAAAAACGGATGTGCATGGGGTCTCTCTGGTTCAGGTTCGGAATCATGTTGCGGGTGATGACATCAGGCCTTCAAGCCTTTGCGCGCCATGAACTCAGGGAAGGCGTCCTTGGCCTTGGCGCCGCGCAGCACGTGGGTGGTGTATTCATGCTCGGCCTCGTACTGTTGTTCCAGATTCATCGTCATTTGTTTCAGCATCAGCGCCTTCACGCCGATCACCGCGCCGCGATGGTTGGCGGCGATCATCTTGGCGATTTCCATGGTTTTCTCGCGCAGTTGCGCGCGCGGCACCAGGTGATTCAACAGGCCGATGCGATACGCTTCTTCCGCGCCGACGATGCGCGCGGTGAACAGCAGTTCCTTGGCGACCGGCCAGCCGACCTGATTGGGCAGCGTCCAGGTGCTATTGATGCGGCCATACGCCGCGGCGAGAAAGCGAAACTTCGCGCCTTCGCAGCCGATGCGTATATCGAGCGACGACACCAGCACCGCGCCGCCGCCGTAAGCGACGCCGTTCACCATGCCGATGACGGGCTTGGCGCACGCGGATATCTCATAACGGTTTTTGTTGTCGCGCATTTCATCGAGTTGCTGGTCGCTGAATTTTGCGTCGTGCTCGAGTTGCTCGTGGATGTCGCCGCCCGCGGTGAAGGCGCGATCACCGGCGCCGGTAATCACGATACAGCCGATGGCATCATCCGCTTCCGCCGCCTTCACCGCGGCGTGCAACTCTAGCCCCAGCTTGCGATTCATCGCGTTCATTTTCTCCGGACGGTTGAGCGTGATGACGGCCACGCCGTCTTCGTTGTCTACCAGTATGTGTTCGTAGGTCATGTTGGTTTTCCCGATGTGTGTGGCTTGAGTGTGGCGCAAGCGTATCACGCCGTCCGCACACCGGGGAGCGGTGCGCGCGGTTGACTGCCGGCCCGCCAAGGCATAGCGTGCATGAAATTGCGCCACCACACAGGAGGTTCATACGATGGATACCACGGAACAAACCAGAGCCGGCATCACGCCGCCGGGCATGCGGTTGCAAAAATCATTCGTCAGCACCACGCCCTACGCGCCGGGCCGGCGACCGTTTTTCAAATACCGCGACTTGGGCCTCGAGGCCGCCACCAACGGACGCATGCGCGCGTATCAAAACAGCTCCATCGTCGGCATGACCGAACCGACCGGCTGGCATTATCACATCTGCGAAATGCAGTTCGTGTATGTGCTGAAGGGCAAACTCATCATCGAATTCGAGGATGGCACCGTGGCGACCTTCACCGCCGGCGATGCGTTTTTCGTGCCCGGCGGCGTACGGCACAACGAGATTTATGTCTCCGAAGACAAAGAGGCGCTGGAGGTCTCCGTGCCGGGCAAGATTGAAACGGTGAACGTCGAACGGCCGGCGGGGTTGCCGGAGAAGTTGCGGGAGGTTAATAGCGCGAGTCCGTAGAGGAAAAGAAAGCGGCTCGGTATTGCATAACAGTATCCATTTGGATACAATGTGCGCATGAACACCTTTGAGCGTTCCGAGGAGTTCGATGCCGGGCTTGCGAATCTAAAAGACAAAACAGGCTGCGCAAGAATCATCCATCGCATCCGTTCCGCGGAACACGGCAATTTTGGTGATAGCGAACCGGTGGGCGAGGGCGTTTCGGAAATGCGCGTTCACGTGGGCCGGGCTATCGGGTCTATTACACGCGGCGCGCGGCGGTGGTCTACTTGCTTCTCGCGGGCGGCGACAAGTCGTCGCAGAAGCGGGACATCAAACGTGCCATTGAGATGGCGCGGGTTTTGAAAAAGGAGTGAACCGTGGCTAAATTTCCTCGTTTCGATGCTGCCGATTACCTCGATGACGAGGAAACCATCGCGGAGTACATCACCGCAGCATTGGAAGACACCAATCCCGACGTTTTTCTAACCGTCGTGCGTGATGTGGCCCGTGCGCGTGGGATGACGCAGCTTGCGAAAGATACCGGCCTTGGCCGTGAGAGTTTGTACAAGGCGCTGACGCCCGGCGCGAAACCGCGTTACGACACCATGCTCAAGTTGCTGCATGCGCTTGGTGTCAAGCTGTCGGCTTCACCTGTTCATACGTAATCAGCACTGCAACAACCCGCGCAACTCGCGCGCATCCGCCAGCTCCTCCAGTCCCCACACCGCATCGCACAGCGCGCGTGATTTTTTCGCGCCCAGCACGGGGGCCATCAGGTGGTAACACTTTTCATCGACTTCGGCGCGAGTCGTCGGATTTTCCGGCGTGCCGCGCACGGCCTCGGTGTGGTGGCGCACTTTGCGCCCGTCCTTGAGCGTGATTTCAACAATGCCCTGACGCTGCGGCAGTTTCTTTTGCAGTTCCTCGTCGCCGATCAATTCGATGCGTTTGCGCACGGCGAGCACTTTCGGATGGCGCATGCGTTTTACGTCGTGCGCCGACTCAAACGTGGCGATGCCGTCGATCAGCATCACTGCGCACATATGCTGCATGCAGATGTCGGGCATCTCGCGGTCGCCCACGGTGTTGGCGCCCGTGATCGACACGCGCACCACCAGGTTTTCCACGTCATCGGCCTTGATGTGATGTTCGCGGATCAGCGTGAGCAGTGAATCGAGCGGGGCTTGTATCGGCGAGCCGACGGTCCAGCGCTTGATGTTGGTGCGCATGATCTCAAACGTGCTGCCGAGTTCGCGTGTGAGTATCGAGGGATTGGGGGTGAAGCCGCTGCGCTTTGATTCGTCATAGGCGGCGTAAAAACCGCGTTCGCCGAACAGAATGTCTTCGGTGGCGGTGCAGCCCGCCGCGACCATGCTCACTGCGGTGGCGCCGTTGCGCGCCGGCATGCCGCCGAAGTCGAAGGCTTTTTCGATGTGGCCGGTGTCGCGGGCGTAGCTTGACAGTCCGCCCGCCTGCTGCGCGGCGTAGGCGAGTGCGTAACGTACCTGCTTCGCGTTGAATCCGCACAGCGCGGCGCTCGTCGCCGTCGATCCAAAAGTGGGGCCGAAGCAGTGGGTGAGATGGCCGACCTTGCGGAACTGTGATTCGCCAAGCGAAAGATTCAGGCGCGCGCCAACGTCGTAACCCAGCGCCACCGCGCGCAGCAATGCGTTGCCGTTGCGGCGATGCAGTTCACCAAACGCCAACGCATTGGCCACGATTGCGCAGCCCGGATGCATCAAGGACGGCGCGTGCGAATCGTCCGTCTCGTCGGCGTGCGCCATCATTGCATTGGCGAGCGCGGCGTTAACGGTGGTGGTTTGCATGCGCGAGCCGACGACGGTGGCTTGTTTTGCGCCGCCCAGTGTGCGGGCGTAGGCCAGCGCGGCCTTGCCGGGCGGCAGTTTGCTGCCGGAGACCATGGCGGCAAAGGTGTCGAGGATGTGATGCTTAGTTTTCTCGGCGACCGCCTTGGGCAAAACTTTGCGCGGCGACGCGGCGATATAGTTGGCGAGTGTCTGCGTGATCGGTGAAATTTTTTCATCTGTGACGGTGGACATGAGGATTCCTTGTTATTTGGTCATGCCAATATCGGTCAGCACGGTGCGGGTCATTTCATACTGCTGTTTCAGCAACTCGCGCGTGAGCGCGGATTTTCTGAAATCGTGGTCCTGCAGGTCGGCGGCCAGCAGGCGTTTCCATTCGGCGTTATTTGACACGCGCTCGAGCAGATTCTCCCAATACTGAACCTGCGCGGGCGCCACTCCACACGGGGCCATCACGATGGTGAAGCCATTGATCTGAATATCGTGACCTTGTTCCTTGAACGTGGGCACGTCGGGCAGGGCGGCGAGGCGTTGCTCGCTGGAGACGCCGAGGATACGCATCGCGCCGCTTTTGTGATGCTGCGCAATGTTGTCGATGCTGACTGCCGCCATGTCGATGTGGCCGCCGAGCAATTGGGTCACGGATTCCGCGCCGCCGCTGAAGGTGACGACTTTCAGACGCCGCGCGTCGATGCCCGCGGCTTTGGCGAGCAGGGCAAACATCAGATGCGGCGAGCCGGCGCGCGTGCTGCCGAGTGAGGTGGTGAGCGATTGCGGATCCTGCTTCAGGCGGTCAAGCATGTCGGGCAGGGACTTCAATGCGGTGTTGCCCGCGCGTACCGCGAGTCCGCTCACTTCGCTGGTCAGCATGGCGATAGGGGTCATCTCGTTGGGACCGATGGCGCTGCGTCCCATCACGTAGTTCGACAAAAAACCTTGCCGCACAAACACCAGAAAATGCGCGTCATTGGCGTGCTGGTTGACGTACGTATAGGCAAGCGCGCCTCCACCGCCCACCTTGTTGACGACCGAGAGGTTATGTAACCATTTGTTTTCAAAAAATATTTTTTGCAGGGCGCGAGCGTTGCGATCGTTGCCGCCGCCGGGGCCCGAGCCGACTACGAGTTCAACCTGACGCTGCGGCTGCCACGCCGGTTGTGCGTGCGCGGCTGCGCTGATGAAAAACACAAGGTAAGCGAGAAAGACCAGAGAGACGAGGGAGGTACGCATGTCAGCTCCTTGACTACAATGCGGTGGTGTACCGTTCGCTATTTTGTCATGCCCATGCTGGTTACGGCAGTGTGCAAAAAATTTCCGCGCGAGCGTATGCTTGGGCGGGGCAAGCTATCGCGGCGCAGCGCATCGGCGACCTGGCTTGTGGCAAACTTGGGATCGCGTCTAAAAAAAGCAGCATGGGTTTGATTTGCAACTTCAACAAGGGGGAGTGCCATGTCAGTTGTCGCCAAAGGTTTAGCCATTGTCGTTATGTTGTTGTGCGCGGGCTGCGCCACGAATGTGCCGCAAGGTGGAGAGCGTGCGTCGCAGCCGGAGGATGTGGGGTTTTCCAGTGAACGCCTGCGGCGCCTCACCGCGCAGTTGACGGAGCGCGCGGCCAAGGGGGAGTTTCCCGGCGGCGTGCTGATCATTGGGCGTCAGGGCAAAATCGTGTTTCAGCAATCGTTTGGCCTGCGCGACCCCGCAAGCGGCGCGCCCATGCAGGACGACGCGATTTTTCGCATCGCCTCGATGACCAAGCCGCTGGCGTCGCTGGCGGTGATGATGCTGTCTGAGGAAGGCAAGCTCTCCATCGTTGACCCGGTGTCGAAATACCTGCCGGAGTTAAAGGACATGAAAGTCGGCGTGATGAAAGCTGGCGCGGATGGCAAGACGGCGTTGATGCTGGAACCGCAGCGCCAACCCATGACCGTACAGGATTTGCTGCGCCATACCTCGGGCCTGCCGTCGGCCAATGCCAGCGGCAATCTGATCAAGCGCCTGTATGCCGAGGCGAAAATCGGCAACCGCGGCCTGACCAGCCAGCAGTACATCGACGCGCTCGCCAAATTGCCATTGCTGTATCAACCGGGCACAACTTGGGAGTACGGCGCATCGGTGGATGTGCTGGGCGTGATTGTCGAGCGCGTGAGCGGCATGCCGCTCGACCGATTTATCGCGGAGCGCATCACCGGGCCGCTCAAGCTCGCGGACACCGGCTTCGCCGCACCCATGACGCACGCGAATCGCGGCGCGCGTCCGCAGCCCGAAGGCCCGAAAAAAGCGTTGCCCAACATTGCGCTTGTCACTGACGTGGCGACCTTCAAGAGCGGCAGTGGCGGCATGGTATCGACCGCGCCTGACTACGCGCGCTTCTCGCAATTTTTGCTGAATCGCGGCGAGCTGGATGGCGTGCGGCTGGTATCGCCCAAGACGATTGATCTGATGACAGCCAACCATCTGCAGCCGGGCACGGTGATGGGCGCCGACATGTATCGCTTCGAGGCGCTGGAGCCCTCGCCACGCATGGGTCAGGGGTTTGGCCTGGGCTTCGCGGTGCGCACCGACGCGGGCCGCAATCCTTTGCCCGGCTCGGTGGGGGATTACTACTGGGGCGGCGCGCAAGGCACGTATTTCTGGATCGACCCCAAGGAGCAACTCTACGTGGTGTGGATGATGCAGTCACCCGAGGCGCGGCTGGCATCGCGCTTTTTGCTGCGCGCGATGGTGTATCAGGCGTTGGTGAAGTAGCGCGCTCCAGCTATAGCGTTGCAGGATTGGGGTTTATGCAAAAAGATGGTTTGAAATTTATAACCGTATAACGGTATCTGAAAGGTTGACAAAGATGGCGCGTCGGGGATTTCTCGCAACACTTCTACACCAGGCCCAAGTGGCTGCAAGCGAGCAAGAGCGTGCTCAGCGAGCCGCGGTTCGGGAGTACGGCGCGGCGGTCCACAGAGCTGAGCAGGCGCGGCGAGCAGAAGAAAGTGCACGGGCGCAACTTACTCGCGCGTCTGAGGCATAACGCAAGCGGCTAGAAAAGGAGGCGCGCGAGGCGCATATCGAGGTCATGGAGGTAATTGTTTTTAAAAGATATTTAATAATAACATCGCATACGTGTCGTCAATCGGATTCGATTCATTGCTGCGAGGGTCACGGTGAACGCGAATACCTTGACGATCGGCAGTGGCGTGCCTATCCTGTTTGCAAATCAACAGGGGGACATCACCATGAGAAATCTTTCGGCCCGCTTCGCAGGCCTGTTTGCATTTGTTATCGCCGCGTTTGCCGCACTGACCCTGTCCGGATGCGCCAGCAACGCACCGGAGCCTTTCCGCCAGTACCCCATGGGCTCCGTGCCGTATGGCTCCGCGCCATGGACGGCGCTGATCGACGGCGAAAAGGGCCTGGAGAATTTCACGCGCTTGGGCGACTCGAACTGGCTGGCGATGCACGGCGCGATTCAGGCCGACCGCAAAAACGGCGACAGCAAGGAAGCCGGCATCCTACTGTCGAAAAATTCCTATACGGATTTCGAGATCTACACCGAGTTTTGGTCTGATGAAGACGCCAACAGCGGTATCTATATCCGCGTGATGAATCAGAAAGTGGTCAATACCAAGGCGGCGTATGAAGTGCAGATATGGGATAAAAGCCCGACCATGGCCACTGCATCGCTGATGCCGCCGACCAAGGCGGCGCCTTCGTTCAAAGCCGCGGGCAAATGGAATACGATGGTCATCACGGCGAAGGGGCCGCGCATGACGGTCAGTATGAACGGCGAGCTGGCGGTGGATGTCAACGACAAGTCGTTTACCAGCGGCCCGATTGCTCTTCAGTACAATAGCGGCATCATCAAATTCCGCAAGCTGCTGATCAGGTCGCTGTAGTCCAAATTTTTTACCACACTAAAAGGGGATCACCATGAAAAGAGTGTTAGCCACCATCGCAGGGTTGTTCATCGTTGCGTTTGCCGTCGTCGGCTGTTCCAGCAATGCGCCGATGCCTTTTAACCAGTACCCCTGGGGCAACATGCCGTTTGGCTCGGACAAGGAGCCATGGGTCACGCTGATCGACGGCGAAAAGGGCCTTGAGAATTTCATCCGCCTCGGCGACGCCAACTGGCTCGCCATGCACGGCTCGATTCAGGGCGACCGCATGAACAGCGGCAAGGGCACGGCGCATCTGCTGACGAAAAATTCATACGCCGATTTCCAGATTTATGCCGAATTCTGGGCCGACGAGGAAGCCAACAGCGGTATTTTTATCCGCGCGCAGAACCCCAAGGACATCACCTCCAAGAACTCCTATGAAGTGAACATTTACGACAAGCGCCCCGGCCCGGAATACGGTACCGGCGCCATCGTCAATTTCGCCAAGGTGAACCCGATGCCCAAGGCGGTGGGAAAGTGGAACACGTTTTTGATTACCGCCAAGGGTCCGCGTCTGACAGTGGTGATGAACGGCGAAACCACGGTTAACGTTGAAGACAAATCGTTCGCCAGCGGCCCGTTCACGCTGCAATACGGCAGCGGCATCATCAAGTGGCGCAAAGTGATGGTGCGCCCGCTGTAATTTTTATCCGGCCTGAGTGGCACGCATCGCGCATTAGTCGTTAGCCGGGATCAGAATACGGCCCAAGGTTTTCGTCTGGAAGCCTTGGGCCGTTGTGTCAACAGAGTTCGGATGTTCACTCACGTTAAAGGAGGAAATATCATGTTACGTAAGCCCCTGATTCTAGTAAGCACGATGGCTTCCACGCTGTTTATGGCAGGGGCGGTCCACGCGCAGCAGGCAGAGCGCCCGCCGCAGGCGACCACCAAGGTCGAGGGCACCGAGAACGTTTATATTTTCCGCAACGGAAATCATCAAGCGATGTTCGTGGTCACCCCGGATGGCGTGATCGCGACTGATCCGGTGGCTTATGGCCGGCCCACCGGCGGGCAGGCGTATCTGGATGCGATACGCAAAGTCACCGACAAGCCGGTGAAGTATGTGATCTACAGCCATCATCACTTTGACCACATCGCCGGGGGCAAGGTATTCAAGGATGCGGGCGCGACGTTTGTGGCGCACCGCCGCGCGAAGGAACGGCTCGAAGCGCTGAAAGACCCGCACACGGTGTTGCCGGACGAAGCAGTGAGCGACCGCGGGCGCACCATACGTTTGGGCGGCACCACGTTGGAGTTGGCGTATCACGGGCTGAATCACTCCGACTCCACGCTGGTGATGCGATTGCCGAAAGAGAGAATCATTTTCGTGGTCGATACCATTCCGGTCGGCACCGTGCCCGGACGCGGCATGATCGACATGCATCCGCTGGAGACCGAGGAGTTCATGAAACAGGTGCTCAAACTCGATTGGGAGCGGCTGATTCCGGGCCACCCGGGGCCAGGCGACCGTCTGGGTACGAAAAAAGACGTA
The DNA here is from genome assembly GCA_963924885.1 of uncultured Burkholderiales bacterium. Taxonomy (GTDB): domain Bacteria; phylum Pseudomonadota; class Gammaproteobacteria; order Burkholderiales; family SG8-41; genus UBA5216. The sequence continues at coordinate 1,369 of CAWUUY010000284.1, read as the reverse complement.
GAAGATCAACTCACGCTGCTGCAAACCGCCTCGGCTGAAATCAAAAAGCTCGCGCAGGAAGGTAAATGCTGGGAGCCGGCGGAGAAAGAATTCACCCTGCCGGGCTATGAGAAATGGCCGGGTTATGCGGCGGGCTTGCCGTTCATTGCGCGCCGTTACTGCGGGCTGTGGGGCCGTGGTACGTGATGAGCTTGATGAAAGGGATGGACGTGAATGGCGTCATCCTGCGCTACGAAGTGAGTGGCGCCGGCGCGGGCGCGCCGGTGGTAGTGCTGGTGCATGAACTGGGAGGCTGTCTCGATAGCTGGGACGAGACGCTGCCCGCGTTTCAACAGCATTTCCGCGTGCTGCGCTACGATCAGCGCGGCTTTGGCCAAAGCGAAAAAGTCAGTGGCACCCTGAAATTGGCCGACATGGTGGCGGACATCGCTGCGCTGCTCGATGCGCTGGGGGTTTCTTCGCCGGTGCATGTGGTCGGTTCGGCGCTTGGCGCGGGCATTGCCGCGGCGTTCGCCGCGCGTCATCGGCAGCGCACGGCGCGGCTGGTGGTGCAAAGCCTGGTCACGCGCTCGAACCCGGCGACGCGCCCGCACATGATCGCGCGCGCCGCGGAAGTTGAAAAAACCGGCATGCGCGCGCAGGCGCAGGCGAGTCTGGATCGCTCCTACCCGGAAGCCTTGCGCATCGGAAGCGACAACCGCGCGCGGTTTGAGACGTATCGCGCGCGCTGGATCACCAATGATCCGCACAGCTTCGCGGCGGTCAACCGCATGCTGCTCGAAATGGAAGTTGATCCCGAACTCGCCGAGATCAATTGCCCCACGCTGTCGATCGGCTGCGATCACGACGTGATGCGCCCGCCGGCGATGGTCGAGGAAATCACCAAACAAATTCCGGGCGCGCGTTATGTGCGTGCGGATTCCGGGCACTTCATGCATGCCCAAACGCCGGAGCTGTTTACTAAAACGGTGGTGCCGTTTTTGCTGGAGAAGTAAGCGCAGACCGCAGCGCTTTCATGAACGGTAAATAATCATAAGTATCTGTTTTTAAACAATAATTTAATGGAGTGATGCAATGCCTCAAAAAATGACCGGCGCGAGATTGTTCGGCCAGATTCTGAAATCGTACGGCGTCTCGCATCTGTTTTTCATGGATGCGGTGCTACGGCGCGCGCTGGCGGCGATGGAAGACACGGGCATCCAGCGCGTGCTCGGACACTCTGAAAAAGGCGTGGCCTACATGGCCGACGGTTATGCGCGCACATCGGGCCGACCCGGCGTGTGCATGGCGCAATCGGTGGGTGCGGCGAATCTGGCCTCCGGCATGCAAGACCCTTACCTCGGCCACTCGCCGGTGGTGGCGATCAGCG
>CAWUUY010000283.1:0-2643 GCA_963924885.1 uncultured Burkholderiales bacterium | reverse complement strand
CATCATAGGAATGCACCCATGAAAATCACCAAAATCGAACCCATACTAATCCGCACGCCGCTGCTGCTGGATGACGCCGTGCCGCAGGCCAGCGGCTCGCCCAAGCAGGATGTGCATACCGTCCTGGTCAGGGTGGAAACCGACGAGGGCGTGACCGGCTGGGGCGAGGCGTTTTCCAATGCTGGCTGGTATGCGACCTGCACCGCCATCGAAAAAATCGTCGCACCGCGCTTGATCGGCAAGGATCCCGCGAATATCGCGCAGATACAGGCGGATTTGCATCGCGGTCTCTACAACACCGGGCGCAGCGGGCCGGTGCCGTTCGCGATTTCGGGGATCGACATCGCGCTGTGGGACATTGTCGCCAAGCGCGCCAAGCTGCCGCTCTATAAATTGCTCGGCGGCAGCGCGCGCGCCACGCTGCCGGCGTACGCGAGCCTGTTGCGCTACGGTGACGCAAAGACAGTGGAGAGCAAGTGCCTGGAGGCGATAGGCCGCGGTTACCGCTACATTAAATTACACGAGAACAAGCCCGATATCATTCGCGCCGCCAAACGCGCATGCACTGCCGGCGGTAAGGATGTGCCGCTGATGGTGGATTGCTCCTGCCCGTGGACCGTCGACGAGGCGATCATTATGGCGCGCGAACTGGCGGATCAAAAACTGGCGTGGCTGGAAGAGCCGATTTATCCGCCGGACGATCATGGTGGACTCGCGCGCCTGCGCGCGGTGGCGCCGATGCCGGTGGCGGCCGGAGAAAATGTTTCCAACCTGTTTGAGTTCCGCCGGTTGTTCGAAGCGGGCGCGGTGGGCATCGCGCAGCCTAGCATCACCAAAATCGGCGGCGTGACCGAGATGCGCAAAATATTCGCGCTGGGCGAGGCGCACGGCGTGGTGGTGGTACCGCACTCGCCGTACTTCGGGCCAGGTTTGCTGGCATCAATCCACGTGTGCGCGGCGGCCGCGCGTGAGATACCCATCGAGCGCTACTACTGCGATTTCGCCGAGACGCCGTTCGGCGAGCAGATCATCCCGAAGAATGGTGATTTCGCCGTGCCGCAAGTGCCGGGTCTGGGCGTCGACCCTGACATGGCAGTGATCGAGCGCATGCGCGTGGCGTCATGATGTGATAGCGCGCCGCGTCATGCCGCAACCACCGCATTTTCTGTCGTGCGCGCTGTTCGCGATCGTGATTGCAGGCGCATTGTCCAGCAGCGCATGGGCGCAGCAGCCTGTCTATCCGCAGCGGCCGATCCGCCTGATCGTGCCGGTCACCGTCGGCGGTGCCACCGACATCGTGGCGCGCATTGTCGCTAACCGGCTGTCGCAGGTGTTTCCGCAGCAACTGGTGATCGATAACCGGGGCGGCGCGGGCGGCATTATCGGCACGGAACTGGTGGCGCGCGCGATTCCCGATGGTCACACGTTGTTGTTTGCCTACGCCTCGCACACCATCATGCCGTTTTTGAGCAGCAAGGTGCCGTACGATCCCGACAAGGATTTCGCGGCGATGGGGCAGGTGGGCGCGACACCGCTGGTGTTGACGGTGCATCCGTCGCTGCCGGCCAGCAGCGTGAAAGAGTTGATCGCACTGGCGCGGGCGAAGCCAGGGCAGATACGCGCGGGCGCGCCGGGCATGGGCGGGGTGGGGCATCTGGCCGCCGAGATTTTCAAGCTCGAATCCGGCGCCGACATCACCACCATCATCTACAAGGGCGGCGGCCCCGCGCAACTGGCGCTGGTGCAGGGCGAGGTGCAGTTCGTGTTTGCCACGCCGCCCGCGGCCATGGCGCAGATCAAGGCGGGCCGGGTTAAAATTCTCGCCACCTCCAGCCCGGTGCGCTTGTCGTATCTGCCCGACGTGCCGACGTTTGTGGAGGCTGGCTTACCCGGCATCGACGTGATGCCGTGGCAGGGGTTTCTCGCACCCGCGCGCACGATGCGCGCCATCGTGATGCAGTTCAACACGACATTGAACAGCGTGTTGAAAGAGCCGGAACTTGCCGGCAAACTCGCGGTGGCCGGTTCGGACGTGGTGCCCAGCACGCCAGAGGCGCTGGGCGCGAAAATCCGCAAGGAACTCGCTTACTTCTCGCGCGTCATCAAGGCAGCGAATATTAAACCCATGGAGTAGCCGTGAACTTTTTGAAAAACAAAATTGCAGTCATCGCCGGCGACGCCTACGGAGTAGGCCACGCCGCCGCCGCGCTGTTCATGCGCGAGGGCGCGAGTGTGGTGTGCATCGACGACAACGCCGGTTTGGAGAACGCGAAAACCCTGCACCTCGATGATCGCGACGTGCCGTATTTTCACACCGATGTCACCGACAGTGCGCAGGTGCAGGCAGTGGCGGGCGAATGCGAAAAGTTTCTCGCCAAGGTGGATATCCTATTCAACATCGCCGGGCGTAATCCGATCAAGGCGAATTTCGAGGCCACCACCGACGAGACCTGGGCCGCGATGATCGGTCGCAATCTGACCGCGGGCTTTTTGTGCGCCAAATATTTTTTGCCGCTGATGAAAAAGGCCGGTTCCGGCGCCATCATCAATCACGGCTCCATCGATGGGTTTCTGGGCAACCCGTCCATCGCGGCGTACTCCGCCGCCAAGGGTGGGGTGATTCCGTTGACGCACGTGATGGCG
>CAWUUY010000282.1:0-5019 GCA_963924885.1 uncultured Burkholderiales bacterium | reverse complement strand
CTCGCGCATCTGCTTGACCCAGCGCCGGATCGAGCGATCCGTGATACCGAAAACACGCGCCGCCTGCGCCTGCGTCACGCCTCGATTCAACGCGGCAATCACCCGATTGCGAAGTTCGTCTTGTGCTACCGCCGGTATGTGTTTCATGCTTTGTGTCGTCATGCCCTAACAACGTACTAGGACATGTTTGGTTGACTTGTTAATATCATGGGATCGCATGGGCGCAGCGGACTGAGAAAATTGTTCCTCGGCAGCCAGACCAGCAAGGTGCTGGCGCTATCGCGGATACCGGTACTGGTGCATCGCTAGCGCGGAACGAGTGGCGACGCTTAAGCGCGCACCGCGTCGAGCAACTCGCACACGTTGCCCACGTTCTCCAGGCCATCGACCAGCGCGATGATGCGATCCACCGCGGCATTCGCAATCACGGCCTTGGCCGCCGTGCGCAGCTTGGCCTCAATCTCCGCCCGGCTTAACGGATCGGCGGCATCGCCCTTGGCGACCAGGCGGCGATCCGTATGCGTAACACCGGCGGCGGTTTTGATTTCCACCAGCGCCGCCGTGCCCTGTATGCCGGGATCGGCGCTAACCTTGACGCGATCCCGCGCGAACGCGCTCACCGCCGCATCCTGCACGCGCGCGGGTTCAAACTGATCGAGCCAGCAGGCGCGGTCGTGCAGCACCACCGACGTGATATACGGCATCGACAGCAGCGCCTTGAACTTGTCGTCCCACACCAGCGTGCCGTGCATGTCGTAGACGCCCTTCGACAGCCCGATGCGCACTTCGGCGATATCCGCCGGTTTGAGGTTGTGTTTTTCCGCCAGCGCCAGCAGCGCGGTTATCACCGACTGCACCGAACTGGCCGCCGGCCACAGCCGCAGCGAAATCTGTTCCAGCGTCCATGTCTTGCCCAAATCAGCGACCACGGACGCCGGGTTGCCGCCATCGGAATACGCGTTGTAGATACCGCCATCCTTGTGCGCGAGAATTTCCTTGGACGCAAGAAAACCCTGCTCCGCCAGCAAGCCCGCCATCAACCCCGACAGCGCGCCGCGACATTGATTGAACTTGATCGTGGGCGTACCCCAATGCGCGAACGTGCCCGCCGACTGACTGCCCGCCAGCCCAAACGCCATCAACTGGCGCTGCGCATCGAAACCGCGCAGCTTGCCCACCGCGGCAGCGCCGCCAAACGGCCCCACCACACCGGGCGAATGCCAGCCGCGTGAACGAAACGCCGCATAGTGAGTGCCGTTCGCCACGCGCACCGAGGTTTCCAAACCAGCAGTCACCGCCGTCAGTAACGCGCGGCCGGAAGCACCATCGCGCTCGGCAATCGCCAGCGCGGGCGAGATCACTTGCGGCGTGGTGTGATACAGCGTGGGCCGATGCACGTCGCACACCGTCACCGCCGTAATCAGATAACCATTCAACAGCGTCGTGCCCGCCAGCGACAGCTTATCGCCGCCGAGCACGCTTGCTTCGTGCGACGCACCCAATGCCGTAGCCAACCCGCGTATCTGTTTCACTTCATCACCATGCGTGCCCGCCAGCGCGCTTGCAATCGAATCGAGAATGATGTCCTTGACGCGTTCGCGTATCGCGACGGGAATGTGTTCGTATTGCAGGCCAGCGATGAAGGCGGCTAGTTCCGCGGTGGGGGTTTGTGCGGGTAATTGCGTCATGCGCGTACATTTCCTTTTGCGTAAAAAGCGCCCTGTCATTCCCGCGCAGGCGGAAATCCATAACACAGTGCCAGTTGAGTCACGGTATGGATTCCCGCCTTCGCGGGAACGACGGGGGTGGAGTTAATCTGCGTCAATCTGCGAAATCTGCGGCCAAAAAACGCTTGCTTCTGTTAACTCAATCCAGCTTCGCGCCCGAATCCTTAACCACCTTGGCCCATTTCACCAATTCAGATTTAATCAGATCCGCAAACTCCGCCGGCGTGGACAGCGCCGGATCCGCGCCCAGTCCAATGAGCTTGTCGCGGATATCGGGCATGCGCACGATCTTCGATACGGTGGCGTGAATTTTCTCCAGCACGGGCGCGGGCATGCCCGCCGGCCCCATCAGGCCGTTCCAGCCGACCGCGATGTAGCCGGGCACGGTTTCATTGATGGTCGCCACGTCGGGCAACGCGGGTATGCGTTTGGCGCTGGTGACGGCGATGGCGCGCGCCTGGCCGTTTTTGACCAGCGGCACGCCCGAAGGCGCGGTGGCGAAGGTCAGTGCGGTTTCGCCGGAGATCAGCGCGATCATTTGCGGGCCGGCGCCCTTGTACGGCACGTGCAGCATGTTGACCCCGGTCATGCTTTTGAACATCTCGGCGGTCAGGTGCGGCTGCGCGCCGCTGCCGGCCGAGCTGTATTGCAGATCACTGGGCCGTTGTTTCGCCAGCGCAATCAGTTCCTTCACATTCTTCACCGGCACTGAAGGATGCACGAGCAGCACGCTGGGCAGATTCACCAGATTGGTGATGGCAGTGAAATCCTTGATCGGATCAAACGCGAGCTTGGCGTAAATCGCCGGGTTGATGGCGTGGGTGCCGACGGTGTTGATGTAGAGCGTGTAGCCGTCGGGCTTAGATTTGGCGACAAAATCCGACGCGATATTGCCCGCCGCGCCCGGACGGTTATCCGTGAGCACCTGCTGCCCCCATTCCTCGGTGAGCTTTTGCCCGATGGTGCGCGACAAAATATCCGAGGTGCCGCCCGGCGGAAACGGCACAACAATGCGGATCGCGCGCGTCGGGTAGGTCTGCGCCTGCACCACGCCCGCAACACATAGCGCGGAGATCAGTCCGCCGGCCACTCTGCAAGTGATTCGTTCCATGGTTATCCTCCGCGTATGAAGCAGTTCATGACTATACACGCGTGCAGTGCGGCATTTTGACGTAGCCGCGCGCGCGGCGGGCGCTACAATAAGCCGATGATTCCCTGGCTCGATCACGACCAACCCTTTCCGCCGCTGTCGCGCGCGCTGGCCGAACCCAATGGCCTGCTCGCGGCGGGCGGCAACCTCAGTGCGGAGCGACTGATCGACGCCTACCGCAACGGGATTTTCCCTTGGTATAGCGCGGATCAGCCGCACTTGTGGTGGAGCCCCGATCCGCGTATGGTGTTGATTCCCGCCGAACTGAACATCTCGCGCTCGCTGGGCAAGCGCCTTCGCAAACACGATTTTGAGATTCGCACCGACAGCGCGTTTGAAGCCGTGATGCGCGCCTGCGCCGCGCCGCGCGACGGCGCCGGCGGCACGTGGATCACGGACGAGATGATCGCCGCGTACGTCGCGCTGCACCGGCGCGGCCTGGCACACTCGGTGGAAACCTGGATCAACGGCGAACTCGCCGGCGGCTTATACGGCGTGGCGCTGGGCCGCATGTTTTACGGCGAGTCGATGTTCACGCGCGCCACCGATGCGTCGAAGCTCGCGCTGGCGCATCTGGCGCGGCAACTCGCGCGCTGGCAATTCGGCATGATCGATTGCCAGATGAGCACGCCGCATCTGGGATCGCTGGGCGCGCGCGAGATGCCGCGCGAGGACTTTGTACGCCGGCTCAAAGACTTGGTAAACTGTGAGCCACCACCTTCATGGCAAATTGACGACGACTTGTTTGCATGACTTATTTAACTGACTTCCCGCTGTCGGTGTTGCAGTTTTACTCGACCGCGCCCTACCCGTGCAGTTATCTGCCGGAACGGCTCGCGCGCTCGCAAGTCGCGACCCCAGCCACCTGATCGATACCGCGGTGTACGGCGAACTGGTGCGCGCGGGCTTCCGGCACAGCGGCGCCTTCACCTACCGGCCGCATTGCGACCAGTGCCAGGCCTGCGTGCCGGTGCGTATTGTGGTGGCCGATTTCGAACCGAGCCGCACGCAGCGGCGCTTCGCGAAAAAGCATGCCAACCTGACCGCGCATTCACTGGAACTCAAGTACCACCCGGAGCATTACGCGCTGTACCTGCGCTACCAGGCCAGCCGCCACAGCGGCGGCGGCATGGATCAGGACAGCCGCGAACAGTACCGCCACTTTCTGCTGCAAAGCAATGTCGATTCGCGGCTGGTGGAGTTTCGTGAAAACGGCGAACTGCGCATGGTGAGTATCATCGATCAATTGCCCGACGGCCTGTCGTCGGTGTATACCTTCTTCGATCCGGATGTGCGGGGCGCGAGTTTCGGCACCTACAATGTCCTGTGGCAAATCGCACTGTGCAAGCAACTCGACTGCGCGTATCTCTACCTCGGCTACTGGATCGCGCGCAGCCGCAAAATGGCCTACAAAATTCAGTATCAACCGCTCGAAGGGCTGACGGATGGGAAGTGGCGGCGCCTTGATCGCCCCGCGCATCTTGAACGCTGAGCCGGCGGGAGTGCTCGATTGCGGATCCTGATTATCGAAGACGATCCGGATATCGCCTCCAATCTATACGATTTTTTGCAGGCGAACGGGCATGTGGTCGATGCCGCGCCGGATGGCGTCAGCGGGCTGCGCCTCGCGTCCGGCGGCCAGTTCGACTGCATCGTGCTGGATATTGGCTTGCCGCGCGTGAACGGCAATATCGTCTGCCAACGCCTGCGCGAGGATGCGCACGTGGACACGCCGGTGCTGATGATCACCGCGCGCGACACGCTGGAGGACAAGCTCAAAGGCTTTGAGCATGGCGCGGATGATTACCTGGTCAAGCCCTTCGCGCTGAAGGAAGTGGAAGCGCGGCTTGCCGCGCTGCACCGGCGCCACAGCGGCAAAAGCACCCAACGCGCGCTGACCGTCGGCGCGCTGACGCTGGATACGCGCGCGCTGCGCGTGACGTATCGTGGCGCGGAGGTAAAAATCCCGCCGAAATGCCTGCGCCTGCTGGAAGCCATCATGACGCAGCCCGGCAAGGTAAATACGCGCGATGAACTCGAATTCGCCGCCTGGGGCGACCGGCAGCAAACCAGTGACACGCTGCGCACCCACATGCACCTGCTGCGCCGCGCGCTGACGCAGGCCGGCGGCGCCGACCCCAT
>CAWUUY010000281.1:0-6742 GCA_963924885.1 uncultured Burkholderiales bacterium | reverse complement strand
CGTCGCTGCCGGGGCGAGGCGTGCAGCGACTGCCGCCGCCGAACCCCCCGAGCTGCCGCCGGGGACGCGCTCGCGATCCCACGGATTGCGCACCGGGCCGTAAAACGAGGTCTCGTTCGACGAGCCCATGGCGAACTCGTCCATATTGGTCTTGCCCAGATTCACCGCGCCAGCGGCATTGAAGCGTTCGATCACGTGGGCGTCGTAGGGCGAGACAAAATTCGACAGCATTTTCGAGCCGCAGGTGGTGAGCCAGCCCTGGGCGCAAAAAATATCCTTTTGCGCGATCGGCACGCCGGTCAGCGTTTGTGCTTTTCCGGCGGCGCGTCGCTGATCCGCAGCCCGCGCCTGCGCTAGACTCTTGTCTGCATCAACCGAAATAAAGCTGTTGAGTGATTTATTTAAGTTGTTGATTCTATTTATAAAATACTGCGTCGTCTCGACGCTGGAGAACTTTCCGGCGACGAGGCCGTCAGACAACTGTTTGAGGGTGGCGTGCAGCATGGCGCGAGGCGGGATTAGGGGTTAGGGTTCGGCGTCACAACAAAGTTCACGGCAAGGGTGGCGCTCATAAGCCCTATTCGATCACTTTCGGCACCAGGTAAAGGCCCGCTTCGACTTGCGGCGCAACGGCCTGAAACGAACTGCGCAGGTTGGGTTCGGTCACGGTATCTTCGCGCAGGCGCTGCACCACGTCCTGCGAGTGCGACATGGGCGTGATGGCGCTGACATCAACGGCCTCCATCTCGCCGATCAGTTTGAAAATACCCGTCAGTTGGGACTGCGTGGATTGCGCTTCGGCGTCGTCGATTGCGATGCGCGCGAGGTGCGCGACACGCTTCACATCATCCAGCGTTAGAGCCATGAAAGATTCCGCAATTCCAGTAAAAAACCGCAGCGTCAGAGAGCACCATAGGGTATCATAATTGCCGATGACAGCGGGCGCCGATGGCTACGCGACCGCTGTGGGATTAGATCGACGATTGCGTCGGCGATTACATCAACGCCCCTCTGGATTTCAACGGAAACACGATTAGAAAGAAACTATGTTTGGTTTTCTAGGCAGCTACTTCAACGATGATCTGGCAATTGATCTCGGCACGGCGAATACGCTGATTTTCATGCGCGGCAAGGGCATCGTTCTCGATGAGCCTTCGGTAGTGGCGATCCGTCAGGAAGGCGGTTCGAACGGCAAGAAAGTGATTCAGGATGTCGGTCTCGCGGCCAAAATGATGTTGGGGCGCACGCCGGGCAACATCACCGCGATACGTCCGATGAAGGACGGCGTGATTGCCGACTTCACCGTCACCGAACAAATGCTCAAGCACTTCATCCGCAAAGTACACCGCTCGCGGATTTTCAAACCGAGTCCGCGCATCATCATTTGCGTGCCTTGCGGCTCCACCCAAGTCGAGCGCCGCGCCATACGCGAGTCCGCAATGGGCGCCGGCGCATCAAAGGTGAACCTGATTGAGGAGCCAATGGCTGCCGCGATCGGCGCCGATCTGCCGGTCGGTGAAGCCACCGGCTCGATGGTGGTGGACATCGGCGGCGGCACCACCGAAGTCGGCGTGATCGCGCTGGGCGGGCTAGTGTACAAATGCTCGATACGCGTGGGTGGCGACAAGTTCGACGAAGCCATCATCAATTACATCCGCCGCAACTACGGCATGCTGATTGGCGAAAGCACCGCCGAGCAGATCAAAAAAGAAATCGGCTCCGCGTTTCCCGGCTCCGAAGTGCGCGAAAAAGTCGTCAAGGGCCGTAACCTTGCCGAGGGCATACCGCGCAGCTTTACCATTACCAGCAATGAAATCCTCGAGGCGTTGACCGATCCGCTGAACAACATCGTCAGCGCGGTGAAATCCGCGCTGGAGCAAACACCGCCGGAACTGGCGGCGGACATCGCCGAAAAAGGCATGGTGATTACCGGCGGCGGCGCGTTGCTGCGCGATATCGACCGCCTGCTGACCGAGGAAACCGGGCTGCCGGTGCGGATCGCGGAAAACCCGCTGACCTGCGTGGCGCTGGGATCGGGCAAGGCGCTGGAAGAGCGCTACGATACGATCTTCTACAACGATGAATAAATCCACGCCAGCCGGAGAGTGACCCTGCGCATGAATGCGCGTACGATAGCCGCACCCGAAGCCGCACCGGGTTAAGCGATGGAACACACACCGCCACCCTTTTTCAAAACCGGCCCCACACCGCTTGCCCGAATGCTGGTATTTTCGGTGCTGTCGTTGCTGCTGCTGATGGCGGACGCGCGCTACAAGTATCTGGAACCCCTGCGGCAAGCCGCCGCGACCATCATTTATCCGCTGCAACGCGCCGCCGCCGCGCCCGCGAACCTGCTGCGCAACGCCGGTGAGTTTTTCGTCACGCACGGCGCTCTGCGTGACGAGAACGCGAAGTTGCGCCAGGACAATCTGGCCGCCGCCGCCAAGGCGCAGCGCGCGCAGGGGCTGGAGTCCGACAACGCGCAACTGCGCTCGCTGCTGGAAGCGCGGCAGCGGCTACAGGAAAAATCGACGCTGGCGGATGTACTGTACGCCGCGCGCGATCCTTTTTCGCGCCGCATCGTGATCGACAAGGGCGCGCAGCAGGACGTGCGCAACGGTAACCCGGTGATCGACAGCGCAGGCATCGTCGGGCAGGTGACGCGGGTCTATCCGATGCTTGCCGAGGTCACCCTGATTACCGACAAAGGTCACCTGGTGCCGGTATTGAACGTGCGCAGCGGACTGCGTTCGCTGTTGGCTGGCACCGGCATCCACGGCGCGCTGGAGTTGCAGTTCGCGCCGCCGAATGCCGACGTGCAAAAAGGCGATCAACTGGTCACCTCGGGCATCGACGGCATTTATCCGGCGGGTTTACCGGTCGCGGAAGTGGTCGCGATAGAACACAACCCGGCGCAGTTATTTGCGCGGGTCACTTGCCGCCCGCTGGGCAACGTCGGCGGCAACACGCGCGTGTTTGTGGTGCATGTGGCGTCCGACATGCCGCCGCGCCCGGCGGAAGACGCAGACAAGTCGCCGCGTTCGCGCAAATCAAAAAAGGGTGGATGAAAGAGTCGATCACATGTCCGAGATAACCCGATGATCAACCTCTATCCCGGTACGCCGCAGGAAATCCTGCGGCCCGCCAAAACCGGATTCATCGTCGTCACACTGATCGCGGCGTTGCTGCTGAACTTGCTGCCGTGGGCGGGCTGGGGACTGTGGGTGAGGCCCGATTTTGTCGCGCTGGTGCTGCTTTACTGGTGCATCGACCAGCCGCGCAAAATCGGCTTTGGCATCGCCTGGGTGCTGGGCCTGCTGATGGATGTGGGCGACGGCAGCCTGTTCGGCCAGCATGCGCTGGCCTACACCATCGTCGCCTACGCCGGCCTCGTGCTGCATCGCCGCGTGCAGCGCTTTTCCACCGCGCCGCAGGCGTTACACGTGATGGCGTTGCTGTTGCTCAATGATGTGATCGTATTGTTGATCCGGCTCGCGGCCGGCAGCGATTTTCCTGGCTACTGGTATTTTGCCGGCAGCGTGATCGGCGGCCTGCTGTGGCCAGCGCTGTCTTTCCTGCTCAAGCTGCCGCAGCGACCGCGCTTCGATCCGGATCAGAGCCTCTAAAAATGCTCGTCAATCCCGGCATCGAGTTCCGAGATGCGCAGCGCGAAGAGCAGCAGTTTACGTTACGTCTGGCGGTGATGTCGGCCTTCGTGCTAATCCTGTTTTCCTTGCTGCTGGCGCGCTTTGTGTACCTGCAGGTGGTGCAGCATGCGCACTACCACACGCTGGCGGAAGCCAATCGCATATCCATCGTACCGGTGGCGCCGGGGCGCGGCGTCATCTACGACCGTAACGGCGTGCAACTGGCGCGCGACTACACCGCGCACACGCTGGAAATCACCCCCGGCAAGGCCATCGATGTCAACAGCACCATCGAACGGCTGGCGGAAATCGTGGAAATCACGCCACGCGACCGCCGCCGCTTCAAACAATTGCTGGAAGAGAGCAAAAATTTTGAAAGCCTGCCGCTGCGCGCGCGACTGTCGGACGAAGAAATCGCGCGCTTTGCCGCGCACCGCTTTCGTTTTCCGGGGGTTGAAATCAAGGCGCGGCTGTACCGGCAGTACCCGCAGGGAGACCTGTTTTCACACGTGATCGGTTACATCGGGCGCATCAATAAACGGGATGTCGAAAGGCTGGAGGCCGCGGGTGAGCTGGCGAATTATCGCGGCACCGATTACATGGGCAAGGTGGGGTTGGAGCAAAGTTATGAAAACCTACTGCACGGCACCACCGGCGTGGAGCAGGTTGAAATCGACTCCGCCGGGCGCGCGGTGCGAGTGCTGTCACGCACGCCGCCGACCTCCGGCGCCAACCTGAAGCTAAACCTCGATGCCGGGTTACAGGCGCTGGTGGACAAGGCATTCGGCGATCGCCGCGGGGCGCTGGTGGCGCTGAATCCGCGTACCGGTGGCGTGCTGGCGTTTGTCAGCAAGCCGGGCTTCGATCCGAATCTGTTCGTGGAAGGCATTGATCCGCAAAGCTGGGGCGAACTGCGCGACTCGCCGGATCGCCCGATGCTCAATCGCGCGCTGGCCGGCACCTATCCACCCGGCTCCACCTTCAAGCCGTTCATGGCGCTGGCTGCGCTGGCCAGCGGCAAACGCACGCCGCAGCAGGCGATCAGCGATCCGGGTTATTTCCAGTTCGGCAATCACCGCTTTCGCGACGACGCCGAGTTCGGGCATGGCTCGGTCGATATGTACAAATCGATCGTGGTGTCGTGTGACACCTATTACTACGTGCTGGCCAACGAGATGGGCATCGACGCGATTTCGCAGTTCATGGCGCGCGTGGGCTTCGGTATGCGTACCGGCATCGATATCACCGGCGAAGCGGCGGGCATCCTGCCGTCGCAGGAATGGAAAATGCAGCGCTTCAAACAGAAATGGTTTGCCGGAGAAACCATCAGTATCGGCATCGGCCAGGGTTATAACTCCTACACCCCGCTGCAACTCGCCTCGGTGATCGCCACCATCGCCAACGATGGCGTGATGTTTCGTCCGCATGTGGTCAATTATTCCGAGGATGTGCGCAGCAAAACGCGCACAGCGGTCGCGCCCAAACCAGTCGGCAAGCTCGACGTGAGCCCCGACCATATCGCGATCATCAAAAACGCCCTGGTGGGCGTCAACAAGGAAGGCACCAGCGCGTCGGTGTTCGCCGGCGCGGAATATGTCAGTGCGGGCAAGACCGGCACCTCGCAGGTGATCGCGATCAAGCAGGGCGAAAAATACATCGAAAGCCGCGTGGCCGAGCGCCACCGCGATCACGCGCTGTTTGTCGCTTACGCGCCCGCCGATAACCCGACTATCGCGCTGGCGGTGATCGTCGAAAACGGCGGCTTCGGCGCTCGCGCCGCCGCGCCGATCGCGCGGCAGGTGTTTGATTATCACCTGCTGGGCAAGCAACCACCCGCCGCCAAAAAGGAAGGCGCGAAATGATCGCCTGGTATCTGCGGCGCTTCGGACGTCTGCTGACCGCGCATATCGACGGACCGCTGTTGGCCGCGGTGTTGCTGCTGATGGGCGCGGGCATTGTGGTGCTCTACAGCGCTTCCAACGCGGGCTGGGCGCGGGTCACCGGGCAGATGACGAACATGGCGGTGGCACTGTCGGTGATGTGGGTGTTCGCGAATATCCCGCCGCATTTTCTGCTGCGGCTGGCGCTGCCGGTGTTTGTGCTGGGCATCGCGCTGCTGATCGGCGTCGCGGTGGCGGGTGATGTGGTCAACGGCGCGCGCCGATGGCTGCACATCGGCATTACGCGCATACAACCTTCCGAGCTGATGAAAATCGCGGCACCCCTGATGCTGGCCTGGTATTTTCATCGTTACGAAGGCACGCCGCGCTTGCGCAACTTCGTGCTGGCGGCGATTCTGCTGATTATTCCGGTGATACTGATCGCGCGCCAACCCGATCTGGGCACCGCGATTCTGATCGCGGCCAGCGGCGGCTACGTGCTGTTTCTCGCCGGCCTGTCGTGGAAAGTGATCGCCGGACTGGGCGTCGCGGGACTGGCCAGCGCGCCGGTGGCGTGGGTAATGATGCACGACTACCAGCGCCAGCGCATCCTGACCTTGATAAACCCGATGGACGATCCACTAGGTGCGGGCTATCACACCATTCAATCGACCATCGCGGTCGGCTCTGGCGGCGTGACCGGCAAGGGCTGGATGAGCGGCACGCAGACGCACCTGGATTTCATCCCCGAGCGCACCACGGACTTTATTTTTGCGGTGTATTCCGAGGAATTCGGCCTGATCGGCAACTTCGTGTTGCTGGTGCTGTATCTGCTGGTGATTTCGCGTGGTTTTGTCATCGCCGCACAAGCACCCACGCTTTTCGCGCGGCTGCTGGCGGGCGCGATCACCCTGACATTTTTTACCTATGCGTTCGTGAACATGGGCATGGTCAGCGGCATCCTGCCTGTAGTCGGCGTACCGCTACCGCTGGTCTCCTACGGCGGCACCGCGCTCGCCGCGCTCTACCTCGGCCTTGGCATGCTGATGAGCATGCAAAAGCACCGCAAACTGGTGCAGACATGACCTGCAAACGTCAAGGGTGAAAAAAGTGAAAGGTGAATGGCGAATGAACAAGGCAGCCCGGCCGGCGGCAGGGTTCACGGCGTGTTTAATCCTTGCTCTGCTGTCCGGCTGCCACGGCCTCATCACCAGC
>CAWUUY010000280.1:0-3374 GCA_963924885.1 uncultured Burkholderiales bacterium | reverse complement strand
GCGGTGCCGGTGCCTGATCCGATGATCGAGGCCAAGCGCGAACATCGCGTGCTCGGTGGCGAAGTGCCGAGCCCGCTGGCGCCGCCGGCGGGCTGCGTGTTCCACACCCGCTGCCCACGCGCCGATGCGGCGTGTAGGATGGCGCGCCCGCCGTTGCGCGAGGTTCAACCAGGCCACTTCGCGGCCTGCATAAAAATCTGAACCCAAAGCGGCGGTGTCTGAATCGAGGAGACAGCGCTCATGCTTTTTTTTAAGTATCTGTTTTTATTGGTTTTTTTGTATACTCCTTGGGCTGCGGCGCAATTGGCGACGGCGCCACAAACCGGTGGCGTGCTGAAATTTGCGGTGGTGGGCGAGCCGTCGAACTACGATTGTCACGCGCAGTCGTCATTCAGTTTTATCCACGCGGTGCGCCCGCACTACTCGACGCTGCTCACCTTGGATGCGGCGAAATATCCCGCCCTCAAAGGCGACCTCGCGGCATCGTGGTCTGTTTCAGAAGACCGCCTGACCTACACCTTCAAACTCAAAACCGGCGTGCGCTTTCACGACGGAAGCGCGCTCACCGCTGAGGATGTGAAGGCCAGTTACGAGCGCATCCGCCGTCCGCCGCCGGGCGTGACTTCGGTGCGCGCGGAACGCTACGCCGACATCGCATCCATCGAAACACCCGGCGCGTACATCGTGGTGTTTACACTCGCGCGGCCTAACAACGCCATGCTGCTTAATTTTGCCAGTCCGTTCGACTGCATCTACAGTGCGCAAAAATTAAAAGCCGATGCGAACTTCCCCGAACGCAACGTGCTCGGCAGCGGGCCGTTCCTGTTCGACGCGCACACGCCCGGCATGCATTGGAGCGGCAGGCGCTACGCGCAATATCACGACAAGGGCAAGCCGTATCTGGAGGGTTACGCCGCGCTGTTCATGCCGCGTGACCGCATGGGCAATGCACTCGCGGCAGGCGATATCCACGCCGAGTTTCGCGGTCTTGCGCCGACGGATCGCGAGCGCGTCATCCCCGCGATGGGCGCGCGCGCGGCGACGCAGGATTCGTCCTGGAACTGCGCCATGGTGGTGACGTTCAACACCACGAAAAAACCCTTTAACACAGCTCGCGTGCGGCGCGCGCTGTCGCTGGCGATAGATCGCCGGGCAGGCGCGCAAGCGCTCTCGAAAGTTTCCATGGTGCGGCACGTCGGCGGCCTGTCGCGCCCCGGTTCGGCAATGTCTTTGTCCGACGAAGAACTCGCCGCGCAACCGGGCTTCGGCAAGGATATCGACGCGGCACGCACCGAGGCGCGCAAGCTGTTGCAGGAAGTAGGCGTCGCCGATTTGTGGTTCACGCTTGCCAGCCGCGCGTCCGACACCCTCTACGGCCCGGTCGGCGATTTCCTGGCCGCGCAATGGAAACAGATCGGCGTCACCGTATTGCACGAACGGCATGCGCCGGCGGATTTTATGCAGCGGGTGCTGCACGAACCTCCCAAATTCGACGCCGCGCTGGATTTCGCCTGCGAACATGCCGACGAACCCAATCTGCAATTCAAGCGTTACCTGTCGCACGACCGCACCGCCACCAACGTCAGCCGCCACACCGACCGCACGCTCGACAACCTGTTCGATCGCCAGTCAGGCGAAACGGATATCCGCAAGCGCCGCGAACTGGCGCGCGAATTCGAGCGCCGCGCGCTGCGCCTCGCCTACACCGTGCCGGTGTTATGGTGGCAACGCAGCGTGGTGATGGATCGCAGCGTGCGCGGATGGCAGATCACGCCGAGTCATTATCTTGGGCAGGATCTGGCGGAGGTGTGGCTGGCGAAGTAAGGCTAAATCTTCCCAATACCCTTAACCACCGCCGCCATTCGTTTGTAATCCACCTCGAAAAATTTCGCGAACTCTGCGCCTTCGCGGTAATCGGGCACGACGTTGGCTTTTTCCAGCGCCTGTTTGAAGCCGGCGTCGCCGGCAGCGCGGCGGATCAGGTCGCGCATTTTGGTCAGCGTTGCCGGCGGCACGCCCTTGGTGGTAAAGAGGCCCACCCACAAATAGGCTTCGATATCGAGGCCTTGTGATTTGAAGGTCGGCACGTCGGGCAGCGCGGGATACGGCTTGACGCCCCAACTGCCGATGGCTCTCAACTTGCCTGAATTTATATAGGTGATAACTGCCGCCGGTCCGCCGCCGGTAATCTGCGCGTGGCCGCCCAGCGCCTGCGTGATCGCCGGCCCGCCGCCGGTGGTGGGCAGGTGGCGGAATTTGACCATCGCCGCGGTGGCGAACATTTCCAGCGGCGTGTGGGTGATGCCAAACGGCCCGGAGGTGGAGTACACCAGTTCACCCGGTCGTGATTTCGCCAGCGCGATCAGTTCCTTGGTGGTTTTCACCGGCAGTTGCGGATGCGTAGTGAGGATCAGCGGGTCGGCCGACAGCAGCGCCAGCAATTCGATCTGCTCCAGCGAGTACGGCGATTTCACGCCGTAGAGCTTGTCTTTTTCAATCGCCAGATAAAGGTTGGGCGTGGTCACCAGAATGTGATGGCCGTCGGGCGGCTGGTTGGCGACAAACGCGGTGCCGGCGGCGGCTACCGCACCCGGACGGTTCACCACCGACGCGGGTTGGTTGGTGAGTTTTTCGAGGATGGCCGAGAGCGGCTGCGCGTGGATCTGGTTCATGCCGCCGGGCGGATTGGGCACCGTGATGGTGATGGCCTTGGCGGGGTAGTCCTGTGCCTGCGCACCCAAAGCAGACAGTGCGGCAGCCAGTGCAGCAACCGTGGCGCAGTGCATGGCGGTCAGGCGGATGGGGGTCATCATGGTCAAGCTCCTCGAGTGTTATGTCCGATAGCGTCTCGGCGATGTCGCTTTGTAATGGGCTTCGCCGTTCGCGTCAACTGCCGGTGTATTACCACGGGGGTTTGCACGCAACTGAGCGTGCCGTTAAGCTTCGCCTCTTACGAAGTATCCGGGATTTTTTCGATGCGCTTCATCGGTTGTTTGGCCGCGCTGATGCTTGCGCCCTTCGCCACGGGCCATCGTCACGCGGCTGCACACGGAAAACGTGGGGGTTGATATCATCGCCACCACGCCGCAGGAGTTCGCTGTGGCCATCAAGACCGATCTGGATCGCTGGAGCAAGGTGGTGATGCAGGCCAACATCCGCATGGATTAGAACGGTCTGCCAACCAGGCTCAACGATCATTCAGTGTCTCTGTTGTTGGGTTTCCTGCTCTTCAGGCGTAATCGGTCAGCCAGCGGCGTGATTGCGGTGGGCGGTCAGATCGTATAAGTCGGAACGAAGGGTCTGGTGGGCGAAGAGTTCTTTCCACCGGCGCGGCGTTAATTGCTCAACGTTGGAGGCAGGGTGTTGCCCGACGC
>CAWUUY010000279.1:0-2826 GCA_963924885.1 uncultured Burkholderiales bacterium | reverse complement strand
AAGTCAGTGGCTGGTACGGCGTGATCGGCCCGGCGGGCATCCCGCAGCCGGTGGTGGCGCGGCTCAACAAAGAAATCAACGATTACTTGAATGGCCCCGCGCGCAAGCAATTGTCGAACGAGGGCGCCGAGCCGCGTACCGGCACGCCGGAAGACTTCGGCGCGGCGATGGCGACTGACTTGCAGAAGTGGGCGAAGGTGGTGGCGGCGGCGGGGATCAAGATTAAGTGATGCGTCCGTTAGAGTGGGCGTTGCCAGCAACTTCGCAACCGCAATGGGAACGCAACTCACCACCACCGTCATTCCCGCGAAGGCGGGAATCTATAAGCCGTCTCAAGTGGCACGGTGTTATGGGTTCCCGCCTGCGCGGGAACGACGGTTGTGATTTAACTATTTGTTTTTAAAAAATATATTATTTCAGGTGCATCATGCCCAGACTCAACGAAAAAGTAGCCTTCCTGACCGGCGGCGGCGCCGGCATCGCCAAATGCAGCGCCCTTGAATTCATCAAAGAAGGCGCGCGCGGCGTTGCCATAGTCGATATCAACGCCGAAGCCGGCAAGCGCGCCGAACAGGACATCAAGGCCGCCGGCGGCGACGTGATTTTTATTCAAGCCGATGTCACGCAGGATGCTGCCGTGAAACAAGCCATCGACACCACCGTCGCCAAATTCGGCAAGCTCGATGTGCTGGTCAACTGCGCCGGTGGCTCCGTGCTCGAAGACGTGCCGGTGCATGAGATGAGTCTCGACATCTGGCACAAAACCATCACGTTGAATCTGCTGCATCCGTTTCTGGTGTGCAAGCACGGCATCCCGCACATGATCCAATCGGGCGGCGGCTCGATCATCAATTTTTCATCGATGGTCGGCATGACCGGTTTGTATCGACCGGCCTACGCGGCGGCGAAGGGCGGCATCATGTCGTTCACCAAAACCCTCGCCGCGCAATACGTGCAGCACAACATCCGCGCCAACGCCGTCGGCCCCGGCAGCATCCGCACCGAGCGGCATTTAAAGCGCTATCAAAACAAGGAGTGGATGCTGAACGAAAAGCCCACCGGCGCGGCCAAGGAGCGCCAGATCGTGCAGAAACTGTATCCCTATTCGGTGGGCGACCCCATCGATATTGCCAACATCGTGGTGTTTTTGGCTTCGGATGAATCGCGCATGTTGACGGGGACCACGATTGCGGCGGATGGGGGGAGGTCTTCTTATCTCAAGATCTATGCGGGAGAGGATTAATTGGCCGAGTTCGCGCATTTACAAAACTGACGGGGTTGTATCGGGATGTGTGCTGCGCGGCCTGATCTCATTTCGCCAGCGCGCTAATCCGTGGCAACACCTGCGCACGTTGTACGGTGGTCGTGCGTTCCAGAGCCGCTGCGTGGCCAGGCAGGCTCCCAATGTGTTGTAAGCGCAACGAACATCGGCTATTCTCGTCTTCGAATCCGCTTTGCAATGCTTGTTAATCCAGAGGGTGCCATGGAAGAAAATATCGCCGACAGGCAGATCATCATCCGTTCACGCGTGGTTGGAAAGCAACATTTTTCTGACTACGACATTACCAGCGTCCGGCACATATTGATCGATTGGTTCCCGCGGGCGATTTACGCCGATTTGACCAATGACTTGGTGCGCGTGGATGTCAATGTGCGAAAGGATTATGCCGGCGCAAAAAAAGAATTCGAGGCATCCTTTATCAGGGGCGATGGCTCGGAAGTCGCGAAAAAGTCTTACCTCGAAGAAAAGCTACAGGGTTACGTTTGTTATCACTACGATTCGAAAAAATCCCGCTACCCGGGAGTCGAGGGCGAATTTGATTGCCGCGAAGTGAGTTATGTCGATAGCCTTATGAATACCATTCCTATGCACCGGCCGTAATCTGCCTGCATCGGGTTGCCAAGGGCGACGATAGCGAACGGCGTGTTGGGTCGCCGTATTAGGCAAGGCATGGATGGGGGCCTGCTTGCAGTAACACGGGCAAGTCAGTGACCGGGCCATATCGATATGGCCCCTTGTGTCAAAATCCGTTTGTAGTGTGTTTGTTATTCCACCTCACAATGGATGTGCCATGCCACTCAACAAAACCATCGTCTGGTTCGACGACGGCGAGCGCCCGCCGCGTTTGATTAACCCGGATGCATGGCAGGGTTTTTGCAGGCGGTTCGAGCGGGTGTTCGGATTCCGACCGCAATAGTAGCGTCAAATCTTTCGCCATACCTAAGGAGCCTCAAATGGCTAAGCTGCGTCACATCGCAATGCAGGTGCCCGACCCGGGCAAGGCCGCCGAGTTTTATATGCGTGTCTTCGGCATGAAAAAAGTCGGCGAAACCGATTGGGAAAACGCGCGCGGCGTTTATCTCAGTGACGGCGTGATGAATCTCGCACTGCTCAATTACAAAACCGTGGAGGCGGCAGGCGAAGATCGCGGCACCGGCTATGTCGGCATCCATCACATGGGTTTCTGGGTCGATGACGTGAAGGCCACCCGCAAGGCCATCGAGGCCGAGGGCGGCCGTTACTGGATGGGCGAGGAAGCTGAGGGTGGCGGCTTTTACGAAGTGAAATACCGCGACCCCAACGGCGTGGTGGTGGATATCACGGAGAATGGTTGGGGTGGCGCGGTGAAGGATGTCGTGGCCGCTGGTGAACCGCAAAACCGCAAAAAGGAATCCTGATGTTCAGCCGAATCAGCCGCATTGTTTTTGGTTTGTCGTTATCCGCGGCCTGCCTGCCCGCGCTGGCGCAGCCCGCTTCGACAGGCTCAGGACCAGCTTACCCCACGCGCGCCATCCGTATCATTGCGCCGTTTGCGGTGGGCGGGC
>CAWUUY010000278.1:0-2839 GCA_963924885.1 uncultured Burkholderiales bacterium | reverse complement strand
GCGGTTATCGATCACGAATTGCTGCTTCAGGCGCTCGCCGAGTTTGTGGCCGATGAAGCGCGCGGTGATGTCGGCGGTGCTGCCGGGCGAGCCAGATATCACGCGCACCGGGCGCTGCGGATAGTGGGTTGCCGCGTCGGCGGCGAGCGGCGACGCGATGGGCGCAGCCCACAGGGCGAGCGCACTCAGGTAAAGGCCAGCGGCGGGTGATGTGGGTTTCATGATGCGTTCCTATCGTAGGGGAACCGTCTCGACTGAATACTAATCCACTGACGGAATTTTCGCGCGCGCCACGATATCTTTCCACGTCTGGATTTCGCGACGGTACCACTGCGTCAGGTCGTTAACGCTGATCGCTTCCGCCGTGCCGCCCTGCTTGCGCAAGGCGTCGCGTACCTCCGGCAGCGCGATGACGTTGTTGACCGCGGTGTTAAGCGTTTGCACGATGGGGGCGGGCGTCTTGCCCGCGACATACACGGCGGCAGTGGCGCCGGCCCTGAACGCCGGCAGCCCGACTTCGGCAACGGTGGGCGTGTCGGGAAAGGCCGGCAGCCGCCGTTCACTGGCCATCGCCAGCAGGCGCACGCGCCCGGACGCGAGAAACGGCTGAAACGGCGTGGTGTCCATGATCGCCAGTTGGGTTTCGCCGGTGGCGACGGCCAGCGCCGCCTGGCCCGCGCCGCTGTAGGTGATGACTTCAGCGCGGAAATTATGGCGGATGCGAAACAGTTCCACCGACAGCCGCGTGCCGATGCCGCCTGCCGACGCGTTGAGCGAGGCCAGATTTCTTTGCGCCAGCGCCACCAGCTCGCGCACGTTTTTTACCGGCAGATGCGTATTGACCACGATCGCGTACGGATACTCCGCGATTCTCGCCACCGGCTGTATATCGATGATCGGATCAAAGCGCAGATGGCGAAACAGGGCGGGATTCTGCGTCGATGCCGTCGCGCTGAATAGAAGGGTGTAACCATCGGGCGCGGATTTGGCCACCGCCTCGATGCCGATATTGCCCGCCGCGCCGGGGCGGTTTTCCACCACCACCTGTTGACCTAGCGCCTTGGCTAGATGCGGCGCGATCATGCGCGCGGTGATGTCGTTGGTGCCGCCGGTGGAAAAAGGCACCACGGCGCGGATCAGGCGCTCCGGGTATTGCGCATGTGCCGGGTTGGTATTGCCCAGCGTCGCGATGGCTCCGGCGGCCATTGTCATCAGCGCCGACAGCACCGACAGTACCATGGGCCGTGATGATTTACATCCGTTCATGTCGTTTCCCGATGGCCATTCAAGCATTTATACTCGACGTTATAGATGAAAACATCCATCACATCGCTGGCGGCAATCGTAACACTGCTAACACTGTCGTTAGTGCGCGGCGGCGCGGCTGCGGAATACCCCGAACGGAACCTCACCGCCGTGGTGCCGTTTGCCGCTGGTGCTTCCAATGATGTGGTCGCGCGCCGTGTCGCGCCTTATCTGGCGAAAGCGCTCGGCCAGCAAGTCATCGTCGAAAACCGACCCGGCGCCGACGGTCGCATCGGCATCGAAGTCGTGGCCAAGGCAGCGCCGGATGGCTACACGATATTGTTCAGTGCCGGCGCGGTAACCCTGATCCCGGCGCTGCGCAAAAACGTGGCGTGGGATCCGGTGCGACATATACAGCCGGTCGCCGCATTGGGAGTGATTCCCTACATCATTGGCGTTAACACCAATGTGCCCGCGCGCAGCGTGACAGAATTTATCAAACTTGCCGCGGCGAATCCCGGCAAGTTGAATGGCTCCGCCGGCGGCAACTCTTCCGAAATGACCATCGCCCTGTTCCGCATCAAAACGAACACGCGCATGGAAATCATTCCCTACAAAGGCACCGGGCAGGCGGTGCTCGCGGTTGCCACCGGCGAAGCCGACTTCGGCATCATGGATGCCTCCGCGTGGCAGCCGCTGATAGCGTCCAAACGCGTGCGCCCATTGGCAGTGGTCGGGCCGAAGCGTATTGCCATCATGCCCAATGTGCCCACCACGCAGGAGGCGGGCCTGCCCGACTTTGCGACGGGTGCGCAATTTGGCGTGTTTGCCACCGGCGGCACGCCGATGGCGGTAGTGCGTAAACTGAACGCGGAAATCAACCGCGTTGTTGCCATGCCCGAAGTGACCAAGGGATTTCTCGCGACCGGTTTGGAGCCGGCCAGCAGCACGGTGGAAAACTACACCAAACAGTATTTAGCGGACCTGGCGATGTGGAAGGACGTGGTGACGCAGGCGAAGATTCCGATGACGGATTGATCGGCAATCGAGGCGGTGGAGCGTGCCTAATGCGTTCTCGCCGACCGTAGGATGCCGGTGAGCGCAGCGAGCCGCGTCAACGGCGATGGTGATGGTATGGCGCACTCGACCGATGCGCTTCCTTCGTCACCGGCATCCTACGGGGTTGACGCATCCTTGCTGAAGGAGAGAGCCAAGCGCTCAAGTAACCGACGCCTCATTCTCCATCGGGCGTCCGCGTAAATAATTTTCCAGATTGCGCAAAAAGATTTCCACCCCGCGCGCGTAAGTCCCGGTGGACGCGCCCGCGTTGTGCGGCGAGATCAGTACGTTGGGCAAATCCCACAGCGGCGATTCAGCGGGCAGCGGTTCGGTGTGAAACACATCGAGATAGGCATGGCGCAGACAATTGGATTTCAAAGCATCAATCAGAGCGGCTTCGTCGATGATTTCACCGCGCGCGATGTTGGCGATGGCTGCGGAGGGTTTCATCAGCGCGAGCCGCCGCGCGTCGATGAGGTTGCGGGTATCGTGTGTCAGCGGGCAGGCGATCACCAGCCAGTCGCACGCGGGCAGC
>CAWUUY010000277.1:0-3882 GCA_963924885.1 uncultured Burkholderiales bacterium | reverse complement strand
ACAACATCCGGATCAGCGCGTCCTTTTGCTCGTGGCTTAACAGCGACAGTTCCGGTAGCGCGCCCATGCAAAACAGCTTACTCTTTACCCTCTTAAAGTACAATCCATTTGTCGCTTACTTCATAGCGGCTTACCAGACACCTATTTATTTACAGTTCCTAAGGGACCGCGCGCCGGTTACACCACCGGCGTCTTCACCGGTTTGCCGGCGAAATGCAGATGCAGGTTTTCGATTTGCAGATCGCCCATGGCCTTGCGCGTTTCGATAGTGGCACTGGCAATATGCGGGGTAAGCACCACGTTGTCGAGTGTGAAAAATTCCGGCGGCACCTTCGGCTCGTGCTCAAAAACATCCAGTCCTGCGCCGGCTATTTTGTTTTCTTGCAGATAGCGCAGCAGCACTAGTTCATCCACCACCGAGCCGCGCGCGACGTTGACAAGGTACCCTTGCGGGCCGAGTGCGTCCAGCACGGCGGCGTTGACTAGCTTGTCGGTTTCGGCGCCGCCGGGGGTGATGACCAGCAGCACATCGGCGTTTTTCGCTAGGGCCACGGCGCTGTCGTCGTAGGCGAACGGCACGTCCTTGCGGCTGCGGTTGTGATAACGGATTACCATGCCGAAGGCCTGCGCGCGTTTGGCGATGGCTTCGCCGATGCGGCCCAAGCCAAGAATGCCGAGGGTTTTGCCGCCGAGCGAGGTGCCCAGCGGATACGCGCCGCGCGTTTGCCACAAGCCCGCGCGTAGATACGCGCCCGACTGCGGAATTTTGCGTAGTGTGCTCAGTACCAATGCCATGGCACAGTCGGCCACGCATTCATTCAGCACGCCGGCGGTGTTGGTGACGATGATGCCACGTTGTTTGGCCGCCGCGAGATCGATCTGATCGACGCCGACGCCGAAGTTGGAAATGATTTCGAGCTTGGGCAGCGCATCCATCATGGCGCTATCCACCTTGGCGTGGCCCGTGTGGGCCAGCCCGCGCATGCGTGGCGCTGCTTCTTTGAGCGCGGCGGCGCGGTCAGCGACCTCCCACAATTTGACCGCGGCAAATTCAGTTGCCAGACGTTCGGCGGTGGGCTTGTGGCCCTGTGCGGTCATAACAATGTCGTGCTTCATGTCAAAGATGCGCCTCAATGAGTCCACCGGCGCGAGCCACGGCGGCAAGATGATGATCGGTGTCGCCCAGCAGCGACTCCATCGCGGTGAGGCGTTTGAAGTAGTGGCCGATTTTGTATTCGAGCGTCATGCCGATGCCGCCGTGCAACTGCACCACCTGCTGGCCGATGAATTTGCCGGAGCGGCGTATCTGCACGGTTGCAGCCGATACCGCCTTGCTGCGTTCCGCCGGTTCGGGATCATTCACCATCATGGTGGCGTAGTAGACCATACTGCGGGCCTGTTCGAGACTGACGAGGATATCCACCGCGCGGTGTTGCAGCACCTGAAAGCTGCCGATGGCGACGCCAAATTGCTTGCGGGTGCGCAAGTAGTCGAGCGTGATCTCGTGCGCCGCGCTCATCGCGCCCACCGCCTCGGCGGCCACGGCGGTCAGCGCCATATCAGTGACGCGTTCGATCAGCGGCAGCGCCTTGCCGGGGTCGCCTAGCGAATCGTTGGACCGCGCTTTGACGCCGGCGAGATTAATGCGCGCAGCGCGTATGCCGTCCTGTGTTTCGTAGCTGTCGCGTGACACACCCGGCGCCTTGGCATCGACCAGAAACAGCGCGATGCCGTCGCGGCTGGAGCGCTCACCCGCGATGCGCGCGGACACCACCAGTGTATCGGCGCAGTTGCCGTGTACGACAAAACTTTTTTCGCCGTCGAGTATCCAGCCGTCAGCGTCGCGTTTGGCGGTGGTGGCGACATCGGCCAAGTCGTAGCGTGATTGCACTTCGCTGTGGGCAAAGGCCATCAGCAGGCTGCCATCGGCGATCTTCGGAAGGATGGCCGCGCGCTGGGCGTTGTTGCCACCGAGATTAACGAGGCCGCCGCCCAGTATTACGGTGGCGAAGTATGGCTCCAGCACCAGGCCGCGTCCGAAGGCCTCCATCACGATCATGGTTTCCACCGGGCCGCCATCAGCGTAACCAGTGCCGCCGTACTGTTCGTCAAACGGCAGGCCGAGTAAACCCATCTCGGCGTATTGCTCCCACTGCGCGCGGCTGTAGCCGGCGGGTTCTTTCATATACTTCTTGCGATGCTCGAAATCGTAGCGGTCGGTGATCAGTTGCCCGACGCTGTCCTTGAGCATGCGCTGTTCGTCGCTGAAATCAAAATCCATGGCGTTGGCTTTCCGTGTGGTGTGAGCCGGGTTTACAACCCGAGGATGCGCTTGGCGATGACGTTTTTCTGGATCTCGTTCGAGCCGCCGTAGATCGACGCGGC
This sequence comes from uncultured Burkholderiales bacterium, assembly GCA_963924885.1. Taxonomy (GTDB): domain Bacteria; phylum Pseudomonadota; class Gammaproteobacteria; order Burkholderiales; family SG8-41; genus UBA5216. The sequence goes on along the minus strand of CAWUUY010000277.1, from coordinate 1,497 downwards.
ACGCGTGTAAAAATAATCCGCCGCCGAGGTGGCGGCCCACTCCGGGCCTATCGACGGCTCGGTGGCGGTACCCCACAGATGCTCCGGCTGGCGAATCATGGCGTGCGCGCCCGCGACCTCCATCAGTATCTCGGTAGTGGCCTGCTGCAACTCCGTGCCCTTCAATTTGAGTATAGACGAGGTGGGATCGGGCGCACCCGGCGGCAGATGCACTGCGTTGGCAACGACGCGCATTTGCGTGATTTCTAGGGCCTTGAGTTCAATTTCAATCGCAGCAACTTTTTCGCGGAAGCGTTCGGTCTGCGACAGCGGCGTGTCGCCCACCATCACTTCGGCGGCCAGCGCCTTGGCGCGCTGGATACGGTATTTCGCGATGCCGATGCGCGCAATGCCCACGCGCTCATGGCCGAGCAGGTATTTGGCGTAGCTCCAACCTTTGTTTTCCTCGCCGACAATGTTTTCGACCGGAACGCGCACGTTGTCGAAAAACACTTCGTTACAGTGATGTTCGCCGTCGATGGTGTGAATCGGGCGGATGGTGAGGCCGGGCGTTTTGACTTCGATCAGCAGATACGAAATGCCGGTTTGCGGCTTGCCCTCGCTGCGGGTGCGCACTAGGCAAAACATCCAGTCGGCGTGATGCGCGCGTGAGGTCCAGATCTTTTGCCCGTTGACGACGAAGTGATCGCCGTCGCGCTGGGCGGAAGTGCGCAGCGACGCGAGATCGGAACCCGCGCCCGGTTCTGAGAAGCCCTGACAAAACCAGTAATCGAGATTCGCCACGCGCGGCAGAAAATGGTGCTTTTGCTCATCGGTGCCGAAGGCGATCAGCACCGGGCCGACCATGCTGACGTTAAAACTTAGCGGATCGGGCGCGGGTGCGAGCTGCATCTCCTCCTTGAAAATAAACGTCTTCACCGGCCCCCAATCGGTGCCGCCCCATTCGACAGGCCAGCTCGGCACCGCCCAACCCTTGGCATTGAGGATGCGTTGCCAGGTAACGGTGTCTTCCTTCGATAGACGCTGGCCCAGTTCCATTTTGCGGCGGATGGGTGCCGGCAGTGCCGTGCGGAAAAATTCGCGTATCTCATCGCGAAACTTGATTTCATCGGTTGTGTATCGGAGGTCCAAGGTGGCTCCTTGTTGAGCGTAATACGAAAGATCGGAAGAATTATATCTGCGAGTAACCGGAACCCTTGGTGGTGACGCCGCGTCCGGTGGGTTTATCCAGCAAGCCACATTCGCCGAGAAGCTGCTGGCTGTAAGTGACGCGGCCATTCATTGCGTCCGCCGGCTCACTCGCCAGCAACAATGCCGCGCGCGCCATGTACGACGGCGGCTCCGCATTGGGGTCGTTCATGCCCTTAGCGATCTTGTGATAAATCGTGCCTGGTGTGGCCACCACCTGCGATGGCGACAGGGCCGTGACGGCGATGCGATGCTCGGCGACTTCCTGCGCGAGACCCTGCGTGAATCGTTCCAGCGCCGCCTTGGTCG
>CAWUUY010000276.1:0-4692 GCA_963924885.1 uncultured Burkholderiales bacterium | reverse complement strand
ATCGACACCGGCGGCAAGCGCAAAGCCGCCGAGGGCGAGTCGCAGGCCGTGGTTGAAGGCCTGCACGAGTGTTATTACCCGCTGATTGAATCGCTGGATGCGCCGCAGGTGTCCGCGCGCCGGGTGTACTGGATAGAGGGCGAGCGGTTGGCGTTCGGTTTGTTTGATGTGCCCGCCGTTTACGCCGAGCCGGAGCTAGTGAGTGATCGTGAAATGTTTGTTTATGTGATCAGCGGCAAAATGAAGGCGCGCGCAGGCAACGAAAGCCGCGACGTGGGTGCCGGCGACGTGGTGCAGATTCCGCGCGGCACGCCGTATCAACTGGATACGACATCGTCGTTCGTGCGCTATGTCATAGTATGTTCGACGCCGTTTCTGGAAGCGAAAATCGACAACATGTCGGCAGAGGAGCGCGAGCAGTCGCGCATCCACAACAAAGCCAACTAATGAGCGGCGCGGTCTGAATCCATGAGAGGAAAAAGGATGACTTCAAATAAGTATCTGTTTTTAAAGGGTATTATATTGTTGCTGGGCACTGCGCTTACAGTGACAGCCGATGCGCAGTCATGGCGTCCGGACAGGCACGTCGAGTTGATCGTGCCGGCGGAGGCCGGCGGCTCGCTGGATGTCACCGGGCGCACGATGCATAAAATTTGGGAAGAACTGAAACTGCTGCCCGTAAGCAGCGCGGTAGTGAATCGCGCGGGTGGTGCGCATGCGGTGGCGTATGCATTTTTGAATCAGCGTGTGGGCGACGGGCACTATTTGTCCATCACCTCGGCTAATCTGCTGGGTGGTCACATCGCGGGGCGGCTGCCGATGAGCTATAGCGACGTGACGCCGATAGCGACACTGCTGAATGAGGAAATTGCGTTCGCCGTGCGCGCGGATTCGCCGATCAATTCCGGTAAGGACCTGATGAACGCGCTACGTAAAAACCCCGGCCGCTACAGTATTGCGCTGGGCAGCGCGGTGGGCGGCACGCATCACGTCGCGATGGGCCTGCCGCTGCAATCGGCAGGCATCGATATCAGGCAGGTGAAAATGGTCGGCTACAACGCATCCGGTGGCGCGGTCGCGGCGCTGCTCGGCGGGCACGTGGATGTGGTGGTGGCAAGCACCATCAATATTTCACAGCAGATAGAGGCAGGCAAACTGAAAGCCATCGCCGTGACCTCGGCCAAACGCATGGGAGGCGTGCTGGCGAAGGCGCCGACGTGGCCGGAGCAGGGCTACAAAGGGGTGATGGAAAACTGGCGCGGCGTGATCGGCCCGCGCTTCATGAACGCGCAGCAGATCGCGTACTGGGAAGGCGTCATGAAGCGTGTGGTGGAGAGCGAAGAGTTCAAATCCTTTGCTATGAAAAACCAGTGGGAGATCACCTATCGCAATGCGAAAGATGCGCGCGCTTTCATGGAGCAGGACTACAACCAGTTAAAAAGCGTGATGACGTTCTTGGGGCTAGCTAAACAATAATATCTATTAAAAACAAATACTTATATGAAACTACCCACTATGGTAGGGCAGGTTGGACTGGGCATCATGGGCGGCGCGTTCGCCAAGCATCTGCTGGCGGCGAAGTTTGGCGTGATCGGCTTTGACCCCGACAAAAAAGCGCGCACCGCACTCACGGCGCGCGGCGGCGATTGCGCGACATCTGGCGCGGATGTGGCGCGACATTGCATCATCATCATTACCTCGCTGCCGAGCATCAAGGCGATGGAGGCGGCTTTTTTTGGCAAGGACGGTATCGTTGCCGGCGCGCATAAGGGTGCGATAGTCATCGAAGCGAGCACCATGCCAATAGAGGTGAAGCAGGACATCCGCGAGCGCTGCGCGAAGCTCGGCGTTACCGTGCTCGATTGCCCGATCAGCGGCACCGGCGCGCAAGCCACGGCCAAGGATATTTCGGTCTACGCCAGCGGCGACGCGGCGGCGGTGAAGCGCTGCGATGCGGTGTTCAAGGGCTTTGCGCGCAGCATGCACTACTGCGGTGAATTCGGTAACGGCTCCAAATTGAAGTTCATCGCCAATCTGCTGGTGACCATACACAATTTGTCGGCTGCCGAGGCGATGGTGATGGGCTTGAAATCCGGACTCGATCTGAATCTGGTCTACAAGGTCATCAAGGACGGCGCGGGCACCTCGCGCATGTTCGAGGTGCGCGGGCCGATGATGATTCGCAACAACTACCGCGCCGCTACCATGAAGTGCGAGGTGTATCAAAAAGATATTGATATCATCGGCGACTTCGCAGCGCAGCTGAATATTCCGGTGCCGCTGTTCGAGGCCAGCAAGGCGTATTATTCGGCAGCGCTGTCGCAGGGGTTTGCGAAGGAAGATACCGGCGCGGTTTGCGCGGTGCTGGAACGCATGGCGGGGGAGCCACGTAAGGGCGCCCGCAACAAATCAACTCAAAAACGGAAAGCGAAATAATTATGAGCGACGCAACATCCATGTCCCCGCAAAGCCAGGCGTCACAAACGCTGGCGTTCAATATGAAGCTGCTCGCCCAGCACGAAATGGAAGGTTTCGGCGGCATGGGCGAGGGCATCAGCATGCAGAAAACCCAGGATGGCCGGCGCATCATCTGGATGGCGCATGAATCAGCGCCCAAGAACTTCACCGCGCTGGATGTCACTGACCCGCGCAAGCCCAAATTTGTGATTCAGACCGATCTGCCGCACGGCGACATGCGCTCGAATTCGCTCGACGTGGTGGGCAACACACTGGTGGTGGCCTATCAGACAAAAAAATTCGATATGAAGCCGGCGGGTTTCGACATGTTCGATATCACCGTGCCGGAAAAACCCAAACTGATTTCGCACTTCGACGCTTCCGGCAAGTTTTCGCGCGGTGTGCATTGCGTGTGGTTCGACGACGGCGAGTATGTGCATATGGCCAGCGGCGCGCCGGATTTCGAGCCGACCAACGAGAAGGACGATCAGTGCTACCGCATCATCGACGTGCGTAATCCTAGCAAGCCGGTGGAAGCAGGCCGCTGGTGGTACCCCGGCACGCGTAAGGGCGACAAGGCCCCGCCGCCACCGCGTTTGAAACTCGACGGCGGTTACCGCGCGCACAATACCAACGTCTACGCCAAGCAACGCCCCGATCGCGCCTATGTCGGCTACATCGACGGCGGTGGCTTCATTCTCGATATCAAGGATAAGTCCAATATCAAAACCGTCGCGCACTGGAAAAACGCGCCGCCGTTCAACGGCTTTGTGCACACCATGATGCCGCTGTTCAGCAAGGATTTGATTATCGCCACCGAGGAATGCGTACGCGACAACTGCGCCGACTGGCCGAAAATGACCTGGGTCATCAACGGCGCCGACGAAACCAATCCGGTGCCGCTGTCCACCGTGCCGCTGCCGTCGCCCGAAAGCTTCGGCAAGCGAGGCGGCCGTTTCGGTTCGCATAACCTGTGGGAAAACTATTCCGCCGAAACCGCGTGGCGCTCGGATAACATCATTCTGGCGACGTTCTTCAACGGTGGCTTGCGCGCGTATGACTTGAGCAACCCGTATCAGCCGCAGGAAGTCGCGTACTTCGTGCCGGGCACGCCAAAACTCTCGCCCAAGGGCGCGGTGCAGATCAACGACGTGTGGGTGGACGATCGCGGCATTGTGTATTGTCAGGATCGGTTCACCGGCGGGTTGTATGTTGTTGAGTGGACGCAGTAACCATGGAAGCGCCGGTAATGGGCCGTAGCGCGCTGTCTGGAAGAATTCCGGTCAGCGTGATCACAGGTTTTCTCGGCAGCGGGAAAACCACGTTGGTCAACAAGCTGCTGAAGCGCCCGGAGATGAACCGTGTTGCGGTCATCGTCAATGAACTCGGCGAACAGGCTATCGACAACGATCTGGTCGAAGTGTCATCCGAACAGATGATGCTGCTCAACAACGGCTGCCTATGCTGCGTGTTGCGCGGCGATTTGCAGGAGACGATGCGTGATCTGTTCGTCAAGCGGCGCAATGGCGAGATTATTGATTTTGACCGGCTGGTGATTGAAACCACCGGCCTTGCCGATCCGGCGCCGGTGATGCAGACGCTGATGACCGACACTATGCTGCAATCACAATATCGCCTCGATTGCGTGGTGACGCTGGTGGATGCGGTCAATGGACTGGAGCAGATCAAAACCCTGTCCGAGCCTGTGAAGCAGGCGGCGCTGGCAGATCGCCTGGTCATTACTAAAACCGATCTGGTGGATGAGGCCAAGGCTGCGGCGCTCGAAACGGCGCTGCGCGACCTGAATCCACGCGCGCCAGTGAAACGCGCGGTGAATGGGGAAATCGAACTCGCGTACCTGATCGACGTCGCGCTGCGCAGCATGCAGTCGCGGCTGGAAGATGTGGAACGCTGGATGGGTGCCGACAACGCCGAAGACCACGGCCACTACGGCCACGATGAACACGGCCACGCGCACCGGCACGACACCAATGTGATCTCATTCTGCCTGCGCTACAAAGAGCCGTTCACCTGGGCCTCGTTTTCACAGTGCATGGAAGTGCTGGGTACGCTGCGCGGTGCGGATTTGTTCCGTGTCAAAGGGCTGGTCAACGTGGCGGGGCACAAGGGGCCGTTGATTGTGCAAGGCGTGCAACATCTGTTTCATCCGCCGATTGAGCTGGGAAAGTGGCCTAGCGACGATCACGACACGCGCATCGTGTTCATCACCCGCGG
>CAWUUY010000275.1:0-6773 GCA_963924885.1 uncultured Burkholderiales bacterium | reverse complement strand
ACCAACGGCCAGCACGCGTTTTATCAGCTACTGCATCAGGGCACCAAGATTATCCCCGCCGATTTCATAGCACCGATGGAGACGCACAACCCCATCGGCGAGCACCATCATATTTTGCTAGCGAACTTCTTTGCCCAAACTGAGGCCCTGATGCAGGGCAAGACAGAAAGCGAGGCGCGTGCGGAGTTGATTAAGCAGGGCCTGAAGGGTGATGCGTTAGAGAATCTATTGCCGCATAAAGTATTTCCTGGCAACAAACCCACCAATTCCATTCTGGTCAAGAAAATCACGCCGCAAACACTGGGTGCCATGATTGCGCTTTACGAGCACAAGATATTTGTGCAGGGCATAATCTGGAACATCAATTCCTTCGACCAGTGGGGCGTGGAGCTGGGCAAACAACTGGCGCAGAAGATATTGCCGGAGTTGAAGGTGGGTGATATTGTAAGCGCGCATGACAGATCAACCAACGGCTTGATAAATTACTGCAAGCGGTTTTTAAAATAAGGAAGCCCTGATTTATTCGGGAAGCGTCATTCCCGCGCAAGCGGGAATCCATCAGCCCATTGAATTTACAGGGCTGGATTTCGGGTCTCCGCTACGCTGCCCCCGGAATGACGACACATCTGGGGTTACTTAACGTTGGTAGTTTTACTTTGTGACTCCTGAGTAATCAGGGGGCTTTCGCCAGCCGACTATTGTGCATCGAGTAGATAAAATAAATCCCCATCCCAATCAGTAACCACACACCGAAACGCTGCCAGGTAATGAGCGGAAGAAAGGCCATCAGTGTTCCGCAGGAGAGGATGCCCATGATAGGGATCACCGGATGCCAAGGGCATTTGAACGGGCGATGCAGCCCCGGCTGACGTGCGCGCATCACGATCACGCCGATACACACGAACACAAACGCGGCGAGCGTGCCGATGTTGGTGAGTTCGGCCAGTTCGCCTAGCGACACAAAGCCCGCGATAGCGGAGATGAGCAGGCCGCAGAGGATGATGACTCGCACTGGGGTGCGTGTTTTCGCGTTTAACGTGCCGAAGAACGGCGGCATCAGTCCGTCGCGTGACATGGCGAATAAAATGCGTGTGAGGCCGTAATACAGCACCAGCATGACCGTGGTGAGGCCCGCGATCACGCCGGTGGCTACCAGGCCGGAGGCCCAGTTGATGCCCAGCAGTTGCAGCGCGTGTGCGATCGGTGAGGGGACGTTCAAATCTTTGTAAGAAACGATACCGGTCAGTAATCCCGACACCACGATATAAATCACGGTGCAAAACGCCAGCGAGGTGAGAATGCCGATGGGCACGTCGCGCTGCGGATTTTTGGTTTCTTCGGCGGCGGCGGTGACGGCGTCGAAGCCGATGTAGGCGAAAAATACAAAGGCCGCGCCGCTCAGTATGCCCGTCGGTTCGCCACCAAGGCCGGTGCTGCTCCAGCCGAACGGCATGAAGGGGTGCCAGAGTTCCGTGTTGATGTGAAATACCGCCACGCCGATAAACACCGCAATGGCGAGCAGCTTTACGAACACCAGCACGGCGTTGAACTGCGAACTTTGTTTGACGCCGATGGCAAGCAGTATGGCGAGGAGGAGAACAATTGCGGCGGCGGGCAGATTGATAATGCCGCCTTGCGAGGGTGCATGTGTGAGTGTGTCAGGTAACGCCAGTCCAATTGAGGCCAAGGCGCTACTGAAATAACCCGACCAGCCGGTGGCGACGGCGGCGGTGGCGACGCCGTATTCCAGTATCAAAATCCAGCCTACCATCCAGGCCAGCAGTTCGCCCAGTGCGGCGTAGCTGTAGCCGTAGGCACTGCCGCAACCGCCGAGACTCGCCGCGAGTTCGGCGTAGGCGAGCGCGGCGAAGGCGCAGGCGAAACCCGCCACCACGAACGACAACACTACCGCCGGCCCCGCCTTGGTGGCCGCAGCGACGCCGGTGAGCACGAAAATTCCGGTGCCGATGATGGCGCCGATGCCGAGCAACGTCAGGTCGAACGCACTCAGTGCGCGCTTTAGGCCGCTGTTGCAATAATCATCCGGTGTACTGGGTTTGGTGCGGAATATCTGCATTGCTCTCCCCTTGTTGTTGTGGATGCCACGACAAGCTACCGCGATTGTAGGCTGGCGCCCGGTGATTGGGAAGGGCGCAATGACAGGCCCCGGATTCCCGTTTATCATGTGCCATCTACAAGATGACAGGAAGCAAGCACATCATGTCCGCTACGAAACACTCTCGCCTGCTGATTTTGGGCTCCGGCCCTGCGGGCTACACTGCTGCGGTCTATGCCGCGCGCGCCAATCTCAACCCCGCGCTCATCACAGGCATCGAACAGGGGGGGCAGTTGATGACTACCACCGACGTCGACAACTGGCCGGGAGACGTACATGGCTTGCAAGGGCCTGCATTGATGGAACGCATGCGCGAACACGCGCAGCGTTTTAGCACCGAAATTATTTTCGATCACATTAATAGCGTTGATCTCAAACGCCGTCCATTTTTGCTCACGGGTGATGCGGGTGAATATACGTGCGACGCGCTTGTCATCGCTACCGGCGCCTCGGCGATGTATCTCGGCCTGCCGTCCGAGGAGGCCTTCAAGGGACGTGGCGTGTCGGGGTGCGCGACGTGCGACGGATTTTTCTACAAAGGCCAGAAGGTCGCGGTGATCGGCGGCGGCAACACGGCGGTGGAGGAGGCGCTGTATCTTTCCAATATCGCCGCGCACGTCACCGTGGTGCACCGGCGCGATAAATTCAAGGCGGAAAAGATATTAATAGATAAGCTGAATAGAAAATCCTCTGAAGGCTGTGTCAACATAGTCTGGAACAGTACGTTGGAAGAAGTATTGGGCGATGACAGTGGTGTGACCGGCATGCGCGTCAAAAATCTTGTGGACAGCAGCCACAAGGACTTCGACGTAAACGGCGTCTTCATCGCCATCGGACACAAGCCGAACACGGCGATTTTTGCGGGGCAACTGGACATGAACAACGGCTATATCCGCGTGCACAGCGGTATTGACGGCAACGCCACCGCCACCAGCGTGCCGGGCGTATTCGCCGCAGGCGACGTCGCCGATCACGTCTACCGTCAGGCGATTACCTCCGCAGGTTCCGGCTGCATGGCGGCGCTGGATGCAGAGCGTTACCTGGACAATCAGAAAGGCCCATAGGCTGGCGCTACCCATTAATCAGGAGACACCAAGTAAGAATACGCTACTGGGGGGGGCGTGTAGGTGAGTGTCGCCTTGATTGCTGACTTATGAGTAAACAAACGCGCCCGACAGCATTACGTTTTACAGCGCTGCGCGATCTGCGCATGCATGCGCTGGCGTTTCTGCTCGGCATCATGCTGGTGCAGCAGTTGCCGCTGCTACCATCCCTCACTTGGGCTGTTCTGCTGATTCCCTGTGCGCTGTTTGCGCTGCGCAATCGCGCCTGGTTAACGCCCCTGTTTTTCATGGCCGGTGTCGCGTGGGTCACGCTGTGCGCGGGGCTCATACTTCAGGATAATCTACCTAAAGAATTGGAGGGGCGGGATCTTTGGGTCGAAGGCCATATCGCCGACCTGCCCAAGGACATCGAGCACGGCACGCGTATCGAGTTTGACGTGAATCATGCTTTTCTCGATGGCAAAGAGGTTGCGATCCCGCGCAAAATCAGGCTCAGCACCGGTATTGCCCAGCACCCGCGCATCGGTGACGAGTGGGGCATGTGGGTGCGCCTCAAGCGTCCGCACGGTTTTCAGAATCCGGGCGGGTTTGATTATGAAGGCTATCTGTTTCGTGAGCGCATCCGCGCCACCGGCTACGTGCGTGCTAATGAACCTCCACGCCTGATTTCTTCTGATCCCTACAGTTATCCCATCGGACGTTTCCGTCAGTATCTCGGCGAGAGCATCCGCGCGGCGCTAACCGGCAACGACTTCGCGGGTATGATCACCGCCTTTGCCAACGGCGACCAGAGTGACGTGAGCGACGCACAGTGGAATGTGTTGCGGCGCACCGGCACCACGCACTTGATTGCGATTTCCGGCATGAACATCGGTCTCGTGGCCGGCATTGTGTTTCTTATCGTGCGCTGGCTGTGGGCGTTGCCTGGGTATACGGTGCTGCGGTTACCGGCGCAGAAGGCGGCGGCGCTCGGCGCGCTCGGCGCCGCGTTATTTTATGCTGCGCTGGCCGGTTTTGCCATTCCGACGCAGCGTGCATTAATAATGTTGCTGGTCGTGTTGGGCGCACTGCTCATGCAGCGCTCCGTGCGACCCACGCATCTGCTCGCCGTCGCGCTGCTGGCGGTGCTGATTTACGATCCGCTCGCAGTGATATCTCCTGGCTTCTGGTTATCGTTTGCTGCGGTTGCGGTGATTTTATTCACGGCACAGGGGCGAGTGGGTGAAAAACGCTGGCGGCAATGGGGGCGCGTGCAGTGGGCGGTGACGATTGGATTGTTGCCGTTGCTGCTGCTGTTGTTTCAGCAGGCTTCGCTCTCCGCGCCATTGGCCAACCTGCTGGCGATTCCGGTGATTGAAACCATCGTCATCCCGCTCACCTTGCTGGGCATTGTGTGCCAGGTAGCGCTGCCTGATGTTGTGGCGGCCTCATTATTCCAGCTTGCGGCGTGGAGCATGGCGCAGTTATGGGTGGCGCTCGACTATCTGGCGGCCTTCGATCAACTCCAGTGGCTGCAGCATAAACCGCCGGCGTGGACGCTCGCGTGCGCCGGTGTTGGAGTGTTGTGGCTGCTTGCGCCTCGCGGCTGGCCGGCGCGCTGGGTGGGCGCGGTGTGGCTGTTGCCGATGCTGCTGGTGCGCCCGCCCGCACCGCTCGCGGGCGAAGCCTGGTTCACGCTGCTCGACGTGGGGCAGGGGCTCGCTGCGGTGGTGCGCACACGCGAGCATACGCTGGTGTTCGATACTGGTGCGCGTTTCAGTGCGCGTTTTGATCTGGGGCGTGCGGTGGTGGCGCCTTATCTGCGTGCGAGCGGCGTGCGCGATGTCAACATGCTCATCGTGAGCCATGAAGACAACGATCACATCGGCGGCGCGGCCTCATTGCTCGCGGCGTACCCGGCGCAACGAGTGCTCTCCAGTGCGCCGGAACGATTACCGGGCGCGCAGCATTGCATTGCGGGCGAGACCTGGCGCTGGGACGAGGTGGAATTCACGCTGCTTAATCCGCCCGATGAAAATGTGCGCGGCAACAATTCAAGCTGCGTATTGATGATACAAACCGCGCACGGCAAGGTGCTGCTCACCGCCGACATCGAGGCGAAAGCGGAGCGAGCGTTAATAGCGCGTTGGGGAGAGCAACTGAACGCCGACGTGCTTGTGGTGCCGCACCACGGCAGCAAGACTTCGTCCACCGACGCATTTATCGATGCCGTTCAGCCGCGCTATGCGCTCATCCCCGCCGGTTACCGCAGCCGCTACGGTCACCCGCATCCCGTCGTCGTCGAGCGCTACGCGCAGCGTGGCATCACTATGCTCAATTCTCCGGCGCACGGCGCGATCACGGTCACGCTGGGGGCGGCGGGCATGCGACTATCGAGTTATCGCCACGAGGAAAAGCGCTACTGGTTTGTCGACTAGCTTTGCACCACGTGCAGGATCTGGTAAATTGAATGTCATGTCGGGCTGAGAGGTAAGCAATGCGTAACAAGTGGGTAATGACGCTGGTGTGGGGGCTCATCGCCGTGGTGGGTGCGGCGGCTGTCGGCGGCATCGCGCTTAATCGCGGCGAGTCTATTAACGCGATCTGGTTTATCGTCGCGGCGCTGTGCGTTTACGCCATCGCCTACCGTTTTTACAGCCTCTGGATCGTCACCAAGGTGCTGCTGCTCGACCCCGGTCGTGCGACGCCTGCCGAGCGCATCAACGACGGGCGCGACTTCGTGCCCACCAACCGCTGGATCGTTTTCGGCCACCACTTCGCCGCCATCGCCGGGCCGGGGCCATTGATCGGCCCTACCCTCGCGGCGCAATTCGGCTATCTCCCCGGCACCTTGTGGATATTGATTGGCGCGGTGCTGGGTGGCTGTGTGCAGGATATGGTCACGCTGTTTTTCTCCACGCGCCGCAACGGCCGCAGCCTCGGCCAGATGGCGCGTGATGAACTCGGCCCCATTGGCGGCGTGGCGGCGCTCGTCGGCACGCTGATGATTATGGTGATACTTATCGCGGTGCTGGGTCTGGTGGTGGTAAACGCCATGAAACAAAGCCCGTGGGCCACCGCCACCGTATTCGCCACCATTCCCATCGCCATTTTTATCGGCTTTTATATGCGCAACATCCGCCCCGGCCGTGTGCTGGAAGGCACGCTCATAGGCGTCGCGCTGTTGCTGTTCTCCGTGGTCGGCGGCGGCTGGATAGATCACAGCGCCGCGCTGCGCGGGTATTTAGACATGGATGGCCTGACTCTCGCCTGGTTTGTCATCGGCTACGGCTTCGTTGCCGCCGTCCTCCCGGTGTGGCTATTGCTCGCGCCACGCGATTATCTGTCTACGTTCATGAAATTGGGCACGGTGATTTTGCTCGCCATCGCCATCGTGATTCTGCGCCCCGAAGTGAAAATGCCCGCGCTCACGCAGTTCATAGACGGCAGCGGCCCGATCTTCGGCGGCGCGCTGTTCCCGTTCGTGTTTATCACCATCGCCTGCGGCGCGATTTCCGGTTTTCATTCGCTGATCGCTTCCGGCACCACGCCGAAGCTCCTATCCAATGAACGTGACATCCGCATGATCGGCTACGGCAGCATGATGCTCGAAT
>CAWUUY010000274.1:0-4410 GCA_963924885.1 uncultured Burkholderiales bacterium | reverse complement strand
AGGTAACCAGCTGCCGGGCTGCCCCCGGCGAACTTGAAGCACAAATCTAACCTATTTGCACCCATGCGAATTCACGACCTGACTAACGCCAACAACGTTCCCGCATACTCCGAAGCCATATCCGGCGTGAGATGCGTGGCCTTGGCCTGATAGCGCTTGATGGTTTCAAGTATCAACCTTGGACGCCCCGCGAGCTTTTTCAAAAACACATCGCTGTCGGCGGCAAAGGTCTCTTGCGGAAGCACTTTGCTTGCCAAACCCAACGTCACCGCTTCATCGGCACACACCAAATCCGCCGAGTAAATCAGATACGTCAGTGCCTTGGCCTGCACTTTGCCAAGTGCCGCGCACATGGCCATCGTCGGCGGGATGTCGTGTTCGATTTCAGGGAAAGCGAAGCGTGCATTCGATGCCGCGAGTGTGATGTCGCAGCCCACCGCCGTGGCGCAGCCAAAGCCCAACGCGTCGCCCTGCACCAGAGCAACCACGGGCACCGGCACGTCGGCCACGGCCTGATACACATCGAGCACCGCGCCCATCATCTTCTGGCGCACTTCGTAGGGGGTCATGCCGGCGCGCGATTCACCCTTGCCGTCGCGGCCGCGGCAGAATTGTTTGCCACGTCCTTCTAGGGTGACGACATGCACGTCGGGTTTACTGCCAAGTTCACGCAGTGTGGCCGAGAGTTTCAGCATCATGGCGCGCGTGAGGGCGTTGCCCTCGTCGGGGCGGTTGAGATCGATACGCGCAAGGGCGCCATTGGCACCATCACGCGTTACTTTGAACTCAAAATCACTCATTACAATATCCTTTAAAAACCAATAGTTGCATCATTGCTCAGGAATGTTCAACTTGCGCTGTTCGATGATGCGGCGAAAGTTGGTGATGTCTGAACGCACTTGCGCGGCGAGTTCCTCGGGCGTACCCGCGCCGGGTTCGTTGCCCAGCGTACGGATGATGGCGCGCACTTTGTCATCAGCGAGTGCCTTCACCAGCGCGGCACTCACGCGCTTTACCGCCACGTCGGGCGCGTTTTTCGGCGCGAACAAACCGTTCCAACCGTTATAGGTAAAACCCGGTAGCACATTGGCTTTACCGATCGGCGGCAAATTGGGAATCGGCGCCCACGTATCGCGATTGGTGGTGGCGATGCCCACCACCAGCCCGCCGTCGATAAACGGTTTCGCGCCCGCCATGAACATCAGGTGTATGCGCCCGGCCGCCAACTCCGGCGCCACCAGCGCCTCGCCGCGAAACGGCACATGGATCATGTCGAGCCCCGCAGCAGCGGCGAACATCTCGCCCACCAGATGCTGGCTGGAACCATATCCAATACTGCCGTACGACAACTTGCCCTGCTGCGTTTTGGCGTGGCGAATAAAGTCTTCGACCGACTTCACGTTCAGCCCCGGCGCCACCACCAGCGAAAACGACGCCTGGCACACTTTGCCTACGGGCCGCAGGTTGTTCACGAGGTCGTAAGCCGACTTCGGCCGCGACGCGAGATTGGCAGTGTTGCCCGCGCTCGCCTGCGACAGCGTGTAGCCGTCAGGCGTAGCGTTGCCCACGCGCTCAAGGCCGATGTTGCCGGTAGCGCCGGTGATGTTTTCGACGACGATGTGCTGGCCTAGGTCAGCGCGCATCACGTCGGCTACGGCGCGCAGGCATAAGTCGGATGGGCCGCCAATGGCGGTAGGGACGACGATGCGGATGGGGCGTTCGGGGAAGGTGGCGGCGGTGGCGGCACTTGCAGCAATGGACAACACCACCAATTTACACATAGCCGCAAAACGACTCCCTCCCTTGCGTAAGCGGGGGAGGGTTGGGTAGGGGGCCAGCGGGTTGCCACGAAGCGCCCCCATCCCCGCCTTCTGCTCCGCTTCAAGTGTGCCCTTGCCCCGTAACCGGAAGAAGGGTTTTCTTTGGAATGTATCGGCCTCCGCTCTCTGATACTCAATACTCATTTCGTCCTCCCCCGCGCATGCTCCCCCAACAACGCCACTATCCGCTGCGGCGTAATCGGCGCCTCCGCAATACGCACGTCAAACGGCTCCAGCGCATGTTCCACCGCGCTGATGATCGCGCCGATGGCGGAGATGGTACCGCCTTCGCCCGCGCCCTTTACGCCCAGCGGATTCAGCGGCGACGGGGTTTCCAGATGCACCAGGTCTACGCGCGGCACGTCTGTGGCCATCGGCAGCAGATACTCGCCGAAGTTGGTGGTGAGCGGCTGCGCGTTTTCATCAAATGCGAGTTGTTCGTAGAGCGCATTGCCCACGCCGTGCGCGACGCCGCCGATCACTTGCCCATCCACCACCATCGGGTTGATGACGCGGCCGCAGTCGTGCGCAACGGTGTAACGCAATATCGTCACCGCGCCGGTTTCGATATCGACCTCCACTTCGGCCACGTGCGCGCCGTTGGAATACACGGATTGATCCGGCGTGAAATGCGCTGTGTGTTCCAGCCCCGGCTCCAATTCGCCCGCCATTGAAAAGCCCGGCATGCCGAAGGCCTTGACCGCGATCTCGCGCAGGGTTTTTTTCACATCCGGCGCGCTTTTCAGACGCACGCAACCTTCGGCGAGTTCGAGGTCTTCTTCGACGCACTCCATCATGCCGGCAGCAATTTTTTTTGCCTTGGCTGCGACTTCGATAGCGGCCACATGCACCGAGTTGCCCGCGTTGACCGCCGTGCGCGCGGCAAAGGTGCCCATGCCCATCGCGTTCATCGCGGTGTCGGAGGTCACCACGTCGATGTCGTTGAAATCCACGCCGAGCTGATCGGAGGCGATTTGCGCCAGCGTGGTCTTGTGCGCCTGCCCTTGCGGCGCAGCGCCGGTGTAGACGGTGATGCGCCCGGAGGTGGACACGCGTATCGTCGCGCTTTCGTATGGCCCCAGGCCCGTCGCCTCCACTGCGTTGGCGATGCCAATGCCGAGGTAACGCCCCGCCTTGCGTGCGGCAGCCTGCCGCACGGCAAAGCCGGCGTAGTCCGCTTTTTTCAGCGCTCCTTCGAGACATGCGGGGTAATCGCCGCTGTCGTAGGTCACCGGGCGGCCATCGCGGAAAATGATGCCGACTTGGTAGGGCATCTGTTCCGGTTGAATAAAATTGCGCCGCCGCACTTCGGCGCGATCCAGTTTCAGCTCCCGCGCCACGCGATCCATCAGGCGTTCCATCGTGGTCACCGCTTCGGGCCGCCCCGCGCCGCGCACCGGCGTGGTCTGGATTTTATTGGTGAATACCGACAGCACATCGAGCTTCAGATGCGGAATCACATACGGCCCCGGCACCGTGGTCGCGGTAATCCACGGCAGCACAATGCCCCACGGCACGTACGCGCCGGTCTCGTGAATCAATTGCCCGCGCACACCGAGAATTTTGGCGTTGGCGTCCACTACGATTTCCATATCCCAGTACTGATCGCGCTCCTGATGCGTACACAGAAAATTCTCGCGCCGGTCTTCGATCCATTTCACCGGGCGGCGGAGCAGGCTCGCCGCCACCGCGCAATTGATGTACTCCGGATAAAACGATCCCTTGGGCCCGAAGCCGCCGCCGACATCGGGTGTCAACACACGCATCTGGTGATCGCCCAGCGCCATCATTTCCAGCATGCTGCGCTTGATGCGGTGCGAACCCTGCGACGACACATGCAGCGTGTACGCGCCCTTGTGCGCGTCGTATTCGGCGACGATGCCCCGGCACTCCATGAAAAACGGCCCGCCGCGATGCTGATAAATTTTCTCGCGGAACACATGTGCGGCGCCCGCAAACGCGCGATCCGCGTCACCCACCTTCACCGGAAAACGCGCCGCGATGTTCGACTCCGCGCCGATGTGCGCGAGCGGCGCATTGTTTTCAATGGCGGCGCGGCAGTCGTTCACCGCGGGCAACGGGTCGTAATCGACTTCCACCAATTGCGCGGCGTCTTCGGCGATATAGCGGCTGTCGGCGATCACGCACGCCACCGGCTCGCCCGCGTAGCAGGTTTCGTCCTTGGCTAGCGCATACGGCAGATACGGTTGCTTGATCGCCGGATGCGGCACCAGCAGCGGCAGCGTCTGGCGGCGAAAGTCTTCGGGCAGATCGGCAAAGGTCAGCACCGCATGCACGCCGGGCAGGGCGAGCGCGGCGGTTTTATCGATGCCGCGAATTTTGGCGTGCGCATACGGGCTGCGCACAAACGCGGCGTGCAGCATCTGCGGCAAATGGATGTCGTCGATAAACTGGCCTGCGCCGCGCAGCAGCGCTGGGTCTTCCTTGCGTTTGACCGAAGCGCCGAAGCCGGTAAGCGGGTCGGCGTGTTTTACGCCATCGTTCGCGCTCATTGTGCGGCCTCGCGCATTATTTTTGCCGCGTCCAGTGCCGCCGCGACGATGCCCTGATAACCCGTGCAACGGCACAG
>CAWUUY010000273.1:0-6516 GCA_963924885.1 uncultured Burkholderiales bacterium | reverse complement strand
AACGTGCGTTACGGTGCCAAGTTGCTGGAATTAGCCAAAGGCAAGACTGCCGTGGAAATCGGAAACGTGGGTGATCTTGTTCCCACGCTGGTGCTGATCAAATCAGCAGTGGAAAGCGGCGAGCTTGATTCGCAGCTTGAGGCTGCGTCAGGTTCACTGCGTAGTGGATTTAAGCGGTAAGTGTCGTTTAAAACGACAGCGACTAATGGACTAAATCATGCACAAATACCGTATATGGGCCCGTATTGACGCTTACCAAAGCGTGAATGCTTATCTGTGGGCTGACAATGATTGGGCCGCAAAGCAGCTTGCAGAAGCCCAATACGGGGTTGGTAATGTTCTGGGCTACACCCGGGTCGATGAGTAATCGGGGTGACTATGTCACTGGCCCGCTCAGGGGCAGTGACCTTGGTTGGGTAAATACCGTATGCGTTTCTACGAATTTGCCAGACTCAAGCACATCAAGCCCCTTAACCCATCGCAGGCCCGGTTGCGTAATCTTCAGCAAAATGTTGAACGCTCTCGTAATGCACTCAGGGCCGAAAAAGACAGTCAGAGACGCAAGAAGGAGTTGGAGCGGCAGCAGAATCAGCTTAGGGCACGGTAATGACAAAGAATCGTGGATTTTGACCTCAAAACTGCTGGGTTTAGTGCCAATTTATGCGAATGAATCAGTGACGGATGACAGGCATAGCAAGAATACTTTTTGGGGCCGCACGGTAAGAACACTGTGCAGAACGCTTTGCACAATTCAGAACCTAAGCCCTTGTTTTTCCTTAGGGTCCGTTGCACACAATGTTCTTCGGCCGGTGCAGGTCTTTGAAAATGAAAATAATGAATACGACCAATCAGAGTTGAAAATCCTTTCATATTCATTGCCTTGATCTCAACACCTTTCACTTTTACCGGACAGTAGTGATTGAAAATATCATTTTTCAATCTGGAAATGTTAAATTTACGCCCTCGATTTACTCACTCGATTCCGTGAAGACCCATTTAATCAATACGCGCCGCGAAAACCGGTCGGGGGACTGAATATGTCATACGTGGACGGCACGCTCATCGAAGGCGAAACCGTGCTTTATCGCGCACAAGTCAGTTGGTGGCCGCTGATACCGTGGATCATCCTTGGCGTATTGACGCTGGTGATCGTGATCGGATTGTTCATCCTGATCTGGGTGGTTGTGAAGCGCAAAACCACGGAGCTTGCGATCACCAACAAGCGCGTCATCGCCAAGAGCGGCTTCATTCAGCGCGACACCATCGAGATGTTTCTCAGCAAGGTCGAGTCCGTGCATGTCGAGCAAAGCGTGGCAGGCCGCGTGCTCGATTACGGCACGGTGATCATGTCAGGCACCGGCGTGATGAGCACGCGCTTTGAGCGCATCGTGGCGCCGCTGGAGTTTCGCAAACGCTTCATGGCGGCGGCGGACAAGGATCAGGGCGGACAGGGCAAACAAGAACCGCGACCGTAGCGTGCGCCATGCGCACGACAGCACCGCGTGCATCGCTGCGGGTGTTACTTGAGTGCCGCGCCGTAACTATCGCGATAGGTAAATTCGCCAATCGCCTTGCGCGTGCGCGGCTTCATATCCTTGGCGCGCACTTCCTCGGCGAGGTCTTCGACGCAGCCGCGATGTCCCGCCGCCATCAGCGCCACCGGTTTGGCGTTGGCGGGAATAGCAAATCCTTTGCAGATTTTTTCGTAATCCCAGCCAGCCATGGCGTGGATGGTGAGTCCCATGGCATAACCCTGCACCATCATGTTTTCCATCGCCATGCCGACATCCAACATGCAATTCTGTACGCCGTTTTTCTCCGGCTGCTCTTCGGGCACGGCGATGATCACCATTTTTAGCGGCGCGACCGGCGCCCATTGCTTGTTGCCTGCCGACAGCGCGTCGTCAAATATGCGGTTTGCTTCGGCGCCCGACGCGATCAGTACGCGCCACGGCTGTCGGTTGTTGGATGACGGCGCCCAGCGAAACGCATCGAGCAGCGCTTCGACGGCGTCGGCTTCGAGCGGCTTGTTGGCAAAATGGCGATCGCTGCGGCGGTCGCGGATGACATCGAGTAGTTTGGACATGGACTTTCCCGTGGTTAAATGAATGGGTGAATAGAGCGCAACGCGTGAAACCCAGCATTTTGGGCAGTTTCAGAGGCTTGTCAATGAAACGGCGGCAAAACTTTCTTGCCGTGTCCGTGATTTTTTTCACAGACGGCTGACACCAATGGCGAGATACTGTTTGCTCGCAACTACCCCTCCTCCTTAAATGGTTGCGGTTACCGCGACGGGCTTACCCGGCGCAGTTTTTCTTTGTGCGATGTAAATCTTATGGGTTGCCGTCCGCGAAATGACGGAGGAAAAGAATAGTTTTCTTCAGGGCTGGTGCACCAGCGCGGCTTCCAGCTCCAGTGCGCTCAGTTGATCTGCGCTGAACACCGCGCCACGAATTTTTTCCGCGCGCACGTATGAAATCGCCATCGTGGCGTTGTCGAGATATTTCATCACAATGTCGCCGCGCACAATGGGCCGATCCGCCGCGCCGCGATTGATGTGCTCGCGGCAGCGCAGTTCGCGGCCATTGTTCATTGTGATTACCACTTCGCCGGAAAAATATTTCGGGTATTCCGATTTCGGATCGGCTTCGTAAGTTACCTTGTCGCCGAGCGCGAGTATCGCGGGGTCGTTATAAATATTCGGCTCCATCTCGGCCAGACCAAACTTGCCGCGCACGAGGCTCGCCGCCACCGCGTGATAAATGCTGAACTGTGCCGCGTAGCTCGACACCGGGCGATGTCGCTGCGCCGCCGGTTCGCACACAATCGGAATCGCCTGTGCGGGCACCAGCGCGCGGATCGCTTTCACGTCGGCGGGGTTGATGGTGTGCGCGCTCGCCAGCGCCACCGCGGCATCGGAACACGCATGCACCAGATGACACGCTGGGATCGGCTTGATCGCCACCCGCGCGGATTCCCACACCACGCCCAAGTCTTTTGTCGCTAGTGACAAATCGCAGTCGTTAAACCGCACGCCGGTGAGCGTGCGGTAGAGGCTGTATTCGCCCTCGTACACCTCGCGCGGACCGACAAACCCGCCGCGCGCCATTGCCGCCGCCGTGATGCCCGCCGCCGCGCCCCAGCCCGGATGCAGTCGCTTGGTCCATGCGCCTTCCTGACTGTATTGCCGGCTGCTGCTAGCGGAGGTGGACAGCGCGTTACCTTGCGCCATCACCAGTTGCTCGGCGTCGAGCTTCATCAGCTTGCCCGCGATCAACGCACTGGCAAACGCCGCGATGGTGCCGGTCGGGTGCAGACCATTCAGATGCAGCCCGCCCTTGGCCACCATGCCGAGGCGCGCAATCGCTTCCAGCCCGGCGATGTAGGCGGTAATCAAATCACGGCCCGATGCGTTGACTTCAGCCGCCATGCCCAGTGTGCACGAAAAACAACTGGCGCTGGCATGCACCACGCCTTCCAGATGCGTGTCGTCGTAATCGAGACCGTGTATCAGCACGCCGTTCATCACCGCCGCGTCGCGTAACGCGAGTTTGGCGGGCATGCCGATGACGGTGCGCGCTCCGCCGCCGAAGAACTGCAAACCCGCCAGCGCTTTGTCGGCGAACTCAAATTTGGTCGAGGCAAAGGCAATACCGATGGCGTCGAGCATCAGGTCTTTCGCGCGCTCGCGCACCGGTGCAGGAATATCCTCGTAGCGCAGTTGATGCACGAATTGGGCGAGAGTTTCGGAAATGTAGGGCATGGTTTTTGTTCAATTACCGGTTAAAGACAACACACACCAACCATATCATTCCCGCGCAAGTGGGAATCTGTAACCGTGTTGAGTTACTCCGCCTTCGCCCCCGAAACCTTAATCACCTTCGCCCACTTGGCAATTTCCTCGCGCACAAACAAGGCAAACTGTTCAGCCGTCGACGGCAGCGTATCGAGACCCTGCACGCGCAGTTGCTCCTTCACGTCGCTCGCGCCGAGCACGGCGACGATTTCGCGATTTAACCGCGTGACGATGTCCGCCGGTGTTTTTGCTGGGGCAAACACGCCCTGCCAGATGCTCGCGTCAAAGCCCGGCAGGCCGGACTCCGCAATCGTGGGCAGGCCCGGCGCGGCGCTGGAGCGCGCGGCCGTCGATACCGCCAGCGCGCGTACGCGCCCCGCCTGCACGTGCGCCAGCGCCGTCGAGGTGGAGTTGAACTGCACTTGTATCTGTCCGGCGATCAGGTCGGTGGTCGCCTGCGCCACGCCCTTGTACGCCACGTGCGTGAGCTGCACGCCGGCCATCGACTTGAACAACTCGGTAATCACATGTGCGGAACTGCCGCTGCCGCCGGTGCCGAAATTAAGCTTGGTGGGGTTGGCCTTTGCCAGCGCGATGAACTCCTTCACCGTTTTGGCGGGCAGTGAGGGGTGAATAATCAGCACCATCGGTGCGGAGGTCGCCAGCGAAATCGGCGCAAAGTCGCGTTGTATGTCGTAGCCCAGCTTGGCGAACAAACTCATGTTGATTACATGCGTGTTGGTGCCGAGCATGATGCTGTAGCCGTCGGGCGCCGCGCGCGCGGCCAGCTCCGCGCCGATGTTGCCGCCCGCGCCGCCGCGATTGTCGATCACGATCTGCTGGCCGATTTGCGTAATCAATTTTTGCGCGATGATGCGCGACACGATGTCGCCGTTGCCGCCGGCGGCGTAGGGCACGATGAAGCGCAGCGGGCGGTTGGGGTAGGCTGCGGGTTGCGCAAGGGCGTTGCCGCACGTGGATGCAGCGACTAACATGAACGCCGAGCAATAAAAATCCAATAAAAACAAATGGTTACATCGAGTCATCTAACCTAACCCTTGGGCGGCAGCGTGCTGGCAAACGTCGCCCGCGCAAATAACTTGTCCGCGTAACGCTTCAGGCCCGGATACTTGCCGCGCCAGTCGTAGCTTGCGTAAGCGCGGTCGAGGTAACCCAGCGCGCAGCCCGCCGAGATGTCGCCCAGCGAGAACGCATTACCGAAACAAAATTCGCGCGCGCCGATATCACTTTGCAGCACGGCGAAGCCGCGCTCTATTTTCTGGAGTTGCTTTTGATACCAGTCGGCACTTTGATCGCAGGTGTCGGTAAAGCGCGAGTCGTGCGTCAGCGCGACGATGCAATCGGTAATGCCGTCGCCCAGCGCTTCGAGACGCTTGACCTCGATGCGATCATCGAACTTCTCCGGTACCAGTTTCGGCCCCGTGCCGAGATGATCGAAATATTCGACGATCACCACTGAGTCGTACAGCGCGCGACCGTCGTCGCGCACCAGCACCGGCACCTTGCCCAACGGATTGTGCAGCGGCACTTGCGAGCCGGGGTTGGAGGGGCGATCCGCGACGAATTCGCAATTCATGTTTTTTTCCAGCATCGCAATGCGCGCCTTGCGCGCGTACGGGCTGCCGGGGGAGCCTAACAATTTCATGGTCATGGTCTCTGTCTATGTAAAAATGCATTTTAGGGCGAAACCGGCGTCGGTGCCGGTAGCGTAAATCCGTATTCGCCGGCAACACGCCGCAACACATCGGGGTAGTCGCTGATGATGCCGTCCACGCCAAGCGCGATTAGTCGGCGCATCTCGGCCACCGTGTTCACTGTCCACGTTACGACAGTTAACCCCAGTTCGTGTGCGTCAGCCACGCTGGCGGCATCGACATCGCTGGAATACGGCGACCAGATCGCGCCGCCGGCGGCCTTGACCATGCGCGGCACGGAACCGTTGAATTGGCTGATGTGCGAACCGGCGTTCCATGGCGACGATTTTTCGTGCGCGAGAAGGTTGTCCATGAAGGGCTGCTGCGCGGTGAGACAGGCGGTTTTGATTTCCGCTGCGTCGGCTTGCATCACCGCCAAGGTGCGCCAGTCGAACGACTGCACCACGACCCTATGTTGTAACTTGTTGTTTTTAATGACATTTATGAGGCCCCTCACAAAGGCATCGGGCGCAACCGTGCGCTCTGGGTAGAGCGGCGAAATCTTGGTTTCGATATTGAACCGCACAGCGTCATTACCGGCGCGGCGCGCCAGCGCGAACACGTCGTCGAGCCGCGGCATGCGCGTGCCATCCATCGGCTGCTGCTGCGGAAAACGTTTCGCGTATTCCGACGTGGGGTCGATGCGTCCTACATCGAAGCGCTGCAATTCGTCGAAGATAAATTGCGCAATCGGCCAATCCGTGCGGGTGATCCATGTGCCACTCGCATCGCGCGTGATTTCAGGATTCAACGTCGAATCGTGACTCACCACCACCACGCCGTCCTTGGCGATTGCGCAGTCGAGTTCTAATGTGGTGACGCCGATAGCCAACGCGCGCGCGAACGCCGGCAACGTGTTCTCCGGCAACAGCCCGCGCGCGCCGCGATGGCCCTGTAGGTCGAGTGTGCGCATCGGGTGATTGTGCCACGTGTACCGCGAACTCGTGATCCGGCTACAATGAAATGCAGACACACTCGCCCGTCGTTCCCGCGCGGGCGGGAACC
>CAWUUY010000272.1:0-9954 GCA_963924885.1 uncultured Burkholderiales bacterium | reverse complement strand
TGGTGGCGCGGTTCAGCGTCAGGATTTCCTTGCCTTCCGCGTTGGCCATTGACAGATCGAGCAGCGCCTTGGTGATGCGCTCGCGCCGCGCCGCGGGCATGTCGGCATGCACCGACCAGTTGTAGTTGAAATACGGCGGCGTGGTGAAAAATACATCCACCTTGGTGGTATCGACTTTCTTGTCTTCGACGAACTTGCGCCACAAGGTGATGTCGAGCGCGGCGGCATCGACGCGGCCACCGACGACGGAGGCGATGGTCGCGTCATGCGCGCCGGAGTAAGCCACGCGCTTGAAATCCTTGTCGGGATCGATCTTCGCCTGCAACAGGAAGCTGCGCGGCATCAGGTGGCCCGAGGTGCTCGATGCTGAGCCGAAACTGACTTGCTTGCCTTTCAGGTCGGGCAATGCCTTGATGCCGGAGTCGGTCTGGGTGATGAACACCGAGCGGAACTGCGTGTCTTCTTCGCGTTGCGCGATGGGCACGATTTTGCCGCCAGAGCGCAGTTGCGCCTGCACGTGGGTAAAGCCGCCGAACCACACCAGATCGACCTGTTTGTTGACCAGCGCTTCTACGGCGGCGGGGTAGTCGTTCACCGGGGTGAACTCGACTTTTACGCCGACGGTGCGTTCGAGGTATCTGGTCAGCGGGCCGAACTTGCGTATTTGTTCGGTGGCGGCTTCCTCGGGGATGGTGGTGACTCTGAGGACTTGCTGCTGAGCTAGGGCGGGTGCCGCAAAAAAAGACGTCAGGGCGATGGTCGCGACAGCGGTGCGAATTCCAGAAAAAAGTGGGGCGAACGGGCGTGACATGATGTTTCCTTTCTAATCAATAAAATCAGGTTTGGGGTGCTCGGCGACTGTCTGGCTGGCGCGGATTTGCGCCGAGTATCCGGTCACGACGCGACGCGTGCGGGAGGGGCTTAAGTCAATCATGGTTGCCTTTCGATCAAGGAGAAAATCATGAAAAAGTAACAGATGGAAATCCGTCACGCCTGCGAAGGTACAGCAGGCGGGTATGAATTGCAAAGACCGCGGGGCGCGCCCGGACTTGCGCCGGGGCCGTGCGCCGCATTGGGGCATATGGCGGAAACCCGCTATAATTCAACATTTTACGCGTAGTCTTTGTCATACACGCCATGCGTATCACGCGCGGCATACCTGCTGCCGCATCCTCTCCGCTTGCACTGACCATAGGCAATTTCGACGGTGTTCATT
This sequence comes from uncultured Burkholderiales bacterium, assembly GCA_963924885.1. Lineage (GTDB taxonomy): Bacteria > Pseudomonadota > Gammaproteobacteria > Burkholderiales > SG8-41 > UBA5216. The sequence goes on along the minus strand of CAWUUY010000272.1, from coordinate 8,738 downwards.
TAGGGCACCGCGCAATGCTGGATGAACTCGCGCGTGCCGCGGGGCGGCTGAACGTGCCATCGTGCGTGATGGTGTTCGAACCGCAGCCGCGCGAATTTTTTGCGCCTGACGTGGCGCCCGCGCGGCTGACATCTCTGCGCGAAAAACTGGAGATGCTGGCCGCAAACGGCGTCGATCGTGCGCACGTGTGCCGTTTTAATTACGCCTTCGCACAGATCGCGGCGCAGGATTTTATCGAGCGTGTGCTGGTGCGCGGCTTGGGCGTTCGCTGGTTGCAGGTGGGTGACGATTTCCGGTTTGGCTCGCGCCGCGCCGGTGATTTTGTCATGCTAAAAAACGAGGCGCCGCGTCTGGGTTACGAAGTGCAGGCGCTGCCGACGGTGATGATGGAAGGCGTGAGGGTATCCAGCACGGCGGTGCGCGATGCGCTGGCAGCGGGCGATTGCGCACGCGCCGCGCGCTTGCTGGGCCGCCCGTACAGCATCAGCGGGCGCGTGGTGCGCGGCGATCAACTGGGCCGCACGCTGGGTTTTCCGACGGCGAATGTGCAAATGAAACATAATCGCTCGCCGCTCCAGGGAATCTTCGCGGTGGAGGTGCATGGCGCCGCGGATGGCGTGGTGCGCGGCGCCGCCAGCCTAGGCGTGCGGCCCACAGTGAAAGCGCAGGGCGCTGCTGCCGTGCTTGAGGTGTATCTATTTGATTTTAAAGAAGAAATTTACGGACGACATATGCAGGTGGATTTTTTGCACAAGCTGCGGGGTGAAGAGAAATATGCGGACCTCGATACACTGAAAAAACAAATCGTGCTGGATGTCGAGAATGCCCACAAGTTCTTTGCCGGTATGGCGCAACGCAAAGCAAGTTAATGATGGTCGCTGACTTAGGTTCGCCATTGATTGAATATGACTGATTACAAACACACACTAAACCTGCCCGACACGCCGTTCCCCATGCGCGGGGACATGGCCAAGCGCGAGCCTTTGATGTTGAAGCAATGGCAGGAGCGCAAGTTTTATGAGCGCATACGTGCCGCCAGCAAGGGGCGACCGCGTTTTGTGCTGCATGATGGCCCGCCGTATGCGAATGGCGACATTCACATCGGGCACGCGGTGAACAAAATTTTGAAGGATATGATCGTCAAGTCGAAATCGCTGTCGGGCTTTGACGCGCCCTATGTGCCGGGTTGGGATTGCCACGGCATGCCGATCGAAGTGCAGATCGAAAAAAAGCATGGCAAACATCTGCCGACGGCCGAAACGCAAAAGCTGTGCCGCGCCTATGCCGCCGAGCAGGTCGAGCGGCAAAAGCTGGATTTCATTCGACTGGGCGTGCTGGGCGATTGGGACAATCCGTATCTCACGATGGCATTCAAAAACGAAGCCAATGAGATACGCGCGCTGGGCAAGCTGCTGGAGAAGGGCTATGTCTATCGCGGACTGAAGCCGGTGAACTGGTGCTTTGATTGCGGCTCGGCGCTGGCGGAAGCCGAAGTGGAATACGAAGACCGCAAGGACGTGGCGATTGATGTCGGGTTCCCATTTGGTGATACCGACAAAATCGCCAAGGCGTTTGGCTTGCCCAAGCTGCCAGACAAACCCGGCTTTGCGGTGATCTGGACCACGACGCCGTGGACGTTGCCGGGTAATCAGGCGCTAAATGCGCATCCGGAGTTTGATTACAACCTCGTCGATACCGAACGCGGGCTGTTGATACTGGCTGCTGAGTTGCAGGCGGCGTGTCTGGTGCGATTCAAGCTCACGGGCGTGACGCTTGCCACCTGCAAAGGCGCGGCGCTGGAGCGCGTTAACTTCAGGCATCCGTTTTACGACCGGTTCTCGCCCGTGTATCTCGGCGATTACGTTACGCTGGATACCGGCACCGGCCTCGTGCATTCCGCGCCGGCTTACGGCGTGGAAGACTTTCAGTCGTGCCGCCGTTATGGCATGAAAGACGCCGAGATACTGACGCCGGTGATGGGCGACGGCAAATATGCTTCCACGCTGCCGCTGTTCGGCGGCGAAATGATTTGGAAAGCCAATCCCAAAATCGTCGCGCACCTCGAAGAAAAGGGTGTGCTGTTTAATCAGGCGCAACATCTGCACAGCTACATGCACTGCTGGCGGCACAAGACGCCGGTGATTTTGCGTGCGACGATTCAGTGGTTCGCCGGCATGGACGAAACGCAGGGCTGGAACGGCGTGAAACCCGCCGAACCGCTGCGTGCCACCGCGCTGCGCGGTGTCGAGAACACAAAATTTTTCCCCGCGTGGGGGCAAGCGCGGTTACACGGCATGATCGCCAATCGGCCGGACTGGACGTTATCGCGCCAGCGGCAGTGGGGCGTGCCGATGCCGTTTTTCATTCACAAAGAAACCGGCACGCTACACCCGCGCACGCTGGAGTTGCTGGAGCAAGTCGCGCAGCGCGTAGAGCAATCCGGCATCGAAGCATGGCAGGCGGTTGACAATGCGGAACTTCTTGGCGCCGACGCCACGCACTACGAAAAAATCAAAGACACGCTCGACGTGTGGTTTGATTCGGGCTCGACACACTTTACCGTGTTGCGCAATTCGCACGCGGATGCATCTGCGTTCCCGGCGGATTTGTATCTCGAAGGCTCGGATCAGCATCGCGGTTGGTTTCACTCGTCGTTGCTGGTGAGTTGCATGACCGATGGTCAGCCGCCGTATCGCGCGCTACTTACGCATGGTTTTGTGGTGGATGGCAATGGCCGCAAGATGGCCAAATCGATGGGCAATGTGGTTGCCCCGCAAAAGGTGATGGACGAATTTGGGGCCGATGTTCTACGGCTGTGGGTGGCGGCGACCGACTATTCGAGCGAGCTGTCGATCTCGAAAGAAATTTTAAAACGCGTGGTCGAATCGTATCGCCGTATTCGCAACACGCTGCGTTTTCTGTTGTCGAATCTGGCGGATTTTGACATCGCGCGCGATGCTTTGCCGATGGATCAATGGCTGGAGATCGACCGTTACGCTTGGGTGATGACGCACGATTTGCAGATGGCGCTCACGCCATCCGAGCCGGGCGAGCGCGATGCCAAATCCCCCGGCCACTACGGTAACTATGAGTTTCATGTGGTGGCACAGCGGTTGCAATCGTTTTGCTCCGAGGAACTCGGCGGTTTTTATCTCGATATCCTCAAAGACCGCCTTTACACAGCGCCGACGAGTGGTGCCAAAGGACGCGCGCGACGCGCGGCGCAAAACGCGCTGTATCACATCACGCAGACGCTGACGCGGCTGATGGCGCCGATACTGTCGTTTACTGCCGAAGAAGTGTGGGCGACGATACAAAAGGGCGAAGCCAGCGTGTTTGAGCAAACGTGGTACTCACTGGCATTGCCAGATGATGCCGATCATCTACGCAACCGCTGGACGCAATTGCGCGCGCTGCGCTCTGAGGTGCAAAAAGAACTCGAAACCCTGCGCGCCGCTGGCAAAATCGGCTCGTCACTGGCGGGCGAGGTGGATTTGTACGCAAAGGGCGAGACGCATGGCTTGCTGGCGTCGCTGGGCGACGATCTGCGCTTTGTGATGATTACCTCGCGCGCGACACTGCACGCGGGCGACGGCGAAAATATGAAAATCGCTGTCAGCGCCAGTCCGCACGTCAAGTGCGAGCGTTGCTGGCACTATCGCGCCGACGTGGGCATGAATGCAGAGCATCCGCTACTGTGCGGACGTTGCGTGTCCAACCTGTTTGGCGACGGCGAGCCGCGCGAACATGCGTGACATGCGCAAGTGGTTGTTACTGGCGGTGGCCATCGTGGTGATCGATCAGATCACCAAGTTTGTCATCATGCAGAAATTTGTTCTGCATGAAACGCTTTACATAACCTCATTCTTCAATCTGGTGCGCGTGCATAACGCGGGCGCGGCGTTCAGCCTGCTGGCGGATGCAGGCGGCTGGCAACGTATTTTTTTCATCGGTGTGGCGATCGTGGCATCGGTGTGGGTGGTGTGGCTGCTCAGGCGCTATCCGCAACAAACCCTGTTTTGTTTTGCGCTGGGCATGATATTGGGTGGCGCCATCGGTAATCTGATCGACCGTGTGCTGTTCGGCGCGGTGGTGGATTTTGTGCAAGTGCATTACGCCGGGTATTATTTCCCCGCGTTCAACGTGGCGGATTCGGCGATTACCTGCGGCGCGGGGCTGCTGATCTGGGATGGCTTGAGACCCCAGGGGCCGCCACGCGACGTAATGACAGATAAAATGTAAGTATTTTTTTTAAAAATATTTAATGGATAACAGTGACGGCTTCAGCCGCCGCTATAATCACCCCATGCAAGTACTCCTAGCCAACCCGCGCGGTTTTTGCGCCGGTGTAGACCGCGCCATCGAGATCGTCGAACGCGCGATAGCGCTGCACGGCGCGCCCATCTACGTGCGGCACGAAGTCGTGCATAACAAATTTGTCGTCAATGATCTGCGTAAAAAAGGCGCGGTGTTCATCGAAGATCTCGATGAAGTGCCGTCGGGTGCGACGCTGATTTTCAGCGCGCATGGCGTGTCGCAGGCGGTGCGCCGCGATGCCGAAGCGCGCGGCCTGCGCGTGTTCGACGCCACCTGCCCGCTGGTGACCAAGGTGCATGTCGAAGTTGCCAAAATGCGTGGGCAAGGCCGCGAGATTGTGATGATCGGCCACAAGGGCCACCCCGAAGTGCAGGGCACCATGGGGCAAACCGACCGCGGCATGTATCTGGTGGAAGACCCGGACGATGTGGCCAAACTCGTAGTCACGGACGAAAACAACCTCGCCTTCGTGACCCAGACCACGTTGTCCATGGATGACGCTGAGCGGACTATCAGCGCGCTAAAAAAACGCTTTCCATCCATCGTCGGGCCGAAGAAAGACGATATCTGTTACGCCACGCAAAACCGGCAAGACGCTGTCAAAGCGCTTGCTAAACAATGCGACGTGGTAATCGTCGTCGGCTCGCCTAACAGTTCCAACTCAAACCGCTTGCGTGAGGTGGCGCAGAACCAGGGTGTCGACGCCTACATGGTCGATAACGCCGGCGAACTCGACGCGGCATGGCTGCAAGGCAAAACGCGTGTCGGCATCACCGCAGGCGCCTCCGCCCCCGAAGTGCTGGTGCAGGCGGTGATCGACAAACTCAAGGCGCTGGGCGCGGACAGCGTGCGCGATCTAGATGGGATTGAAGAGCGGGTTATTTTTCCGATGCCGAAGGGGTTGGTGGGGTAGTTTTGGCGTGCGGTTCCAACTGAGAAAGTAACTCTTGAAATAAAAAATCGCCGAATGAAACGCGGACTTTTATTTCCAGTCCGCCTTGCCCGCGGAAACTAGGGCCGTCCAGTCATCAGGCGGGTGGCCACGCTGCAACATTTTCTGAAACACCGCGTAGGGATCGTTCTTGCTGCCCGATGAGCGCAGGGTGTTTTCATCGTTTACCCAAGCGTAGACAATGATCCGGGCCTTGGAGTCAAACCGGAAAAACAGACGAAATCGCCGCCCGATTTTGGCGCGCCGCCAATGCCGGAAAGCCGCTCCCATGGTGTTGCCTTGCCTGTACTCCTCGCGATTCGGGTCGCTCGGCACGGTCTCCAGCATCAGTTGCGACAGGGCATTGAAAAGTTTTACGTTGGCGTTCGACTCGAATCCGGGCGTATTTTGCGCTTGCGCGCGTTCAACCGCGGCGTGCAGTTTCTGGAGTTGTTCAATCACGCACTCGTGAAAGAGCAGATTCCACCCATGCCGCTGCATCACAGCACCACATCGCCTTCAATCTCCTCTTTCAGATCGACGGGTGTTTTGAGAGCCGACAGCATTGCACGAACCAAGTCTACCGGCAATGCGGTGACGCGACGACCGGAGCGGATGTCTTTTTCCAGCAGCGCCAGAAAGGATCCAATCGCGGGGTCTTCATGCGGCGCATCCTCGACACGGGTGACAACCACCTGCGAGCCGCGCAAATCAAAAGCCACCTTGCCGCCCAGATCAACGCCGAGCGCCTGGCGAATAGGCTTGGGCAGGGTGATTTGCCCCTTGGAGGTGATGGTGGCAACTTCATGAATGGCAGGCATGGCTAGGCTCCTTTAAGTGATTTATGGTAAGGAATATTCCTTACTAAGTCAAGTCCGTTACGCTCAGTGCTGGTGCAGGCCGTGATCGACAAACTCAAGGCGCTGGGCGCCGACAGCGTGCGTGATGTCGAGGGGATCGCGGAGCGGGTTACTTTTCCGTTGCCGAAGAGCTTGGCTTAGGCGGATTACATTGAGGGCGGACACTCCCTGGAAGAATTTCTTGACGACTTTCCAACCGTCACACGAGACCTCGCCATTGCGGCGCTTGAGCAAGCTAAAGCCCATTTGATCGCCGATGCGCGTGCTGCTTGACGAGTGCGCCGCTTAGGCGGCGGCTTGCAAGTGAATCGTATCTTTGGGCCTCGCTTTGCGACCGTGAGCGCGGACGACAATGTCGACATCACAGCCGAGTTTGGTTAGCACGCGTATCAGGCGTTCGACGGAAATCTCCCGGAACTGCCCGCGGAGAAGGCGTGATACATCAGGCTGACTTATCCCCATGCACTTGGCTGCCGCGGCCTGAGTCAGTTTGCGGTCGATTACCATATCGTGAATCCGACTAACCAATCCGGCCTTGAGCAGGTGCGTGTCAGCGTCCGCATAGCCCAGGTCAGAGAATAGATTTTCTGTCCCACGGACAACGGTATTTTTGCTTTCGTCGATCATGAAGCCTCTCCTTTTTTCAAGCGGTCTTTGTAATCGGATTCAGCCATCTTGAGCCGCCGCCGGATCAACTCAAGGTCTTCGGTCGGCGTCTTGATGCCCGCCTTTGATTTCTTTTGGAAGGCGTGCAATACATAGATCGCCGACGCAAACTTCACTGTGTACACCGTTCGGAATGTGTCACCCACATGATTAGTGACGATTTCGAGCACCCCTGCCCCACCAAACCCCTTCAGCGGCTTTGCGCTTTCATGCTTCGCGCCAACCTGCGCTCGGTACAGCGCATAGCCCATGGCGTCTGAACCGGATCGGGGAAGACACGGAAGTCCTTATAGCTGGAGCCAATCCAATATACGGACTTGATTGGGTTATCGGACATTTAAATATAATGGTGGAACCGCCATACAATGTCAAGCATCAGTCCATTACGGATAGAAGAGCGGGTTCCTTTTCCGTTGCCGAAGAGGGTGGTGTAGCTGCTCCCGGTGTCTCGGGGGTCGGGCTCGGATAGAAAACCACTTTTATGGCTATTTCGGCTCTTGACAGGGTGCCGTGTGAGGCCAGATCAGCCGATGAATGGCCTTGCATATAAATATAAATTATATATACTTTTAATATATTTTAATTCCCTTGGAGGATATTGCCATGACGGCTACGACCAAATCGACGGCAACCAAACGAAAGACGCTTTTGTTCAAATTCAAGGACGACACGGTAACCACGGTGAGTCATGAGACGTTTAGCGACGTCGCAAAAACGTTGGGGTTCAACGAAACCCAGACCCTACACCTCGCGATTGCTCGTCTGCGCGATGAGGTACTTGCAGTTGGGACGCGAGGGGCAGCGGAAGGTGCGGAATCCTATCCCCCGCTGACCGCCGGACAACTATTCGATATTCGTTCTCGGGCGCCGAAACCACGGGGTAAGCTGGTTCGAAAAGAATCCTTGTTCTGATCTCAAATGGCCAAGTACTACTCGTCGCCTAAAGCCGGCGACATCGTGCAATGCCGCTTTCCGCAGGACAAAATTCGCCAACCCGGCCCGAAAGAACGACCGGCTTTAGTCATCGACGTTGAGGAATACGAATTGCCGAACGGCTCAACTGAGGTTTTTGTAACAGTAGCCTATGGCACTTCCGAGGACGTCGATAACTGCCATCCTGGCGAACTCAATATCAAATGCAGCGATCCCCACGCCGGGCTGAATCTCGACACCAAGTTCGATATTGGCAATCGAGTCAAGCTCCCGTTTGATGATGAGTGGTTCACTCCGGCGGTGAGCCGACGCTTCGGCGCGCATCCCAAGCGTGGCAAATTTAACTTAAACGACAACAATCTAAAACGCCGTCTGTCGTCTGCAATTGCCGAACTCAAGAGCGCAGGCCATACCAAAGCGATAGACATGAGTGCCGGGCCAGCCGGGCGCAAGAAACTCAAATCGTAAAGTGCGAAGTGGTTATCGTAGAGTCTGACAAGCGAAGGCAAGATGCGAATATTGGCAAGACTGGCAAAGGAGAACCGGCGATGAAAGATAGAGCGCACGATGAAGCAATGGCCGAGTTATACCGGGAAGACCCCGCATACGCGCTCCAATTGCTGAACAGCATTCTTGAAGATGGCGATCAAAGCGAGCTTTTGATTGCACTTCGCCAAATGGCAAAAGCCTTTGGCGGCGTGCAAGCTGTCGCCGAACAAGCGCACCTGAATCCAACGCAGCTATACCGCACCCTGTCCCCAAAGGGAAACCCTGCTCTAAGCAGCTTTTCAGCAATTCTCAAGGCCATGGGCATGCGTCTTTCGGTACAGGCATTGCACAGCCCACGTCTCACGCCTGAAATTACACGAACCCGAAGTGCTGATGCAGGCCGTGATCGACAAACTCAAGGCGCTGGGCGCCGACAGCGTGCGTGATGTCGAGGGGATCGCGGAGCGGGTTACTTTTCCGTTGCCGAAGGTCTTGGTGGGGTAGCCCGGAAATTCAACAAAAAAGCCGCAACCATTGGTTGC
>CAWUUY010000271.1:0-9921 GCA_963924885.1 uncultured Burkholderiales bacterium | reverse complement strand
TGTCGTGCGCATGGCGCACGCTACGATTGCGGCAAGGTTAATCAGGAGGTGAAATGAATCTACGTCTCGTCATCGCGGCAATCCTCGCGCTCGCCACCAGCGCATCGTACACTCAGGCACAGGACTACCCGGCCAAAACCGTGCGCGTCGTGGTGCCCTTCGCGCCCGGCGGCAGCAACGATATCGTGGGCCGCATCCTCGCGGCGCACCTCTCCGATCGGCTGGGCCGGCAGTTCGTAGTGGACAATCGCGGCGGCGCTGGTGGTCTGGTCGGCACCGAGATGGTGTGGAAGTCGCCGCCAGACGGCTACACGCTGCTGGTGATCTCGGTCGCGTTTCCGATGAATGCCTCGGTCTACAAGCTGCCGTACGATCCGATGAAAGCCTTCACCCCCGTGGTCTTGCTCGGCACCGGCACCAACGGCATTGCCGTGCATCCCGCGCTGCCGGTCAAGAACGTGAAGGAACTGATCGCGCTCGCTAAGGCGCGACCCGGCCAACTGCAATATTCCTCCGCCGGCATCGGCACCTTTCAGCACCTGAGCTCGGAGATGTTTAAATCCATGGCGGGCGTGAACATTCTGCACGTGCCGTACAAAGGCGGCGGCCCCGCCACCATCGACCTCATCGCCGGACAAGTGCAAATGTCCATCGGCTCGCTGATCGTGATCCTGCCGCATATGCGCAACAACAAAATACGCATCATCGCGACCGGCGGATCCACGCGCGCGGCGGCGCTGCCCGATGTGCCGACCATCGCCGAAACCGTGCCAGGCTACGAAGCCAACAACTGGTGGGGTGTGATGGCGCCCGCCGGCGTGCCCGAGACCATCGTGCGTAAACTCAACAGCGAATCCAACGCCGTGATGTCGATGCCCGACACCAAAAAACGCCTCGCTGCCGAAGGTGCCGAACCGATCAACACCACACCCGAACTATTCGCCAAACACATCCAGGCGGAAATCTTGAAGTGGGGCAAGGTGACGCGCGAGGCGGGGATAAAAGCGGAGTAGTACTTCGCGTTCAAGGTCGGCATCTATGATTGCTTGAAGGCCACCAATTCATCGCGATCAGACTGAACGACTTTCTGGCCACGCCTCCGATGCGTCTCGATTGCAACCGGGCGGCGAAGTTGCCCTGGTGCGCGCCAAATGTTGTTTTCAATGCGCAATGGCGCTGGCCCTGTGCCGGTAGACCACCCGCGTCCTTCTAAACGAAACGTGTCAAACGTGCCTGCCGGCACCGTAATCTGTTCGCGGGCTGCGATGCGAAAATCCATCTCCACAATGCCACGTCCGCCAGCGGGCGGCATCACGTAAAAACGTGTTGTCCAGCGTTTTCCCACCGCGAATTCCAAGGGCGCGTCCTGGCCTGCGGTAAATCGCCTGCCGTTGAACCTTGCGGCACGGCACCGACAAGCGGCTTGCCGCCAGCCGTCTCGGCGGACGTCGACCGGCGGCCCTGCCCGCCGGCCGATGCGCCGAAGCCACTAAAAGGATTATCGCGGCAGGCATCGAGTATCACCACGTTCATGGGATTGGCCGCTTTGTTGATGCCCTCCATGAGGCCGGTCAAATCAATGCAGACCTTCGGAATATCGCCCAAACCGCGCACTGCCGCATCCACCGGCACCAGATAGTTGCGCCATGCCAGTTGCAGCCCGTGCCCGGCGAAATAAAACAACCCCACCGCCTTCTTCGCCGTCAGCGTCTGCACATAAGCGCGTATCGCACTCGTCATGTCATCCAGCGAGGCATCCAGCTTTGCCGTCACGTCAAAGCCGCTTTGCCGCAGCGTGTCGCCGATAGCCTTGGCATCGTTGCCGGGGTTTTGCAGACGCGGCACGCTTTTGTAATGACTGTTGCCGATGACCAGCGCAATCTTCGGCAACCGCAACAACCTCATCGCGCCTTAGGATTGCGCCCACACCCATGCGAACGGCTGCGGCAGGAAGAGGGTCGCCCCCAAGCCTGCTTTCAAAACGCGACGCCGTTCCATATTCATCATTTACGTCATCCCTAAACAGGAAATTACAGTCGGACACCCGGCGCGCAGTGTACTCACTCTGCCCGCGCACCGGAAGCCTTCACCACGCGGCTCCACTTGGCGATCTCGCTGCGCACGTAGGGCGCCACTTCCGCGTAGGGCAGCACGCGCGCCTCCATGCCGACGGCGGTGAAGCGTTCGCGCATGTCCGGCGTCATCACCACCTTGCCGGCATCGGCGTGTATCTTCTCGGCGATGGCCGCAGACAAACCGGCGGGCGCCAACACCAAAGTCCAGTTGACGGCCTCGTAGCCGGGCATGCCCACTTCCGCGAGCGGCGGCACGTCGGGCGCCGCCGGCGAACGCGCCAGTGAGGTGACGCCAATCGCGCGCAGGCGGCCCGTCTTGATGTGCTGCACGGTAACGTTGATGGTCGGCATCGCCATGTGTATTTGTCCGCCCAGCACGTCGGTTAATGCGGGCGCCATGCTTTTGTAGGGAACGTGAATGATGTTCACGCCGGCAGTCACCTTGAGCAACTCCATGCCCAGATGACTGGTGGGCGCGCCCGGCCCGGACGAACCAAACGTCAGCACGCCTGGCTTGGCCTTGGCGAGCGCAATCAACTCTTTCAGATTGCGCGCCGGCAGCGAGGGGTGCGTCACCAATATGCCAGGGCCGAACGCCACCGTGGTGACGGGCATGAAATCGCGCAGGGTGTCATACGGCAGCTTGGGATAGAGGCTTACGTTAATCGCGAATCCCGCCGACACCAGCGCCAGCGTATAACCATCGGGCGCTGCGCGGGCGGCGGCTTCGCTGCCGACAATGCTGTTGGCACCGGGACGATTGTCGATCACCACCTGCTGCCCCCACGCCTCGGCAAGCTTCGGTGCAAACAATCGCCCCACGGCATCCACCGGACCGCCCGCGGCAAACGGCACGATGAGCCGCACCGGGCGCGCCGGGTAAGACGACAAGGATTGCGCAAACGCCGCGCTCGACACCAGCGCCAGCAGGGCCGTCATCGGTACTCGATAGTCAAATTTCAAGCAGCCTCCAGATAGTGTGTATGCGTGGTTGACACCTCTCACTCGCCGCCACAATATTAGCAACACTTTGCACCCTCCGCGGTACTGCCGTGAAATTCAGGAGATTCGCACTTGAACATAGACATCCACGCGCACTTCCTGCCGCAATCTCTGCTCGACGAGTTAGTGGGGGGGCAGCATGCGTTTCCATCGGTCAAGGCCACGGGCGCAAAAGACGCGATACGCGTCGCTTTCAATCAGGAAGAACCCAAGCGCGCGGTGCTGACGGCGATGAGCGATGTGCCGTTGCGCCGCCGCTGGCTCGAAGAACAAAGCATTGACCGGCAAGTGGTTGCCGGCTGGGTCGATTTGTTCGGCTACAGTCTGCCAGCAACCGAAGGCGCCGACTGGGCGCGTTATCTTAACGAACACATGTTAAAGGGCGTGAAGGCGCTGGATCGTTTTGTGCCGCTCGCCACCGTGCCCATGCAATCTGGCAAGCTCGCCGCGCGTGTGCTCGAAGACGCGCTCAACGCGGGTTTTCACGGCGCGATGGTGGCCACGCAACCCAACGGGCCGGCGAGCGGTCTGGATGACGCCGATCTGAATCCGTTCTGGGAGGTCGCCAATGCGCGCCGCGCAACGATTTTTGTGCATCCGACATTCGGCGCGTGTGACGACCGATTGAGGGCCTACGGTCTGGTCAACGCGCTGGGGCGAATCACCGACAGCACCATCGCGGTATCGCGGCTTTTGTATGCCGGGCATCTCACGCGTTACCCGGACATGAACATGGTGGTGGCGCACGGCGGTGCGGCGTTGCCGATGTCGATCGGGCGGCTCGCTTCCAGTTACGCGGGCGGCGCGGCCGGACGCGCCGATCCGGTCGAGGGGTTTAAAAAACTGTATTTCGACTCGGTGGTTTACGACACGCAAACCCTGCGTTTTGTGTGCGACAAGGCCGGCAGCGACAAAGTGATGATGGGCACCGATCAGCCGTTCGGCAATGCACAAAAAAACCCGGTGCAGTTCGTGCAATCCTGCTGCGGCGTGGGCACGGCTGAAAGTCACTTGATTCTTGGCGACACGGCGGCGCGCGTGTTCCGTATCCCGGCACCACCATCGGCTAAAGGAGGCGCATAACATGCCCGCTGTATCCATGACCGTCAACGGAAAATCTGTCACCGGCAATGTCGAAGGCCGTACCCTGCTCGTGCAATTCCTGCGCGAACATCTGCAACTCACCGGCACGCATGTGGGCTGCGACACCAGTCAGTGCGGCTGCTGCACGGTTCACCTGAATGGCAATGGCGTGAAGTCCTGCACCGTGCTGGCGCTGGCGTGCGAGGGTGCGAGCGTCACCACCATCGAAGGTCTCGCGGTGAGCGGCACGGAGGGCGACAAACTACATCCAATGCAGGAAGCCTTTCGCGAGCATCACGGCCTGCAATGCGGCTACTGCACGCCGGGCATGATTATGTCGGCGGTGGACATGGTCAACCGCAAGGGGTTTGATCTCGACGAAAAAACCGTGCGCAAACAGCTCGAAGGCAACATTTGCCGCTGCACGGGCTATCACAACATCGTGCTCGCGGTGCAGGCTGGCGCGCGCGCGATGAAAAACGCCTGAGGAGCCGAAGCCATGTACGATTTTGATTATCACCGGCCCGCAAGCCTCACCGAAGCAGCCACGCTGCTCGCCCGCGATGACAACAAGCCATTGGCCGGCGGCATGAGTCTGATACCCAGCCTGAAGCTGCGACTGAACCGTTACGCGGCACTGGTGGACTTGGGCGCACTGCAAGAGATCAAAGGCATCCGCCGCGAGGGCGCCGTGTTGGTGATCGGCGCGATGACGCCGCATGCCGTGGTCGCCGCGAGCGATGAGGTGCGCAAGACACTGCCCGCGCTGGCTGATCTGGCCGAGGGCATCGGCGACCCGCTGGTACGCAATCGCGGCACGCTGGGCGGCTCGATGGCCAACGCGGATCCGGCGGCGGATTATCCGGCTGCCGTGGTGGGCTTGGGCGCGACCGTCATTACCAACCAACGCTCCATCGCCGGTGACGATTTTTTCAAGGGCGTGTTTGAAACCGCGCTGCAAGCCGGCGAGATCATCCAGGAAGTACGGTTTTCTTTGCCGCAAAAAGCGGCGTATGCCAAGTATCGTCAAACCGCCTCACGCTTTGCGATTGTAGGCGTGTTCGTGGCACAAACTGCCGGCGGCGTGCGCGTGGCGGTGACGGGTGCGGCGCCTTCGGTGTTTCGTTTTAGCGCGGCGGAAGCAGCACTCGGCAAACGCTTTGATGCCGCCGCGCTGGAGGGCATCACGCTCAACGCCGATCACCTGAATGCCGATATTCATGCCAGCGCGGAATACCGCGCGCACTGCGTGGTTGAAATGACGCGGCGCGCGGTGTTGGCCGCCTTATAAGAATATAAGAAGAGGAATCGAAACCATGTCCCTCGCCCCCAAAAGCACCCGCATCGGCGAACCCGTTCGCCGCAAGGAAGATCTGCGCCTCGTCACCGGCAAGGGCCGGTTCAGCGATGACGTGAATCTACCGCGACAACTCTACGCCGTGATGCTGCGCTCGCCGCATGCACACGCGCGCATCCGCGGCATCGACAGCCGCAAGGCGAGCGCCGCGCCCGGCGTCTCGGCCGTGCTCACGGGGGCGGATTTTCGCGCCGATGGCATCAAGCACATTCCGTATAACGTGTTCACGCTGCATCCGGCGGAAGTGCAGTTGGTCAACACCGACGGCACGCCGCCCTTTGTCACGCCGTGCTACTCGATGGCGATTGATAAAGTGCGCTACGTCGGCGAAGTCGTCGCCATGGTGGTTGCGCAAACCATTGCGCAGGCCAAGGACGGCGCAGAGTTGATCGAGGTGGATTACGAGGTGCTGCCCGCGGTCACCAACACCATCGCCGCCACCCAGCCCGGCGCGCCGCGCCTGTGGGACGAAGCCACATCCAATGTGTGCGTGGATGCGACCGTCGGCGAAGGCAAGGCTACCGAAGCCGCCTTCGCCCGCGCCGCGCACATCGCCAAAATCGAGACATGGATCCAGCGCGTCACCGGCGTGCCAATGGAGCCGCGCGCGGCGGTCGGCGAATTCGATCCTGCCACACAACGCTACACCCTGCATGCGGGCAGCGGCGGCTCGGTGCGGCTGAAAAAAGACCTGGCGCTGATACTCGACGTGCCCGAAGAGAAAGTGCGCGTGCTGATGGATGACGTGGGCGGCAATTTCGGCACGCGCGGCATGATTTACCCGGAGTTCGCGCTCGTGCCATGGGCCGCGCGCCGGCTCGGACGCCCGGTGAAATGGACGTGCGAGCGCAGCGAAGCCTTCGTCAGCGATTTCCAAGGCCGTGATCTGGCGGTAACGGCAGAACTGGCACTCGACGCAGAGGGTAATTTTCTGGCAATGCGCGGCTCGAACATTGGCAACGCCGGCGGGCACACCGGCAGCTTCACGCCGCTGCAAAAAGGCGTGGAGATCATGTCGAGCATTTACCGCATGCCGTGCGCGCATTTTCGCGCGCGCGCGGTGGTGAGCAACACCGTGCCCACGAGGCCCTATCGCAGCTCGGGCCGCCCGGAGGTGATGTACGTGATGGAGCGGCTGATCGATATCGCCGCGCGTGACTTCGGCTTTGATCGCGTGGATTTACGCCGGCGCAACCTGCTTAAATCATCGGAGCTCCCATACACTAACCCCTTCGGCATGCACTACGACAGTGGTGATTATCACGACGCAATGGACAAGGCGCTCGCCATGGGTGACTACGCCGGCTTTGCCGCGCGCCGCGCGGAGGCCAAAACACGCGGCAAGTGCCGCGGCCTCGGCATCGCCAACTACGTGGATACCGCTACCGGCGCGCCGCGTGAGCGCGCGGAAATTACCGTGCATCCTGATGGTAGAGTCGATCTCGTGCTGGGCACCATCTCCAACGGCCAGGGCCACGAAACCAGTTTTGCGCAACTGGTCACCGAATGGCTGGGCGTGCCGTTTGACTGCGTGCGGCTCATCACCGGCGACACCGACGTCGTGCAGGTCGGCGGCGGCTCGCACTCCGGGCGCGGCATGCGCATGGGCAGCGTGGTGATCTGGAATTCATCAAAGCAGATCATCGCTAAGGGCACGCGCATCGCGGCACGCCTGCTCGAAAGTGATCCGAGCGTGATTCAGTTCGATAACGGGCGCTTTATAACCAGCGGCACGAATCCGTCCGTCAGTTTGTTCGAGGTGGCCGCGGCGGCACAAACATTAAACGACCTGCCGGAAGATTTACGCGGGCCGCTTGCCGCCTTCAGCGATGAAATGTTCAACGAGGCAAGTTTTCCGTATGGCTGCCATGTGTGCGAAGTCGAAATCGATCCCGCGCTCGGCACGCTGGAGATCGTGAAGTACTCCGCGGTGGACGACGTGGGCCGCGCGGTGAACCCGATGATTATTCACGGCCAGGTGCATGGCGGCATCGCGCAGGGCGTGGGCCAGGCCTTGTGGGAGCAGTGTTATTACGATCCGGCGAGCGGACAACCGCTCACGGGATCATTCATGGATTACGCCATGCCTCGCGCGGATAACTTTCCGTTTTTTGACGCCGAGTTCACCGAGGTGCCCAGCACCACACACCCGCTCGGCATGCGTCCGGCGGGCGAAGGCGGAACCACGCCCGCGCTGGGTGCGGCGATTAACGCGGTGGTGGATGCCTTGTCCGACTATGGCGTGAAACATATTGAGATGCCCGCGACGCCGGAACGCATCTGGCGCGCCATCCATCATAAATAATAAAAAGTTGTTTAAAAACAAATAATTATGTATTTATTGCTACGGGTATTCGTGATCTTGTTGGGCATCTGCGCGCCGGGCGTACATGCCCAAACGTACCCAAGTAAACCCATACGCATCGTGGTGCCGTTTCCGCCCGGCGGCGGCACCGACGCCACCGCCCGCATCATCACGCAGGCGCTGGCGGAAACCGCGGGCTGGCAAATCGTGATTGAAAACCGCGCGGGCGCGACAGGCCGTATCGGCACCGAGTTTGTCGCCAAGGCGCCGGCGGATGGTTACACGCTGCTGTTAGGCACCGCCGGGCCAAACGCGATATTACCCGGCACGCGCGCCAAGCTGCCGTACGACGCGGTGAAAGATTTCGCGCCGATCAGCCTGATCGATTCCGCCGATTACGCGCTGGTGATTCATCCTTCGATGCCGGCTAAAACGGTCAAGGAGTTAATCGCGGTAGCAAAAACCCGGCCGGGGCAAATTGCGTTTGCGTCGGCCGGCAATCTGTCGGTGGCGCATCTGTCGGGCGAATTTTTCCGGCAGCAAGCCGGCATCGACATCGTGCATGTGCCCTACAAAGGCGGTGGCCCCGCCGTGATCGCCACCTTGAGCGGCGAGACCGCGATTTACTTTGGCGGCCCGAGCGTGGTGCATCAATCGCGCGCCGGCAAACTGCGCGCGCTCGCCACCACCGGCGCCAAACGCTCCAAACTGTTTCCCGAACTGCCGGCCATCGCCGAGACGCTGCCCGGCTATGAAATCGCGCAATGGGTGGGCCTGCTCGCGCCGGCGAACACGCCCAAAGACATCATCACCACCTGGCACGCCGCCATCGTCAAAGCGGTCGCGACACCCAAGGTCACGCAACAATTTATCGCCGCCGGATCACAACCCATCGCCAATTCGCCGGACGAATTCGCCGCGCACATCAAGACCGAAATCGCCAAGTGGGAACGCGTGACCACGGGATTCAAAGTCGCACTCGATTAAAGGGAACAAGTAATGAGCATCGTCAATCAACCGGTTTTCCAGCAAGCGGTCGCGCAGTCTGCAACCGTACTGATCGAGCACTGGCTCGACAAACTCAACGTCGCCCTGCAAAGCAACCGTCAGGCATCCATCGCATCGCTGTTTGCGCTCGAATGCCACTGGCGCGACGTGCTCGCGTTCACCTGGAGCATCACTCCGTGCGCGGGCGCCGAGGCCATCGCCGCGCTGATGGTATCGAAGCAGACCGCCGCCAAGGCGCGCGGCTTTGCCATCGCCGAAGGCCGCACGCCGCCGCGCCGCATCAAGCGTACCGGTATTGATGTCGTCGAAGGCATCTTCCAATTTCAAACCGTGCTGGGGCGCGGCTTTGGCGTACTGCGGCTAATGGCGGATGATCCGTCCAAGGCCTTTCAGCTCATGACCAACCTGCATGAACTCAAGGGCTTCGAAGAAAAAATCGGCCAGCGCCGCCCCACGGGCGAGGCGTACTCGCGCAACTTCGGCGGCACCAACTGGAAAGACCAGCGCATCGCCCAACAGGCGTATACCGATCGCGAGCCCACCGTGCTGGTCGTTGGCGGCGGACAGGCGGGCATCTCGGTTGCCGCCACGCTGGGACAGTTGGGCATCGACACGCTGGTCATCGACAAACAGCCGCGCGCTGGCGACTGCTGGCGATCGCGCTATCACTCGCTGGCGCTGCACAACCCGACCGAATACAACCATCTGCCGTACATGCCGTTTCCGCCGAGCTGGCCGGTGTATCTGCCCAAGGACATGGTGGCGGACTGGTTTGAGGCCTACACCTGGGCCATGGAATTAAATTTTTGGGCCGGCACGGAACTCGTCAGCGGCGCGTACGATGAAGGCAAAGGACGATGGAACGCCGTGGTTCGCAACGCCAGCACGGGCACCGAACGCACCGTGCATCCGAAACATCTCATCTTCGCCAATGGCCTGGTGGGCTCGCCCTACATACCCGAGCTACCCGGCCTTAAGGATTTCAAAGGCGACGTGATGCACACCAGCGCCTTCACCAACGGCGCAGACTGGCGCGGCAAAAAAGCACTGGTGCTGGGCACCGGCACCAGCGGCCACGATGTCGCGCAGGA
>CAWUUY010000270.1:0-5659 GCA_963924885.1 uncultured Burkholderiales bacterium | reverse complement strand
TGCCGCCAACCAACTCGCCGGCTGCATACAGGCCTTTGATCGGAATGCCGCCGGTGTCTTCAACCTGACCTTCGGTGGCCGGATCAACGCTGATTTTCAAACCGCCGAAGCTGAACGTTACGCCGCAGGTGACCGCGTAGGCCTCGAAGGGTGCTTCATCGACGGTATTGGCCCAGTTGGTTTTATTGATCGGCAGGCCCTCGGTGCGGCGACCGTCCTTGATCGCCATGTTGAATTCTTTGTCGTGCTTGACGGCTTTGTTGTATTCCTGAATCTCACGCAGCGCGGCTTCCGCGTTCACGCCGTCCATCTTTTTGCACAGTTCTTCGAGCGTGTTGGCGGTTACCTTGGTGACGCGCTTGATGCGGTATTCGTCACGCAGGGCGGGGATGATTTTTTTGTCGAACACCTGCCACGCGAACATGCCGGGCTGGTTCAGAATCACCTTACCGTATTTGGCGTAGGTGTAGTTGCGGAAATCCGCGCCCTCGTCGCAAAAGCGTTTGCCGTCGGCGTTAATCATGATGCCCCACGGGTAGCTGTGCTTCTGGAACTGATCGCCCACGGCCAAGTCGCCGAACGGCGGTGAGTTGCGGTCCCAACCCACGGCGTGACAGCCGGACCAGTGGCCATAGGGCATGGCGCCGATGTCGAGCGCCATTTTGATGCCGAGGCCGGTGTTGTAACGGGTGCCGCGCACATGCGCCAAATCCCAGCCCGGGCCGAGGTATTGCGCGCGCATGGCTGCGCTGGATTCAAAGCCGCCGCAGGCGAGAATCACTGCCTTGGCTTTGATATCCACGTTTTTGCCCTTGTGGCGCGCGCGCACGCCGAGCACGTTGTTGTCGTTGTCGGTCAGGAGCGAGATCGCGGGCGTTTCGTAAAAAATCTTGATGCCGTCGCGCTCGCAGGCTTTGTGCTCGTTGGCGACCAGGCCTTCGCCGCCGCCCCAGGTCTCGGCGGCCAGGCCGCCCCAGAATTTGTAGCGCGTGCCGTTATCGACTTTGTAGGATTGGCGGCCATAGCTCGCCTGAAACTTCACGCCTTTTTTGCGCAGCCAGACTATGGTGTCGTAGCTGCGGCGAATCAAAATTTCGCACAGATCCGGATCGGTTTGTTCCTGCGTGATGCGCGCCATGTCGTCGAAATACGCATCGGCGGTATACGAACCGTAGTCGTGGGTTTTCTTTTCTTCTTCAGTCAGCTCGGGAATGATCTCGGCCAGTTCATCCACGTTGTTGAACACCACGCGCATCAGTCCGCCGGTGTAACGGCTATTACCGCCGCAATCGTCGATGGGCGCGGCTTCGAGCATGATGACGTTGGCGCCTTGTTCACGCGCGGCAAGTGCTGCGCTGGCGGCGGCATTGCCCGCGCCGACGACGATAATATCGGGTGTGCCAAAATCCGGGAGACTCATAAAATATCCTTTAAAAACAAATAGTTATTTAGATGTGATGCGGGTGACGCAGACGCGCGCGGTAGTCACGTGCGGGGTGAGGATTATAACTCGCGTTGTGCGCAGGCTGCGTGTGGGAATGTTTTCAGTGCAGTGTTTTCGGCGCCGGCTTGGCTTCTGATTCCGGCGCTGTTCGCGCGGCGGGCGCCGCCGGCGCGGGCGATGCGTGGTGCGCCACCATGCGCCAGCCGTGATCGGTGCGCAGATAAATATTGGTGGCGAGCATGGGATTGCGCGCCGGGCCTTGGCCCGCCACGGTGATTTGTTCGTAGACGCTGTGGATGGCGACCATCATGCCGTAAACTTCGTGGCGCGCGCGCAACTGAAAACTCAGGGTTTGCCCGTTGGTGAATAGCCGCCGCCACGATTCGCGCACGTTTTCCAGTCCGGAGATGCGCGGCCCGCCGGGGTGGATGCAATAAATCTCTTCGTCGTCGGCCCACACCGCCATCATGGCTTCCAGATCGCTTTTGCCGAAGGCGTCATAGAAAGCGGCTTCGGCTTCCCGGGCGCTGGCATAGATGGTTTTTTTCATGGAGCGTTTGCTGATCAGTTTGCTCTAAGTGGCTGGTTATTCTATCAAATTCGGCAGGATACGCGGTGTTTGCCGCTAGCGGGAATCTTGTTCCTGACGGTTGCTTTGGCGGCGCTGGCGGGTAACAATCCGCGTCTTGCCAAAAAAGCGTGCTTTCGACACGCGATCGTTACATTAACTTAGGAGGAGTTTTCAGATGAAACGTCAGTTGATAGTAGGAATGATTGCGGGCATGGCGCTTTTTTCGCAGAGCACCATCGTGATGGCGGCCGATGCTGCCGCGAGTTATCCCAACCGCCCCATCCGTATGCTGGTGCCCAACGCGCCCGGCAGTTCGGTGGATACGTTAGGCCG
This sequence comes from uncultured Burkholderiales bacterium, assembly GCA_963924885.1. Lineage (GTDB taxonomy): Bacteria > Pseudomonadota > Gammaproteobacteria > Burkholderiales > SG8-41 > UBA5216. Next base: position 3,311 of record CAWUUY010000270.1, on the reverse strand, counting down.
CATCATGGGTAACAAGTTGACCGAGGTCATCGGCCAGCAAGTGGTGATCGACAATCGCGCCGGCGCCGGCGGCATTGTCGGCATGGAAATCGCTAAGAACGCCGCGCCGGACGGCTACACCCTGATTAGCGCCACCACTGCGGCGTCCACTGTGGCGGTGTTGTTGCAAAAGAATCCGAGCTTCGATCCGGTGAAGGATTACGACTACGTGTCGCAATTCGCGGTGACCGCGAATGTGCTGGTGGTGCATCCTTCACAGCCGGCTAAATCCGTGAAAGAGCTGATAGCGCTGGCCAATTCAAAACAAGGCCAGCTCAATATGGCGTCCGCCGGTTCCGGCTCGCAAAGCCATTTGTCGGGTGCGTATTTCATGTCGGTGGCCAACATGCAATCGGTGCATGTGCCGTACAAGGGCGGCGGCCCTTCGGTGACCTCGGTGATCGCCGGCGAATCGCAATGGACGTTGACGCCCGCGCCGGCGGTGATGACGCATGTGAACGGCGGCAAGGTGCGCGCGATTGGACACAGCCTGCCGAATCGCTCGCCGTTGATGGGCAATATTCCGCCGATCGCGGAAACCATTCCTGGCTTTGACTACAGCGGCTGGCAGGGATTTTTTGTGCCCAAAGGCACGCCGCGCCCCATCATCGAGAAATTGCGCGCCGCGGTGATTAAGACCGCGAACCTGCCAGAAGTTAAAAACCTGCTGGCCGCGCAGGCGACTGAGGTGGTGACCGGCACGCGGGAAGAGTTTCGCAAAGTGGTGCAGGATGCCATGTTGAAAAACGCCAAAGTGATTAAGGCCATAAGCTTGAAGATTGATTAAACGCAAACAGAGAAAAGGTAACGCGACATGATTTACAACGAAAGAGGTTTGTCCGACGAAACCATCATGATGCGCGATGTCACGCGCAAATTTGTCAACGAGCACATTATTCCGTTCACGCGGCAGAACTGGCAGGCCGAGTGGAGTATGAAGCCCGAAGAACGCTTGCCGCGAAAAATTCTTGATGTCGCGCACGAAATCGGCATCCGCACATTGGGCGTGCCCGAGGAATACGGCGGCATCGCGCTCGATCCGAAAACCGAAACGCTGACTTTCGCGGTGATCTCAGAAGAAATTTCGCGCGGTGATTGCGGCATCGCCGAGAAAATGGTGCAGCAATGGAAGGTGTCCGTGCTGCTGCGGAACATTCTGCCGGAGCATCTGAAAAAAATCTGGTTCCCCAAAATCATGGCGGACTCGCAGTTTTTGCTGGCACACTGCCTGACCGAGCCGCGCGGCGCTTCCGACCGTTGGCTGCCGTACGACGTGCCAGAAGCCATGATGCACACCAAGGCGGAGAAAAAAGGCGACAAGTGGGTGATCAACGGTCGCAAGCAATTCATCAGCAACGGCTATGACGCGAGTCTGTATGTGGTGTATGCCACCACCAAGCCCGGCGCGGGCATGACCAAAGGCACCTCGTGCTTTCTGGTGCCGCGCGAAACCAAGGGCTTTTCGGTGGCGCGCTGCAACGAGACGCTGGGCGGGCGCTTCATGAACAACGGCGAAATGGTGTTTGAAGACATGGCCGTGCCGTTGGATCATTGCCTGGTGGAAGATATTGCGCTGACCAAGGCAGGCGTGTATTTCCGCCCTGGTAAAATTATTCAGGGCTCCAAGAATCTTGGCGTCGGCGTGCGCGCCTACGAAGAAACCGTCAAGTATGTGCATGACTACACGCAAGGCGGCAAAAAGCTCATCAAGCATCAAGCCACAGCAATACGCCTCGCCGAAATGGCGACCAAGATTTGTGCTGTGCGCTCACTGTTGCTCGAAGCCTCGCGCGCGGTGGACGCGAAGGCGCCGGACGCCGAAGTGCTGTGCAATATGGTGAAAATGTATGCGTCTGAATCCGTGCTCGAAGTGTGCAAACACGCGGTGGAATTACACGGTGGCAACGGCATGATGCTCGATTTCGGTATCGAAAAGCTGTACCGCGATGCGTCGATGTATCTGCACATGGACGGCACGGTGGACGTAACCAAATTCAAGATCGTGAAGAATTTGTTCCCGGAGACGGCGGGCAAGTACGCGGGTAACGACTGATGATGGCGTTTGATCGCCGGTGGGTGAGGTTCACGCTGGCGATCAGTGGCGCCGTGAGTTATGGTGCGTTTTGTGACGCGTCCGTCGCGCAACAGTTTCCGTCAAAGCCCATACAGTTTCTCGTCAGTTTTCCGGCGGGCAGCGGCACCGATATTGCCGCGCGCGTGGTTGGCGACAAGTTGCGCGAGCGTACCGGGCAATCGGTGGTGATCGTCAACCGCCCCGGCGCGGGCGCGACCTTGGGCGCTGCGTATGTCAGCAAGGCGAACCCCGATGGTTGCTCGATTGCGATTGCGGCCAGCACTGAACTCGCGGTGGCGCCAAACACGCGGCTGAACCTTGGTTACGATCCGCGCAAGGAACTGTCGCTGCGCACCATCCTCGCGGAAATCCCGCAATGCATCGTGGCGGGCGCGGGGTTCTCGGGGCGCACGGTGGCTGATCTGGTGGCACTTGCTAAAAAGCAGCCGGGCAAAGTGAGTTTTGCGTCGTACGGCGCGGGCACGCTGGCGCATCTGGGCATTGCGTTGCTCACCAATGGAGCGGGCATCGACGTGCTGCATGTACCCCTTTAAAGGCGGCCCGGCGGCGCACCCCGATGTGGTCAATGGCCGCGTGCAGGTGCTGTGGGATTCCGTCGCCGGCACGCGCCCTTTGGTCAACGCGGGAAAACTTAAAATTCTTGCAGTCACAGGTGCAACACGACTGGCGGACACGCCCGATGTGCCGACGGTGGCCGAGTCGGGCTTCAAGGGTTTTGATGTAGCGGGCTGGGTGGCCGCCGCGGTGCCCGTGGGCACGCCCAAGCAGGTCGCGGATTATTTGAGCACTGAACTGAGCCAGATCGTCAAACTATCTGATGTGCGCAACCGTTTATCAACCGCTGGCCTCGTCGCCAACGGCTCCAGTGCCGCGGAGGCTTCCGCGCGCTTGCATGCTTGTCTGGAAAAATTCGCACTGGCATTGAAAATATCGGGGTATCAGCCGGATTGAGTTCTGGTTACGCATACCGTGGTTGACCCGGTGCCTCTGCATATCGGTGTCGATTTCGGCACGACTAATACCGTCGTGTCGCTGTGCGATGACACCGGCGCCACGCGCACGCTGGTGTATCCGTCGGTACAGGGGCCACTGCCGACCTTTCGCACGGTTCTGTGTTACGTCAGCGAGGAGGGGGAAAGTCAGAGCACCACGGCGCGGGTGTATTGCGGCCCGGCGG
>CAWUUY010000269.1:0-18587 GCA_963924885.1 uncultured Burkholderiales bacterium | reverse complement strand
GTCGAGATTGCCGGTGGGTTCGTCTGCCAGCACCAGCTTCGGACGATGGATCAGTGCGCGTGCCACCGCGACGCGCTGCAACTCGCCGCCGGAGAGTTCACGCGGAAAGCTCGCGCCGCGATCCGCGAGGCCTACTGCCGCGAGCATGGCGTGCGTGCGGGCACGGCGCTCGTCCGCGGGCACGCGCAGCAGCAGCAACGGAAGCCCGACGTTATCCGCCACATTCAGATGCGGCAGCATATGGAACGCCTGAAACACAAAGCCCATGCGCGCGCGGCGGATGTGCGTACGCGCCTCGTCGGATTGCGCGGCGAGGTCCGCGCCGTCGAGGAGGATTTGCCCCGCATCCGGCACATCCAGCCCCGCCAGCAGATTGAGCAGGGTGGATTTGCCGACGCCCGATTCGCCGGTGATGGCGACGTATTCGCCGGGGGAGATGGCGAGATTGAGATTTTCAAACACCGTGCGCGCGCCGAAGCGCCGGGTGAGCTGGGTGACGGCAAGCATGCGCGAAGTATAGGGGCTGTATTGTGCTTGCGCAGTAGTACAATTAAAACCACAGACCGATCAGGCGCCGAAGAAACCCGATGCAAAAATTTGATGCAGCAGCGTTGATGTCCACCGCGGTTGCCGGCTTGGGCGCGAGCCATCAGGCTGCTTCAGCGCAGTACCCCGCCCAGGCGATACGTCTGATCGTGCCGCTTGTATCGACCGCCTCAACCAAGAAGTCGTCGCGGCGGTGAAGTCGGGCGACATTCAGGCGCGGCTGCTGAACGGAGGGCTGATTCCCGGCGGCGATACGCCGAAGGAATTCGCGGAGGACTGCGCCGGATGAATGGCCGCGTGTAGTATCAAGGCAAGGCCGAGCTCGACCGCATGGCGCAGGTGATGCGCGAAATGACGCGTATGCCGGATTGCTGAAATTATATAAGTATTTGTTTTTAAACAATTATTTTTGACAATTCCATGACCGAACAAGTCCTCTACGAAGTGCGCGATCAGATCGCGTGGATCACGCTCAATCGCCCCGAAGCGATGAACGCGATTTCCGACACCATCCGCGCGGAGATTCCCAAGGCCATCGCGCGCGCGGAGGCCGACGACAACGTGCGCGTGATGGTGTTTAGCAGCAACGGCGAGCGCGCGTTTTGCGCGGGCGCGGACGTGAAGGGCTTCACGGCGGTGGAGTCGCTGGTGAAACATCGCCAGGGCCGCGCGCACACGCACTGGATACTGGCCTTCGATCACGCGAGGAAACCCATGATCGCCGCGATCCACGGCTATTGTCTTGGCGGCGGGCTGGAGATTGCCATGGCGTGCGACATCCGCATCGCTGCCGAGGGCGCGAAGTTCGGCCTGCCCGAAGTCGCGCGCGGCACGCTGCCCGGCAGTGGCGGCACGCAACGCCTCGCGCGCATGGTGGGGCTGGGACGAGCGCTCGACATCGCGCTGTCGGCGGAACACGTTGCCGCCGAAGACGCGCTGCGCATGGGACTGATCAGCCGCCTCGTGCCGCGCGCGGAGCTAACGTCCGCCGCCGAAGCGCTGGCCAAACGCATCGCCAGCCACGCGCCGCTGTCGGTGCTGCTGGTGAAAGAGGCCGTGCGCGGCAGTTTGGACACCGACTTGCCGACCGGGCTGCGCATCGAAGCGGATCTGTCCACGCTGATTGCCTCGACGGAAGATCGGGTGGAGGCGGGGAAGGCGTTTCGGGAGAAGCGCAAGCCGGAGTTTAAGGGGCGGTAAGTCGCGCTACAGTTTCAGGCCAAACTGCGTCAGTGCATCGTGCGCCATGGATTTTGCGCACTTGGCCAGTTTGGCATGTTTTTCATAAAGCCGCCGTGGAGGAATATCCGTGAATCGACGGGATCGTTTGAAAGCAGAAAAAGCGGCGGCCTTATCCGCGAATATTTCCGTAGTTGGCCGGCTGCGACGCTTCGGTATTTTCAAACTGCTGGCGCTGATGTTCGTGACAGGGTTTTTCATGATGCTGGCCACGGTTCATCTGATCCAGCCTGCTATAAGCGTGGGTATGTCACCGCAGGTCGCGAACAACTTGCCCTTCCTGGGCTTTGCTGTCGGCGCATTGGCCATCCTTTGCGCGGCGCTGTCGCATGCCGCCATGGAAGCGCTGGAAATAGGCCTGGCGATTCCATTGCAACTGTTTGCCTTGATGGGATTGGTGCTTGCCGTCGTGGGGAGCGTATTGGGGGCGTTGATGTTCCTTGATGTCGCGTTGATTGGGTTAGTGGCTACCGGATTATTTGCGCTCGTCCTTGTCGCGCTGAACAAGGTAATTGAGCTGTTCGGGAACGGGCCGTTAGTCGGAAGTGATCACCACAGAATGCGGTGACGCAGGGATCGCACCGTACGGGTTAAGCATTTCGTCTGTGCCAGTCCACTTTGTAAATACACAATAAAAACAAATAGTTACATTAAATTCGCCTATCGCCAAGGTTCCCCACCCCCCCGCTTTCCGTTAAAATACGGCGCTGCTGCAGAGTCAATCCCGGCAGTTTTCCCTCAGTCCCTCCAAAGGAGTTGCAATGAAAGTTCTGGTCACGGCCAAGCGCGTGATCGACCCGTATGTGAAGGTGCGCGTCAAATCCGACGGCACCGGGGTCGAGACGGCCAATATCAAAATGACGATCAATCCGTTTTGCGAAATCGCGGTGGAGCAGGCCGTGCGCATGAAGGAAGCGGGCATCGTTACCGAAATCGTGGTGGTGTCCATCGGCGCGCCGCAGTGTCAGGAGACCATCCGCACCGCGATGGCGATGGGTGCCGATCGCGGCATTCTGGTCGAGATGGCGGAAGAAGCGCAGCCGCTGGCGGTGGCGAAGCTGTTGAAAGCCATTATCGAGAAAGAGCAGCCGCGCCTGGTCATCATGGGCAAGCAGGCGATTGATGATGACTCCAACCAGTGCGGGCAGATGGTTGCCGCGTTGCTGGGCTGGCCGCAGGCGACGCATATCTCGAACGTGACGATCAACGGCGACACCGCCGACATTACGCGCGAGATCGACGGCGGGCTGGAAAAGCTCACGGTCAATCTGCCGGCGGTGGTGACGGCTGATCTGCGCTTGAACGAGCCGCGTTATGTGACGCTGCCCAACATCATGAAGGCGAAGAAAAAGCCACTTGAAAACATCAAGCCCGATGCGCTGGGAGTAGATGTGAAGCCGCGTCTGAAAACGCTGAACGTTGCCGAGCCTGCGTCGCGTAGCGCCGGCGTCAAGGTTGCCGACGCAAAAGAACTGGTAGCTAAACTCAAGAACGAAGCGAGGGTCATTTAGATGGCTATCCTGGTAATCGCCGAACACGACGGCAAAAATCTCAAACCCGGCACCACCAACACCATCACCGCAGCGGGCAAGTTGGGTGGCGACGTGACGGTGCTGGTGGCCGGCCACAATTGCGCTGAAGCGGGCGCCGCTGCGGTCAAGATCAAGGGTGTCGCCAAGGTGCTGGTAAGCGATGCGCCGCAGTTTGAGGGCGCGCTGGCGGAGAACATCACCGCGCTGGTGTTGAGCGTGGCGAAGAACTACACCCATATCGTCGCCCCGGCCACCGGCATGGGCAAAAACTTCATGCCGCGCGTGGCGGCGTTGCTCGACGTGCAACAAATCTCTGATATCAGCAGCGTGGTGTCGGCGGATACGTTTGTGCGCCCCACCTACGCCGGCAACGTGATGACGACAGTGCAGTCGTCCGACGCGATCAAGGTCATCACCGTGCGCGCCACGGCGTTTGATCCGGCGGGGGATGGCGGTTCTGCCGCTGTCGAAACGCTGGCTGCCACATCGGCAGCAGGACTGTCCAAATTCAACGGTCAGGAGCTCACCAAGTCGGTACGTCCCGAACTGACGGCGGCGCGCATCATCGTCTCCGGCGGTCGCGGCATGGGCAGCGCGGAGAACTTCAAAATCCTCGAACCGCTGGCGGATAAACTCGGTGCGGCAGTTGGTGCCTCGCGCGCGGCCGTCGATTCCGGCTTTGTGCCCAACGACTATCAAGTCGGTCAAACCGGCAAGATCGTCGCCCCGGAACTGTATGTCGCCGTCGGTATCTCCGGCGCGATTCAGCATCTGGCGGGGATGAAAGACAGCAAAGTCATCGTTGCCATCAACAAGGATGCCGAAGCGCCATTGTTCTCGATCGCCAGTTATTGGATCGTGGACGATCTGTTCAAGGTGGTGCCGGAACTGGTGACGGAGTTGGGTTAATCAAGGTTTGATTGAGACGTGACAGAGGGGCGTGATCTGAAAGGATTGCGCCCTTTTTGTTTGATGCGTTGCTTCATGCACGACGGTGTAAAATCTTTCGATGGAATTCGCATGAGATCGATCAAAGGCGGCACAACATCGCAAGAAGTACCGGGTGTCGTTCGACGAGGCCGTAACAGTTTTTTATGATCCCATGGCGGCCACCTTTGATGACCCCGATCATTCGGTCGGCGAATCACGTTCTGTCACTATAGGGTATTCGTCTCATGATCGATTGTTGGCGGTGGTTCATGCCGAAAGCGAAGATAACACCCGGATTATCAGTGCAAGATTAGCTAATGCCAAAGAGCGAAAAAATCATGAAACCTAAAGTTGCCAAGGTCAGTGACATTCGAGCCGAGTACAACTTTGATTACTCAAAGGCGGTGCGCGGGAAGTATTACTGGCGAATTTTGAAGGAAGGCGCTAATGTAGTGGTGCTTGAGTCGGATATCGCGAAGGCGTTTCCCAGTTCCGATGAGGTTAACGACGCGCTGCGAGTTGTGCTTCAGGCCGGCCAGGCGGCCAGGAAATTAACGCCGCGCGCCACGCGCACTCGTGTCACACGGGTGCGGGCAGTCTCGTAGCAACCGTAGGGTGGGCACGCCCTTTGTGTCCACTCGGGCAATCGGTGGCAATACCATGTGCCGGAGGCGATGCATGACAAAGCATATTCTCAATTTCATTCTTAACAGCGCCATGCTGCTGTTACTCGCCGCACCAGCGATAGTCACGGCGCAGACCTACCCCACCAAACCCATCCGCCTGATCGTCCCCAACACCCCCGGCGGCGGCACGGACACGGTGGCGCGCGCTATCGCCGATAAGCTTGCCCCCGCATTGGGGCAGCAGATCATCGTGGACAATCGCGGCGGGGCGGGTGGCGCGATTGCCGCCGAGATGGTGGCGCGCGCGCCCAAGGATGGGCATACGCTGCTCTTAGGCAGTGGCGCGACGCTGATTACCGGGCCGGCGCTGATTACGCAGCGCAAGTACGATCCGATCAAGGACTTTGCGCCGGTGTCGCTGGCGGGCACGACCGCCTATATGCTGGTCACGCACCCATCGCTGCCGGCGACATCAATACGCGAATTTATTCAACTAGCGCGTTCGTCGGAAGGGCGCATTACCTATTCATCGACGGGGCAGGGCAGTCCGTCGCATCTGGGTGGTGAACTCCTGCAGGCGCTGGCGAAGGTGAAGTTGACGCATGTGCCGTTCAAGGGCGGCGCACCGGCGATGATGTCGCTGCTGCAAGGCGAATCGTTTTCGATGTTCGCCAATTTTCTGACGGCGCTGCCGCAGGTGCGTGAAAAGCGCATCCGATCGCTGGGTGTCACCAGCATTAAACGCAGCGCGCTGGCGCCGGACATCCCCACCATTGACGAATCCGGCCTGCGCGGTTTTGAAGTCGAGCAATATTATTCAGTGGTCGCGCCCGCCGGCACGCCAGCGGAGATTATCAACCGGCTCAATCGCGAGCTCGCGCAGCGCTTTGCTGTGCCCGATGTGCGCCAGCGCCTTGCGCACGAAGGGATCGAGTTGCGGACATCCACGCCCGCCGAGCTCGGCAAGCTCAACGCCGATCAATTCGAGAAGTGGCTGAAGGTGATTCAACAGGCGGGCATACAACGTAACGATTGAGCGAGCAAACTGAGTGCTGGCGCGCAAAGCTTTGCGGTAACATGACCGCATAACGCACACTGAACAGGAGTTTTGCCATGTCGTCCTACGTCGCGCCACTGAAAGACATGCTGTTCGTGATCAACGAACTTGCCGGGTTGGACGAAGTGGCCAAACTGCCCGGCTGCGAGGAAGTGAACGCTGATCTGATCGAGGCGGTTCTGGGCGAGGCGGCGAAATTCGCGCAGGAGGTGCTGGAGCCGTTGAACCGCAGCGGCGACAAGGAAGGGTCCAAGCTCACCAATCATGTGGTGACTGCGCCAGCGGGCTTTAAGGCGGCCTATCAAAAATTCACTGAAGCCGGCTGGAACGGCTTGGGCGGCCTCACGCAGTACGGCGGGCAGGGCTTGCCGCATCTGGTGTCCAACCCCGTGCAGGAGATGTGGAACAGCAGCAACATGGCTTTTTGCCTGTGCCCGATGCTGACATCGGGCGTGATGGAGGCCTTGGCGCATCATGGCAGCGCCGAGCAGTTGCAGCGTTATTTGCCCAAGCTCAACTCGGGCGAGTGGAGCGGCACCATGAATCTCACCGAGCCGCACGCGGGATCGGACCTCGCGGCCATTAGTTCCAAAGCGGTTCCCAGTAGTAATAATGGCGACCATTACAAAATCAGCGGCACCAAGATATTCATCACCTGGGGCGAGCACGACATGGTGAATAACATCGTGCATCTGGTGCTGGCGCGCCTGCCGGACGCGCCCGAGGGCGTGAAAGGTATCTCGCTGTTTGTCGTGCCGAAATTTTTGCTTAATGCCGATGGCACGCTAGGCACACGCAACGATGTGAAATGTGTGTCCATCGAACACAAGCTTGGCATCCACGCCAGCCCTACCTGCGTGATGCAGTATGGCGATGCGGGTGGCGCCGTGGGTTATCTGGTCAGCGAGCCCAATCGCGGGCTGGAATACATGTTCACCATGATGAACCACGCGCGCCTTGCGGTGGGGCTGGAAGGCGTGGCGGTGGCGGAGCGCGCCTATCAGCACGCGCGCGAATACGCAAAGACGCGGGTGCAGGGCCGCGAGGTCGGCCAGCGCAGCGGCGACCGCGTGACCATCATTCATCACCCCGATGTGCGGCGCATGCTGATGAGCATGAAATCGCAGATCGAAGCGATGCGCGCGCTGGCGTATTACGCCGCCGCCACGCTCGACATATCCAAGCATCACGCCGACGCCGCCGAAAAGCGCCGCCATCAAGCGGTGATCGATTTGCTGATTCCGGTGGTGAAGGCGTGGTGTACCGAGCTGAGTGTGGAGATTGCCTCCACCGGCGTACAGATCCACGGCGGCATGGGCTTTGTCGAAGCGACCGGTGCCGCGCAGTATTTGCGCGACGCGCGCATCACCACCATATACGAAGGCACCACCGGCATACAGGCCAACGATCTGGTGGGGCGCAAGGTGGGTTATGAAAAAGGCGTCACGGCTTTGGCGGTGATCGCGGACATGCGCAAGACGGCGGCGGCTCTGTCTTCAGGGGATTTGGCAAACATTGAAAAATCACTTAGCAGCAGCATCGATGCGCTCGACGAAGCCACGCGCTGGATTGTTGAAAATTTTCAGAAAAATCCCAACGCGGTGTTTGCGGTGGCGGTGCCGTATCTCAAACTGTTCGGTACGGTGGGCGGCGGCTGGATGATGGCGCGTGCGGCGGATGTCGCGCAACGCAAGCGCACCGCGCCGGACGCGGACACGGCGTTTCTGGAGGCCAAGCTCACCACCGCGCGCTTTTATAGTGAACACATTTTGCCGCAGGCGGCGGCGTTCAAACTCACCGTGATCACCGGGGCCGATAGCGTGATGGCGCTGGCAGAATCGCGGTTCTGATGAGCCGATTGCAATATAGGAAAAAAACATAAGCATTTGTTTTGATTTAATAATTTAATAATTTAAGGATATCCCATGACCGTTACACTAGCCAACCCGCTTGCAGCCCGCCTGAAACGCGGCGACCTCGGCCTTGCGCTGATGATTCGTCATGCGCGCACTGTTGATATTGCACTGGCCGCCCAGGCCTGCGGTTTCGATGCGGTGTACTTTGATTTGCAGCACAGCCCGCTGCCCGAAAATGATGTGGCGCAGATGTGCGTGGCAGCGCTCGGCGCGGGGGTGACGCCGCTGGTGCGCATACCCGATGGCGACTACGGTCTGGCGCTGCGCATGCTCGATGCGGGCGCCATGGGCATTGTGGTGCCCGATGTGGTGACGGCGGATGATGTGCGCAAGGCGGTGGCGGCTTGCAAGTTCGCGCCGCTGGGGCATCGCTCCGGCACCTCGAGCTGGGCGCATTTTGGGTACCAGCCCGTGCCGCAGGTGGAGGCGCGCAAGTTGCTGAACGACAACACGCTGCTGATCTGCATGATCGAAAGCCGTGCTGCGCTGGAGAACGTCGAAGAAATCGCCGCAGTGCCGGGTGTTGATGTGCTGCATATCGGCAGCAGTGATCTGTCGTCCGACATGGGCATTGCGGGCGAACTCACGCATCCGAAAATTCAGGCGGCGTTTGAACGCGTGGTCGCGGCATGTCATAAACACGGCAAGATTCCCGGTATCGGCGGGCTGGCTGGTGCCGACACCAAAAATTACGAGTACGCGATTAAACTCGGCGCGCGCTTCATGTCGGCCGGCAATGAGTGGGCGATGATGATCGCGGCGGGCAAGGAGCGGGTGAAGTCGATACGTGGATTGCATTCAGTGTAGATGAGGTGTATACACTAAGTATCTGTTTTTATTGATTTATTTATAACGATAACAACGGGCGGCTGGCATGAATACCTTTTTGGCGGCGGGCGGAGTGATCGCGGTGGTGTGGTCACTGGCGTATTTTTGCGCGCCCGCGTGGCTGTGGACCGTGGTGGCGGCGTCGGGATTGGCCGCGGCGGGTTTCACGGGTGGCGCGTCACCGATCGTGCTGACGCTCGGGTGCATCATTTTTGCCATTCTTGCATTGTTACTGAATCCCAGCCCGATACGCCGCGCGGTACTGGGCGCGCCGCTGCTCGATCTATTCCGCAAGATTTTGCCGCAGATGTCGTCCACCGAAAAGGAAGCGCTCGACGCGGGCACGGTGTGGTGGGACGGCGAGTTGTTCAGCGGCAAGCCGGACTGGCAAAAACTGCATGCCTATCCCAAGCCCGTGTTAAGCGCCGAAGAGCAGGCGTTTCTCGATGGCCCGGTCGAGCAACTGTGCGAGATGGTGAACGAGTGGGAGGTTACCAATGAGTTGCATGATCTGCCGCCGCAGGCGTGGCAGTTCATCAAGGATCAGGGTTTTCTCGGCATGATCATTCCCAAAGAATTCGGCGGCAAGGGTTTTTCGGCGCTGATGCACTCGTCGGTGATCGTGAAACTCACCACGCGCAGCGGTACGGCGGCGGTGTCGGTGATGGTACCCAACTCGCTGGGGCCGGCGGAGTTGTTATTGCATTACGGCACGAAGGAACAAAAAGATTACTACCTGCCGCGTCTCGCCAAGGGCCTGGAGATGCCGTGTTTTGCATTGACCAGCCCGGAAGCCGGCTCGGACGCGGGCGGTATACCGGATTTCGGCATCGTGTGCAAAGGCGAGTGGCAGGGCAAGCCCGACGTGTTGGGCATCCGTCTAACGTGGGAAAAACGTTACATCACGCTGGGGCCGATTGCCACGCTGCTGGGGCTGGCGTTTCGTTTGTATGATCCCGAGCACATTCTCAGCGCCGACGAAGATCGCGGCATTACGCTGGGCCTGATACCCACCGATACGCTGGGTGTGAACATCGGGCGGCGGCATTTCCCGCTGAACGGCGCCTTCATGAACGGGCCGAACTGGGGCAAGGATGTGTTCGTGCCGATGGATTATGTGATTGGCGGCGTGGATTATGTGGGCCAGGGCTGGAAGATGCTGATGAATTGCCTCGCGGCGGGGCGCTCGATCTCGCTGCCAGCGAATTCGGTGGGCATGTCGAAAATCGCTGCGCGCACCACCGGCGCCTATGGCCGCGTGCGCACGCAATTCAATGTGTCCATCGGCCGCTTCGAAGGCGTCGAGGAAGCCATGGCGAGCATCGGCGGCAATCTGTATTTGATGGATGCCGCGCGCACTATGACCGCGGGTGCGATTGATCTGGGCGAAAAGCCTTCGGTGATTTCCGCCATCGTGAAATATCATTTGACCGAGCGCGGTCGCCAGGTGATGAACGACGCGATGGATGTGCACGGCGGCAAGGGCATCTGCATGGGGCCAAATAACTATCTGGGGCGCGCCTATCAGCAGATACCGATCGCTATCACGGTGGAAGGCGCGAACATACTCACGCGCTCGTTGATTATTTTTGGGCAGGGCGCGGTGCGCGGTCACCCGTACGTGCTGAAGGAAATGGAGGCCACGCACGAGACGGACGATACGAAAGCCTTGCGCGATTTCGACGCGGCGTTTTTCGGCCATGCGGCGTTCACCATTTCCAACAAGGCGCGCGCCTCGTGGATGGGGCTGACCGGCGCGCGCTTTGTTTCGGCGCCCGGCGATGGCGATACGCGTCAGTACTACCGTGACCTGACGCGGCTATCGAGCGCGTTTGCGTGGGCTTCCGACGTGGCCATGTTCGTACTGGGCGGATCGCTCAAGTTCCGCGAGCGCTTGTCGGCGCGGCTGGGCGATGTTTTGAGCCAGCTTTATCTGGCGTCGTGCGTGTTGAAGCGTTATGAGGACGACGGTCGTCAACAAGACGATTTACCGCTGATGCGCTGGGCGATGCAGGATGCGCTCTACCGCGCGCAGGAGGCGTTTTACGGCTTGTTTGAAAACCTGCCGAACCGGCTGGTGGCGTGGGGGCTGCGCGTGAGCATTTTTCCGTGGGGACGCGTGTTTGACGCGCCCGCCGACAAACTGGGCAGTCAGGTGGTGGGTATCATGATGACGCCGGGCCCGTCGCGCGACCGCCTGACGCAGGGCATGTGTATACCCGCCGACGAAAACGATCCGGTGACGGTAGTTGACGCGGCGCTGCTGGCGGTGATCGCGGCGGAGCCGGTCGAGGCCAAGCTGCGCGCCGCTAAACGCGCGGGAACCATCAGCGGCGAGTTCGCCGACATGGTTGCCGCGGATGCGCTCGCCAAGAGCGTGATCACGCCGGCGGAAGCGGAGACGCTGGCGAGCGCGAAATCGCTGCGGCGCAAGGCCATCATGGTCGATGATTTTCCGAAGGATTTTGGCCGCAGCGAGTTGTTCCAGACCACGCGGGCGGTGAGCTTCGAGGCGTTGGCACGCCCTGAGTGATTCACTGTTGTATGCCGTGGCGGACGGTATCGCCGCTATCACCTTCAATCGTCCGCAAGTGATGAATGCGCTGGATCCGGAGGCCATCGTGGCGTTTCGCACCTTGTGTGAACGCGCAGAACAGGATGCGGCGGTGCGCGTGGTGGTGCTGCGCGGCGCGGGGCCGGCGTTCCTGGCCGGCGGCGACGTAGCGTCTTTCAAGGAAAACCTCGCGGATTTCTCCAGCCAAGTGGCGGGCATGGCGGGCGAATTGCATCGCGGCGTTCTCGCGCTGCGGCGCGCGCCCAAGCCGGTGATCGCCAGCGTGCATGGCGCGGTGGCGGGCGCGGGCATGAGCATCATGATGGCGTGCGATCTGGTGATTGCCGCCGAAGGCACGAAATTCAATATGGCCTACAGCCGCATCGCCACCAGTCCCGATGGCGGCGCGAGCTGGTTTTTGCCGCGACTGGTGGGCTATCAGAAAGCCATGGAGATGCTGTTGCTGGCGGATGCGTGCGATGCCGCGTCGTTGCAGGCGCTGGGCGCGATCAATCGTGTTGTTGCGGGCGCCGAACTGGCGTCGGCCACGCAAAAGCAGGCGCAACACCTGGCGGCAGGACCGGCGACGGCTTATGCCGAAACCAAGGCGCTGGTCAACGCCGCGCAAATACAATTGCTGGCGGAACACCTTGATGCCGAGGCGCGTGCGTTTGCGCGCTGCTCCGTGCATGCGGATTTTGCCGAAGGTGTGACGGCGTTTGTGGAAAAGCGCAAGGCGGTGTTTAAATAGCGTTGAGCGGTTTTTGCGACGGTATCACGCGAGCCTGCGGGAGACTTTATGTCCAGCTTGAAGGGAACGACGCTGTTCATCACCGGCGCCAGCCGCGGCATCGGGCGCGAAATGGCGCTGCGCTGCGCGCGCGATGGCGCCAACATCGTGGTGACGGCGAAAACCGCCGAGCCACACGCCAGCCTGCCGGGCACCATTCATAGCGTGGCCGCCGAGGTGGAGGCCGCCGGCGGCAAGGCGCTGGCGCTGCAAATCGATGTGCGCGATGAAAATGCGATTGCCGCCGCAGTGAAAGAAGCGGTGCGCGTATTCGGCGGTATTGATATTCTGGTTAACAACGCCAGTGCGATCATGCTGACCGGCACCGCCGCGACGCCGATGAAGCGCTACGATCTGATGCTGGGCGTGAATGCGCGCGGCACGTTTGCGTGTGCGTAGGCCTGCCTGCCGCATCTGCTGGCGTCCGCCAAAGCGGGGAAGAACCCGCACATTCTTACCTTGTCGCCCCCGCTGTCGATGAAGCCGCATTGGTTTAAGGATCACGTGGCCTACACCATGAGCAAATACGGCATGAGCATGTGTACGCTGGGCATGGCGGAAGAATTTCGCGGCGACGGCATCGCGGTCAATTCGTTGTGGCCGCGCACCACCATTGCGACGGCGGCGATCGCGGTGAATTTTCCCGAAGCCATACTCAAGGCCAGCCGCAAACCGGCGATCATGGCGGATGCCGCCCATATTGTTTTTAATCGCGACAGTCGCGCCGCTACCGGCAATTTTTACATCGACGAAACTGTATTGCGCGAGGAGGGCGTGACCGATTTCGAGCGCTATGCGATCACCCCCGGAGCGAAGTTGTATACTGATTTTTTCCTGGAATAAGACCGCGCAGAGTTCAAATCCAATAGCGCACAAACAGAGGAGACCGCGATGACGGACGCCATGGAACACGTAATTTCAGTTGAGGCTGCGCGCACGCTCGACGGATTGCTGCGCGAACGGGTGAAACGCACGCCGGAGGCGATAGCCTATCGTGACTACAACACCGAGCACTCAAATTGGCGCGACTACACCTGGGCGCAGATCGATCACCAGGTGGCGCGCTGGCAGGAGGCGCTGACCAAAGACGGCTTGAAGGCGGGCGACCGCGTGGCCGTAATGCTGCGCAACTCGCCGGAGTGGGTGATTTTCGATCAGGCGGCGCTGGGATTGGGGCTGGTGGTGGTGCCGCTTTACACGCAGGATAGGCCCGACAACGTGGCCTATATACTCAACGATTCCGGATGCAAGGTGCTGCTGTTCGGCACCAATGTGCAATGGGCCTCCTTCAAGGACGTGCGCGATCAATTAGGCGACTTGGTGCGCATACTGATCGTGGAGCCTGTCGTCCAACCCACTGCGGGTGCGCCGGACGACGCGCGCGTGCAATCCATCAGTCAATGGCTGCCCGATCAGGGCGCGGGCGCCATGCATCTGCAACGCAGCGGCGATGAGCTTGCCACCATTGTGTATACCTCGGGCACCACCGGCAAGCCCAAGGGCGTGATGTTGTCGCACAACAATATTCTGACCAACGCGTACGCGGGCCTGCAACTGCTGACAGTCACGCCCTACGATACCTTTTTGTCGTTCCTGCCGCTGTCGCATACGTTCGAGCGTACCGTGGGCTACTACTTGACGGTCATGTGCGGCGCCACGACGACCTACGCGCGCGGCATTCCGCAACTAGGCGAAGATCTGCAAACGATACGTCCCACCATGCTGATTTCTGTGCCGCGCATTTATGAGCGGATTTGGGGCGCGATACGCGCCAAGCTGGATGAAGACTCGCCACTGAAAAAGAAGTTGTTTCTGCTGGCGGTTGACGTGGGTTATGCGAGGTTTGAACAGGCGCAGGGGCGCGGCGGGTGGAAGCCGTCGTTTCTGCTGTGGCCGCTGTTAAATGCGCTGGTGGCGAGCAAGGTGATGGCACGACTCGGCGGGCGCATGCGCGCGGCGTTGTCGGGGGGCGCTGCGCTGCCGCCCGATATCTCGCGCGTGTTCATTGGATTGGGTTTGCCGGTGCTGCAAGGGTACGGGCTGACGGAAACCAGCCCGATGGCCTGCGCGAATTCCCCGTCCGACAATCTGCCCGCCAGCGTGGGCCGCGCGCTGCCCGGTGTGCAGGTTAAAGTCGGCGACCACAACGCGCTGCTGATCAAAGGCCCCAACATCATGCTCGGCTACTGGAACAATGAGGCCGCGACTAAGGCGATGATACAGCCGGACGGCTGGCTGAATTCCGGCGATACCGCGCGCATTGATGAACAAGGACACGTGTTCATCACTGGGCGCATCAAGGAAATCATCGTCATGTCTAACGGTGAAAAATTGCCGCCGGTGGATATGGAAAACTCGATACTGCGCGATCCGCTGTTCGAGCAGGTGATGCTGCTGGGCGAGGCGAAGCCGTATCTGAGCATTCTCACGGTGCTTAACGCGGAGCACTGGAAAAAACTCGCCACCGAAAAAGGCTGGAAGGCCGATGACCCGGCAGCGCTAAGAACCAAAGAGGTCGAAACCGCGATTATCGCGCGCGTGGGTGCGCAGTTGAAGGCGTTTCCCGGCTATGCACAAGTGCGCCGCGCCATGGTGACGCTGGAGCCATGGACTATGGAGAGCGGTTTGCTGACATCGACACTAAAGCTCAAGCGCCCCAAGGTGATGGAGAAATTCAACGCCGAGATTGATCAGATGTACGCGGGATATTGAAGGACAAGGATGGAGAGAAAGCATGAATGACCCCACCGCATTAGTCGCATTGCCCGACAAACATCCCACGCAACGCGTTATTCCCATGCCGGCCGACGCCAATCACACCGGCGATATTTTCGATGGCTGGATCATGTCGCAGGTGGACTTGGCGGGCAGTATTCCCGCCGTGCGTCTGGCGCAGGGACGGGTGGCGACGGTGGCGGTGAACTCTTTTGTATTCCGTCAGCCGGTGTTTGTGGGCGACGTGGTGAGTTTTTACGCCGAAGTGGTCAAGGTGGGGCGCACCTCGATCACGGTGGATGTCGAGGTGTGTTCGCAGCGGCGGACGGAGAAGGAGTTATGCGTCAAAGTGACCGAGGCGACGCTGACTTATGTGGCGGTGGATGAGAAGCGGCAGCCGCGTGTTGTAGGTGCGCCACGCGCGACATAGGGGCTGGGTGTGAAAGGTTTGTAAAAACGCGAAAAACAGGTTTGACGCAAGCTACTATGTGGTCTGGGTTAGACAAGAGCAGGTTTTGTGAACTTAAATAATAAAAACATAAGGTTATATGTTTTATCCGCGCTGGTGGCGGGTGCATTGCCGGTGTCTTTTTCGGCGTCGGCACGCAAAGCGGCAGTGGCACCGGCAATGCTTTCGCAGGCGGCGCGGCGGTGGCGGATGACGCCAGCGTGGTGTGGTCGAATCCGGCGGGGATGACGGCGCTGCCTCTGGGCAAACACATGACGGGTGCGCTGCATATATTGCGACCATCGTTCAAGTTCCAGAACACAGGCTCCAGCGGCGCGTTTGACGCGCCGGGTGCGAGCGGGTGGAGACGGCGGTGATTGGGCCTACGTGCCCAATGGCTTTTTTGCTATGGATATCACCCCGGCGCTGCGCTTTGGTTTGGCGATCAACGTGCCGTTTGGGCTCACCACGCACTACGATGCCGGCTGGCGCGGGCAATTGGTCGCCCCTTAAATCCTCGCTCAAAACGATCAACATACAGCCTATGTTTGCCTACAAGGTGAATGACGCTTTTTCGATAGGCGTGGATGTCAGCGTGCAAAAGATCGCCGCCAAGCTGACCAATTCGGCCGGCGCCGCCGGCGTGGCCACGCTGAAGGCGGATGACATTAGTTTTGGCTTTAACGTGGGCGTTGTTTTTCAGCCGTCGCCGGCCACGCGTATCGGAATGCATTATCGCTCCGCGATTCAGTATGACGTGGAGGGCAGCGTCACCTTTTCCAGTGCTGCCGCCAACGCGGCAAACGCAGTGAGTGCCACGGCGGCGCTCAAAGTGCCGGACAGTTTTTCACTGAGCGTGGCTCACGTCGTCAAAGCGAAGTGGGATGTGATGGGTGATCTGAAGTGGACCGGGTGGGACAAACTGCAACGGCTGACGGTGGTGCGTGCCAGTTCGAGCGGGGTGCCGTTTTCGGGTGGGAATCTGCTCGGAGGTACGGCGGCAACAGTGTTTAACACGCTTGAGTTTTAGTGGGAGAACACCTGGCGCACCGGTGTGAGCGCCAATTACAAGCTGAACGATCAGGTTAAACTGCGCTTCGGCGCGGCCTACGACAAAACACCGACGAACGATGTGCATCGCTCGCCGCGCTTGCCCGATCAGGATCGCGTATGGATTGCGCTGGGCGTGTAATACAAGCCGTCGAAACAAGGCACGTTTGAAATCGGCTACGCGCATGAGTTCGTCAAGGATGGCTTTGCCGACAATGGCTTGACCGGCGCGCCGGGGCGATTGATTGGGCATTTCAACAGTCGGGCGGATATCCTTTCCATCTAGTACTCGCACGCGTTTTAAAGCGGTTTTCGGCAATTGGGCAGCGCCTCATTCGAGCCGCTGCCCGATTTTTTGTACGGCGGGAAAAGGTGCGCTGTTCTGTTAGGTATGCATGGGCTTGAGTGCTAGAATCTTTGGACATTCTAATCGGGAGTTTCCATGTCCTCTGTCTCCCCGTTTATCGTACGCAAAGCCGCGGTGTTGGGCGCCGGCGTGATGGGTGCGCAAATTGCGGCGCATCTGGCTAATGCCAACGTCGAGGTCATTCTGTTTGAATTGCCGGCGAAAGAGGGCGATCCCAACGGCAATGTGCTTAAGGCCGTAGATAATCTGCGCAAGCTCGAACCCAGCCCGTTGGCGACACCGGCGCGCGCGGGATTTATTCGACCGGCCAATTACGATCAGCATCTCGATTGGCTGAAGGCATGCGACCTCGTGATCGAGGCGATTTCCGAGCGCATGGACTGGAAATCTGATCTCTACAAAAAAGTGGCGCCGTATCTGGGCGAGCACACCATATTCGCCAGCAACACTTCGGGGCTGTCGATCAATCAACTGGCGTCGGCGTTTCCTGCCGAACTGCGGCATCGTTTCTGCGGCGTGCATTTTTTCAATCCGCCGCGTTACATGCATCTGGTCGAACTGATCGCTTGCAACGAGACCGAGGCGCATATCCTCGACGATCTGGAAAAATTCCTCGTCACCACGCTGGGCAAGGGTGTGATCCGCGCCAAGGACACACCGAATTTCATCGCTAATCGCGTGGGTGTGTTTTCCATGCTGGCGACGATCCATCACGCGGAGCGCCTCGGCATCGGTTTTGACACGGTGGATGCGTTGACCGGTTCGTTGATTGGTCGTCCGAAGAGCGCGACTTTTCGCACCGCCGATGTTGTGGGCCTGGATACGTTTGCGCACGTCGTGAACACCATGAAGGACACGCTGCCAAATGATCCGTGGCACCGGTATTACGCCGTGCCGGCGTGGCTAAAGACGCTGATCGATCAGGGCGCGCTGGGCCAAAAGACCAAGCGTGGCGTTTATCAAAAGATGGGTAAAGATATACAGGTAATTGATTTAAAAAAACAAAATTATAGAGTTTCGGATGGCGAGGCCGACGCGGGCGTGGTCGAGATTCTGAAGAACAAGAATGTCGCCGAACGCTTTGTGCAACTGCATGACAGCAGCCATCCGCAGGCGCAATTTTTGTGGGCTGTGTTCCGCGATTCGTTTCATTACTGCGCGATGCATCTGGGTGAGATCGCCAACAATGCGCGCGATCTGGATTCTGCGATTCGTTGGGGCTTTGGTTGGGACACGGGGCCGTTTGAAATCTGGCAAGCGGCGGGCTGGCAGCAGGTGTCGAAATGGATCGCCGAGGATATCGCCGCCGGCAAATCGATGACGGGTGCGCCGCTGCCGGCATGGGCGACGGATGCCTCACGCAGCGGAGTGCATACGCCGCAAGGCTCATTCTCTGTAGCGTCGAACGGCTACCAGACCCGTTCGACGTTGCCGGTTTACAAACGCCAGCCGTTCCCGGACAAGTTGCTGGGCGAAGATCGCCAGTACGGCGCCACGATATTTGAAACCGATGGTGTGCGCTGCTGGCACACCGGCGACGATATTGCGATTGTCAGTTTCAAGAGCCGCATGCATGCCATCGGTAACGATGTGCTGGAAGGCGTGCAGCAGGCGATCGAGGTTGCCGAGAAAAATTACCTGGGCCTGGTGGTGTGGCAGACCGAGCCGCCGTTTTCCGTCGGCGCGAATCTGAAAAAGACGCCGGCCGGGGGCGCGAGGCCCGCGTCGAAGCCTTCAGGATTCGGCAGGCTATTAAAGTCTTTCAAGAAAGAAGCCGAATCGCTAGCGCTGAAAGCCGCGAGGCAGATCGGCGTGGCGGATCAACTGATGGCAGGTAAACTCGCCGAAGTCGAACATCTGGTCGAGCAGTTCCAGATCACCACGCAGGCGCTGAAATATTCGATGACGCCGACGGTAGCGGCAGTCGATGGGCTGGCGCTCGGCGGTGGCTGTGAATTCGTGATGCACTGCGACCGTGCGGTGGCCACG
>CAWUUY010000268.1:0-6601 GCA_963924885.1 uncultured Burkholderiales bacterium | reverse complement strand
CCGAAATGATCGATGGCCATGTATTCGGTGGTGGTGAAGCAATCGTGGGTTTCGATGCCGTCGAGTTGCCACACGTCGGCCACGCCGGCGCGACGAAACGCGTCGGTGATCGTGTCATGCACGTGCGGCAGGATGAACGATTGGCCCGCGCTGCGTTCGATCTTTTCCAGGTAGGGCAGCCCGGCGGTGCGATGCCCCCAGCCGAGGATTTGCGGCAGCCCCGCGAGTTTACCGCCGCACTTTTGCGCATGCACCTCTGCAAAACGCGCGGACGCCAGCACCAGACCGCAAGCGCCATCGGTGATCTGGCCGCAATCCTGGCGGCGGGTGCCGGGTTCAATCACCGGGTTCGCTTCGTCGTCATCGGTGAAGCTCTTTTCATTGAACTGCCAGTGACGGGTTTGCGCCAGCGGATTGTTTTTCGCGTTGCCGTAATTGATCTCGGCGATGCGGTTCAAATAGCGGCGGTCGAGTCCGTAGCGCTTTTCGTATTCCAGCGCCAGATGGCCGAACACCGCCGGCCACAAAAATTTACACGCGAGTTTTTCATGCCCCACCCAGCCGGCGGAATTCTGATTCTGCGAGGCGGCGTCGCCGGGCAGGTTCTTGAATTCTTCGGCGCCGATTACCAGCACGCAGTCGTAACGCCCGGCCTCGATTTCGGCCATCGCGGAAAGTACCGCCAGCGACGCCGATGCGCAGGCGCCTTCGTGCCGCCCGGCGGGCACGCCCCACAACTCAGGCACCACCGCGCCGACCATGGCGCCCAAGTGCGCCTGCTGGCGCTGCAATTCGCCAAAGGCGTTGGCGACATGAATCGATTCGACGGCCTTGGCGTCGAGCGCGCAGTTCTCCAGCGTGCCGAGCACGCACTCGCGCATCATGTCGGAAATGTCTTCGCCCTTGCGCGACCACGCTTTCAGAAAGTCGGTCTGGTATCCGCCGAGGATGTAAACGGGTTGGGTCATGATGAAAGACGCTCCGAAAAGTAAAAGAGATTATGTCAGCGACGCCACCATCCCGCCATCCACCTGCAATGCCGCGCCAGTGGTGAACCCCGCCTGCTCTGAACAAAAAAACGCCACCATCGCGCCGAGTTCCTCCGGCTTGCCGATGCGGCGCATCGGGACCTGCTGTGCGCGCACTTTGAGATCGTAGCTTTTTTCCATGGCTTCGGTGCCCACCGACGCCGGGCACACGGTGTTCACCGTCACGCCACTGGCGGCGATTTCATTGGCGAGATGGCGCAGATAGCCGGTGAGTCCCGCGCGAAACACCGTCGATAACCCGTGCTTGGTCATCGGTTGTTTGACCGAGGCGGACGTAATGCCGACGATGCGCCCCCAGCCGCGCGCCACCAATAGCGGCGCTACCTTGCCCACCACGCGGATCGCGCTGCGCAACTGCGTCTCATACGCTTCCTGCCAGCGTTCGTCTTCGGTTTCGTCCAGCACTTCGCGCATCGGCACCGGCGGGCGGCCCGTGTTGAGCACGAGTATGTCGATACCGCCAAATTCTTTTTGCGTTTCGACCAGCAGCCGATCCACATCCTCGGCGTTGCGCATGTCGCCTGCCACCGGCAGCACGCGCACGCCGTGCTGTTGGGCGATGGCCGCGGCCTTGGCGCGCAGGGTGTCCGCCGAGCGCGCGAACATCACGAGATTCACGCCCTCGGCGGCCAGCGCGCGCGCAGCGTATTCACCCAGCCCGCCGCTGGAAGCGGTGACGATGGCGGTTTTATTTTTGATATCTAGATTCATGATGGACGACCTTGTATATCCCGAAAATTAGATTTATCAGGGTTTCGTGTCGGTGATAAACCACCCCTGTCATTCCCGCGAAGGCGGGGATCCATAGGGAGTAGCCTATGGCACTGTGTTATGGGTTCCCGCCTTCGCGGGAATGACAGGTTTTCTTTTTCATGCTTTGCCGAATGGCCTGCCGTTCGAGTCTATACCCACAGAAAAGTCTAATGAACCAAAAAATCAAAACGGCAACCCATTCTTCAGCAAATCCCGCGCCACCACCCAGCGATGCACTTCGCTCGGCCCCTCGACGATACGGTAGATGCGCACCACGCGCGAGATGTATTCCAGCGGCAGCACCTTCGACATACCCATGCCGCCAAACAACTGCATCGCGCGATCCACCACCACGCCCGCTATTTCGGTGGCCTGCACTTTGACCATCGATGCATCGCGCCGCGTGTCGTGCTTTTGATCGAGGTCCCACGCGAGCTTGTAGAGCGCGAGCCGCGTCATTTCGATTTCGCGGTAGCTGTCGGCGATCCACCACTGCACCGCCTGCCGATCGGCGAGCGGCGCGCCGAAGGTGCTGCGCAGTTTGGCCTGCTCGATCATCATCTTCAGGCAGCGCGTCGCGAGGCCCACGCAAGTGGCGGCGATTTCCAGCCGCCGCAGCCCCAAGCGGCCTTGCAGCGGCGCGAAAGCCTCGCCCACCTCGCCCAGTACCTGCTCGTCGCTGGCTTCCACGTTGTCAAAATGCACCGCATACGGCGAATAGTCGCCGATCATCGGATACGCGGTGGGCACGGTAATGCCTTTTTGTTGGGTGTCGAGCAGAAACGCCGTCATCCCGCCGCGCGTGCCCTTGGCGGGATCGGTCACGGTAATCACGATCATGAAGTCCGAGTAGCGCGCATGGGTGATAAACATTTTGCTGCCGTTCAGCACCCATTTACCGTCCCGACGTTCTGCACGCATTTTCATGCCCGACACATCTGCGCCCGCGCCGGGTTCAGTGATGGCGATGCACGACTGCGTTTCGCCGCGCAAAAAAGGCTTGAGATATTTGTCGATCTGCGTGCCCTTGCACGACTCCAGCAGCATGAACACATCGGGGAAATTCGGCGCAAAGCCGAACGGAAACAATATGCTGTGTTTCAGTTGCTCCACCACCACCGTCTTGGCGAGGATGCTGGCACCCCCGCCGCCGTGTTCCTCCGGCACCTCCAGCCCCGCCATCCCGGCGGCGCGCGCCCTAGCCATGATTTGTTGTTCAAGCTCGGGCGGCAGCAACGGCAAATCGGTGTAACCGCGCTCGGCCTCGCGGCGGATTACCAGCGGCTCGTGCGGTATCAGCTCGCGCGCGGTAAAGCGCGCGGCGCTCTCGCGCAGCATGCGGAGTTCTTCGGGGAGTTCAAAGTTCATGGGGTTTCGATGTTGTGGTTATTGTTCCAACGGGGCAACCTTGGTATTGTCGGCGGTGGATAGATGGATTTTGCCATAGCCGCTCTTCGTAGCATCAAGTCGCGACAAAATTTCCTCCCCGTCATTCCTGCGCAGGCGGGAATCCATACGGTGTCTCAAGTGGCACTGTATTATGGATTCCCGCCGGCGCGGGAACGACGGAGGGGTGCATGACGTAACCCATAACCGGGCACATAAAATGGAAATGATCTCCCCCGACCGTGTGCGCCTCACTGCCGCAGAAGCCCGCGCCCTCTCCGTCGCCTCGCTAAAAAAAGCCGGCTACGACCACGAACAAGCCGGCGTGATCGCCGATCATGTGATGGATGCGGCGCTGTGCGGCTATGAGTATTCCGGCCTGCCCAAGCTGCTGAACGTGTTTGAGCACAAAAACCTGCGCCGTCCGCGCCGGCGGCTGAAGGCGGTGCATGAAACGCCGATGTCCGCCATGATCGACGGCGGCAACAACTGCGGTATGTACACGCTGATGCGCGCGGCGGAAATGGCCATCGAAAAAGCGAATCAACATGGCTTCGGCGTCATCGGCATGAACAACAGTTGGGTCAGCGGGCGCGGCGCGATTTACGTCGAAGCAATCGCGCGCGCGGGGCTGATCGGCATCCACACGGTGAGTTCCACCCATCACGTGGCGCCGCCGGGCGCGGCCAAGGCGGCGTATGGCACCAACCCGCTGTCGTTTGCGTTCCCCACGGCGGGCGAGCCGTTCGTGATCGATCTGGGCACCTCGGCGTTCATGTCCACCGACATGATGTTCCGCGAGCGGCGCGGCGAATCGCTGCCCGAAGGTGTGGCCATTGACGTCAACGGCAACTCCACGCGCGACCCCAAGGCCGCGCGCGAAGGCGGCGCGCTGCTGGCGTTCGGCGGCTACAAGGGTTTTGCGCTGGCGATGGCGGCGCAGGCGCTGGGCGTGTTCGCGGGCAGCGGCAACGATCAGGAAGGCAACTACGGCTACCTGATGATGGCGATGAAGCCGGATTTACTGATGCCACTGGCGGATTACCGTAAGCAACTCAGCGAAAACCTCGCGCGCATCAAAGCCGCGCCGCGCCAGCCGGGCGTGGAGGAGATACGCCTGCCGGGCGAGCGCTCATTCAAGGAGCGCGCCAAGCATCTGCGCGAGGGCATTGTGATCGATAAGTTTATTTACGATGCGCTGCTGGCGGTGCCGGAGGGGAAGCTGCCGCCGTTGGCGTGAGTTTATCCGACGAGCTTGTCGTAATCGGCGTGCGTTCCAATCCAGAACCAATGCACGCCGTCGGCCACGGGCACGCCGAGTGCCCGGCAGGAAATGCTCACCCGGACACTGTGATACCGGCCATTTTCCACGGATTTGAAATGTAGTGATGGATGCGCCGGATCAGACTTGAGTTGCGCGAAATTGCGCAGCGCGAGGATTTGAACGTCAGCGGGAAGCGCATTGAAGCAATGCCAAAAGCGCTTTGAAGCCGTGTGTTTCAAAGCTCTCTGGGCGAACCCTGTGGGCCGGTATGGTAATCAGCAAGCGCCCTCGCCGCTAACCCGTCAAGCTTGCCGACCGCGGCGTCTTGCTCAATCTGCTTGTCCCACGCGGCGGCGTCGAAC
This sequence comes from uncultured Burkholderiales bacterium, assembly GCA_963924885.1. GTDB lineage: Bacteria > Pseudomonadota > Gammaproteobacteria > Burkholderiales > SG8-41 > UBA5216. Next base: position 1,787 of record CAWUUY010000268.1, on the reverse strand, counting down.
TCAGCGAACCAGCGCCGGAATTCCGCGAGTTCAGTCGGCGGCAATGAGGCTACCGCTTTTTCAATTGTCTTTACGTCACTCATGATTTCGCTCCCGCCAGAATGCCATGCCGGGGAGTATGCAACAACTCGGCGGCCAGGGGCAAATATTGCGCGCATCAAAGCCACGCCGCGTCAGCCGAGCATGGAGGAGATACGCTTGCCGGGCGAGCGTTCGTTCAAGGAACGCGCCAAGCATCTGCGCGAAGGGATTGTGATCGACAAGTTTATGTACGACGCGCTGCTGGCGGTGTCGGAGGGGAAGTTGGTGCCATTGGCGTGAGATGTTCGTAGGATGCCAGTGAGCGCAGCGATCCGCATCAATCACGAGAGCGCATTGTGCGGAACGGTTGACTCGAACGATGCAGTTCCTTCGTCACCGCATCCTACGGAGCTGTTCCAGATTTCATGTCATTGCATCCGGGCACTGACAATGATTGGGCAATGACGCCCCTCAAAAATAAGCCTGCCCACCCCGCACAGGCGGCACCCACTCACAATCCCCCCAAGGCCCATCACCCTTCATCTTGATGTAAGCAACGCGCTTGTGATTTTTTTTAAGCTTGCCACCCATCGCCAGCTGCAACCAATCCAGCACATATTCCCCCGAAGTCAGCCCACCGATATTCGGCGGGCTGCGCAGTTGGTGAAACTGGTCTTCAAACACCCACATTTCTTTTTGTGACTTTAGTTCGCCGTAGGCTTCGATGGCGTCTTCCAGCGGACACAGCGGATCAAACTCGCCGGTGGCGAGCAGCGTCGGGCATTTAATGTCGCCGAGCGTGCCGCGTACGGTCATGGGTTCGGCGACTTCTTCGTCGAACTTCGCCTCGTCTTGGTAGCCAGCCATGTACATGAACATCTGTTTAAAGCGCGGCGAGGATTGGGTGAAGATGGTGTTGTTGGGGTTGAAGCACGCCACTGTGCTGGCGACTGCCGCGATGCGCCGGTCGAAGCTGGCGAGCCGGAGCGTCCAGTAGCTGCCCATGCTGACGCCGTAGATGGCGATTTTTTTCGGGTTCACTTCTTTGCGTTTTTGCAGGTAGCTCACCACCGCCGCGCCGGCGCGTTCGTAGTTGTCGCCCACCGCGCGGATTTTGCGCAGATTGGATACGCCCTGGCCGGGGCCGTCCATCGACAGCACGTGAAAGCCGCGCGAGAGGGCAATGTTGTGTGCTGCCTTCGGAAACGTTTCCTTGGTTTGATCCATGCCCGGCACGTAGATCACCACCGGCGCGCGCGGGCGGCCTGGCAGCAGGTGCAGCAGGCATGAGATGGATTTGCCGTCGTCGAACGGCACTTCCACGCGCTCGATCGGATACGCCGCCACCGCTGACCGGAGATCGACCATTTTGTCGAGCTTGCGGCACATCGCTTTTTTGACGGGATGATCGTCGTAGTAAATCGCGTGCTGGCCCATGCGATAGGCTTCTATCGCGTGATCGTAATGTGCGGTGGCGGTGGCGTTCATGCCTTTGGCCTGCGCGCGTTTGGCGAGCGCCTCATGATGCTCGGCATCCTTGCGCCATACCTTCGGAAACATGCGGTAGTTGCGTGCGCGCGAAGGCACTTCGGTGCTGTCGGCCTCGAAGTTTTGCACGCGCCCGCGCAGGTTAAGGGCAAGGTCGAGCATCCATTGTTGGCTGTCGCGTTCGGTTCTGAGTTTGCGGATCATGGGCGTCCTTTCTTTTTTGGTTTTTCACTTTAAGGGCAAGGGCTATTTGTCACAGACCAAACAGACCAAACAGA
>CAWUUY010000267.1:0-12439 GCA_963924885.1 uncultured Burkholderiales bacterium | reverse complement strand
ACCCGCTGTCCTGCCGCTGCCGCTTGACCTGCATGGCGGTGCCGCAGATACTGTAATGGAAATGGCGCGGGTCAAGCCATTTGTATTTTTTCTGATTTCTCAAGGGGAGTTCACTATGAAAAAGATTGTGGCAGCCGCATTGCTGTCGTGGTCCGCATTAAGCATGGCGCAGACCGCTGACGAATTACTCAACGACGGCAAGAACACGGAGAACGTTCTGAGCTTTGGCCAAAACCCAAAGTTACAGATGTACAGCCCGCTAAAGCAGATCACCAAATCCAACATTAAACGCCTGGTGCCGCTGTGGAGCACCAGCACCATGAGTGAAACGGGTGAACTCGCGCAGCCCGCAATCTATAATGGCGTGATGTATGTGACCAACGGCCACTGGACGTTCGCGCTTGATGTGGCAACAGGCAAACAAATCTGGCGCACGCCGGTTGAATATGATCGCGCGGTGCTGCGTATATCCAGCTCGGGCGCGATCTATCGCGGCTCGCCGACGCTCTACAACGGCAAGCTCTATCGCCTGACGCTCGACGCGCATGTGGTGGCGCTCGACATGAAAACCGGCAAACAAATCTGGAAAAAAGCGTTTGCCAATCATCTTGAGGGCTACAAAGGCGTTTCCGCGCCGTTGATCGCCAATGGCGTGATGATTACAGGCACCAGCGGCGGCGAGCATGCCACGCGAGGATTCCTCGTCGGCTGGGATCCCGAAACAGGCAACGAGTTGTGGCGCAAACACATGATCCCCGCGCCGGGCGAGCCAGGTCATGAAACCTGGCCGAAGACGGCGGAGTCGATCCCCGATGCGTGGAAGATCGGCGGCGCCTCCACCTGGCAGAATGGTTCGTACGATGCCGAACTTGATCTGGTGTATTGGGGCGTGGGCAACGCGGGACCGTACGATGCCAAATATCGCGGCAACGGTGACGCACTCTACACCAACAGCGTGGTGGCGATTCGCCCGAAGACCGGACAGATCGTCTGGCATTACCAGTACACGCCGAACGATTTGTACGACGTAGACGGCACCAACGAACTGGTGCTGGCCGATCTACGCATCGAAGGCCAGATGCGCAAGGTCATCATGAACGGCAACAAAAACGGTTACTTTTATGTGATCGACCGCACCAACGGCAAGCTGATCGCCGCGCACGCGATGACGCGCATCAACTGGGCCACGCACATCGATCTGAAAACCGGCCGCCCGGTGCTGACCGAGATTGGTGATCGCCTGATGAAAGGCGAAGAAGTCGAGGTCTATCCGCAGCGCGGCACCAATGCCATAATGTTTGCGTTTAATCCGAAATCAAATCTGGCTTATCTCAACACTTGGGATTTGCCGCGCATCCAGAGGTTCGTACCGTATAAATTCGAAAAGCTCGGCGAGCCGAACACCGCTACGGCGGGCCGCGCGCCAGTAATCAAACCGGGCGACGTGGTGGGCTTTCACGCCGCGATGGATGTCGTGACCGGCAAGTTCAAATGGAAAATCCCCATCACCGACATCGCCAACTCCGCCAGCCTCTTGGTGACCGATGGCGGCATTGTGTTTACCGGCAAACCCACCGGAGAATTCATCGCGCTCGACGAAGAAACCGGCAAACAACTGTGGCAGTTCAAAACCAGCTCCAGCATCAACGCGCCGCCCATTACCTACACGCATAAGGGCGTGCAATACGTGAGCGTTGCGTCCGGCCTTGGGGGTAGCCTGCCGCGCGGGCAAGCGGCAACGCGCGTGCCCAGCGGCAGCTCGGTGTGGACCTTTGCACTGATGCCTGATTGATGCGGGTTCATGTCATCGTGGCCGCACTGCCGTTGTTGCTCGCCGTGGGCAGCAACGCGCAGGATGGCGCAAAAACATTTCCGCCTGAACAAATCACGCGGGGCTCCACGCTGTATGCCAAGAACTGCGAATCGTGCCACGGCGTGAAAATGATCGGCCCGCCGTGGGCGATTGATCTGGCGACCTTTCCGCGCGACCGGCCCGAGCGTTTTGTGGATTCCGTCACCCACGGCGTCAGAACCATGCCGCCATGGGGCGACATGTTAAAGCCCGACGAAATACAGGCGTTGTGGGCTTACCTGGTTGCGGGTGAGCCAAAAAACTGAAGTCGGACACGCGCATTTCACCGTCCGCATCCAATGCAGCCACTCGGACTGCGAACGACCGCCGCGCACGCCTGCTAAACGGGCCGGTACTGCCCACACTGCTTACGCTCGCCGCGCCCAACGTGCTGCTCGCGCTGATGCAGGCGCTGGTAAGTTTTGCGGATGCGTGGTTTATCGGCAAGCTCGGCACCGAGGGGCTGGCCGGTGTGACGCTGGTGTTTTCGATTCTGATTCTGATGCAAATGATGTCGGCGGGCGCGATGGGCGGCGGTGTGTCGTCGGCTGTTGCGCGTGCGTTGGGCGCGGGCGATGTGGCGCGCGCGGAGCGGCTGGCGTGGCACTCAGCGGTCATCGCGCTAGTCTTCGGTTTGCTGTTCACCGCGGTGATGCTGTTTGCCGGCCCGGCGTTATATCGATTGCTTGGCGGTAGTGCCGAGGTGCTGGGCCACGCGGTGGCGTACTCGAACATTGTGTTTGGCGGCGCGTTGACGGTGTGGCTGTGCAATATTCTCGCCAACATCGTGCGCGGCACCGGCAACATGGCGGTGCCCGCAATTATTCTGAGCGCCACAGCATTGGTGCAAATTCCGCCGGGCGGATCGAGATCCTGCGAGCGATCATTGGCGTAATCGTTATCGACTTCGTGATCGTCCCACGTCACCAGCCAGGGATGCGCCGCGTGCGCGGCCTGCAAATCCGCGTCACTTTTATACAGCACATAGCGATTGCGATACTCCACCAGATTCATCGGCTCGCCCACACCGCACAGGAAAAAAGGGGTCACGTCTTCCATTTTGTATCCGCCAGTAAACTGCATTCACAAGAGAAGATGGGGTCAAGTCTTGGTTGCGGCTGGGCAATGCTGCAAATTCTAGCGGGTGAGAATCCCGTTCCGGTAGCCGCTAGCCACGGGCCGGGTATCGAGCCTTGCAGATGCGATGGTGACATTGTGTTTGATGCGTAGGCACGAAAGCAGGCAAGGAGCAATGGTAACGGATAATGCCGACCGTGAAGGTGTTGAGTCCCGAAATGACCGCTTTGGAAAGGGCCGATGGTATCAAGACGCCAGCAGGCAACAGCGCAACCGGTGTTAAGGCAAACCGGCTGTGCCCACCCGGGATCGAAGGCCGCTTCGAGCGTGACAACAAGAATGGGCAGTAACCCAGGAGATCCTTTCATCGGCTTCATTTTGCGCGTTTTTCACGCCGCGTGTTTTTTCGCAAAATCCCAATCAATCTCAATCCCAAACCCCGGCTTGTCATTCATATGCACATAACTGTCGCGCACCTGCGCGCGTTCGCTGAATAGCCCATGCCAGATCGGATCACGATCCATTGAGCCGTGCGATTCCACCGCGAAGCCGGTGCGCGGGAATGCCGCGACCAGATGCGCGTGCATTTCCGGCGCGTGGTGCGGGGTGATCATCACGCCGAGTTGATCGGCCATGTGCGCAACACGCAGGGCTTCGGTGAAGCCCGCAGCGCGGGTGGCGTCGAACATGATGTAGCGCACGTTGCCCACAGTCATGAAATCGCGCGTGGTAAAGCGCGTGAGTTCGCGTTCGCCGTGCGCCAGCGGTATCGGCGTCGCCTTGGCGAGCAGGGCAAAATCCGCTGGTTGCAAATACCAGTGCAATGGTTCTTCCAGCCAGAAAATATTGTAGGGCGCGACCAAGCGCGCGAATTCGATGCACGCAGGCAGGTCGTAGGCGGCGTTTAAATCCAGCATCAGCGAAATATCCGGGCCGATGGCAGCGCGCGTGGCGGCGATGCGTTTGACTTCATCGGCCATGGTGCCCGCGCCGGTTTTGAGTTTGACCGCCTTGTAGCCGCGCGCGACAAAGCCGGCGAGTTCATCGGCGCAGGCAGTGAGTTTGGCGCCTTCGACGTAATAGCCGCCGGTGCCGTAGGTGAAAATCGGTTTGTTTTGCGCGCCGAGTAGTTGATACACCGGCATGTTCGCCGCCTTGCCGGCGATATCCCACAGCGCCATGTCGATGCCGCCGATGGCGCCCATGATCTGCGTTCGCGCGGTGCGTGACAGGCCGCCTTTGTTAGGCTGGGGCGAGGTGAGTGCGAAAAGCTTGTCCCACACCGCGCCGTGCGCGAGGGCATTCATGCCGATCACGTGCGGCGTGAGTTTGGCGACCCACGCGGCGATGTTCTTCATCGGCGTGCTGCTGACCTGCCCGTAGCCCTTGATGCCGTCGTCGGTGACCACTTCCACCAGCAGCAGCGTCACATCGCTGCGGGATTCCTGCGCGGTGTGCTGTTTATACTTCAGCGGCGCGCTGATGGGGTAGGTGTTGACGGCGGCGATGTTGCTCATGGCGGGCTGGTCGTGAGTTGTAGCGCGTTTCGCAACGAACGTTGACCCTTCGTCAGGCTCAGGGCGAACGGCCAATTCAAAAACTGTTCGTAGTGAGCTTGTCGAACCACTGTCGCGATGGTAGTTAACTTGACGTACGCACCTATGGTTTTTTCGCGCCGATGTACTCCATGAACTCACCGACCGCGGGCATTTGTTTGTTGAGATACTGGGTCAATTGCGCGCTGTTCATGTAGGTGTTTTCGTACATGTTCTTGGCGGCGTAGTCGCGCCATATCTGGCTTTTGTGCGCGCGTTCCGCGGCGGCTTCCATCACGGCCAGTGTTTCTTTTGGCACGCCCGCGGGCATGGCCAGGCCGCGTCCGCCGCCGACGTGGATGTTGTAGCCCAGCTCTTTTAACGTGGGCACGTCGGGCAGGCCTTTCAGGCGCTGCTCGGACGGCACTGCGAGTATGCGCAGCTTCTTCGCTTCCACGCCGCTTAACACCTCGCTCACGTTTTCCATAGTGAGATCGACGTGTTTGCCCATCACTGCCGCCATGGCGTCGCTGCCGCTCTTGAACGACACATATTTGAATTTTGCGCCGGTCATTTTTTCAAGTTGATACTGGAAAAAGCGCGCGGTGCCGGTGGCCGACGCGATGCCGTTGACGATGGTGTCGGGCGATGCCTTCGCGGCTTCGACCAGTTCGCGGAAATTCTTGAATTTGGAATCTACCGGCACTGTCACCGATTGCAGATCAAAACCGAACAGTGCCACTGGCGTGTAGGTGTCGAGTCCCAAGCCGACATCCGGGCGATTCGCCAGTGCCAGCACAATGGTGCTCGACAGCGACAGCAGATAATACTGATCACCCTTCTTGGATTTGATGAACGTGGACGCTACCATGCCGCTGCCGCCGGGCCGGTTGACGATGGTGAATGGCTGCGGCAGCAGCTTCTCGCGCGAGCTGATTTCCGCGAACAGACGGCCAAACACGTCCTGTCCGGCGCCGGGGTTGCTGTGGATCACCATTTCGATGGGGCGGTTGGGGAAAGCTTGCGCTTGGGCTACAACGGGCGCGCCTGCGGCAATCGTCATTAACGAGACGGTCAGGGTGCGCAGGCATGAATGCAAAACCATGGTGATTCTCCCTCACATAGTTGTTTGTTGGTGTGAAAACGAAATAACGGCGCGTAGCATAACGCACACTGAGGAGGGCGATGATAACACTATGTTTTTATTGATATTCTTATGAGGAGTCGCTGCGTAGTATGATTGCGGCGCACACCATGAAAACACTCAACATCATTGGCGCGGGACGCGTCGGGCGCACGCTGGGCGCTTTGTGGCATCGGCAAAACACCTGGGCGATTCAGGGCGTGTGCAATCGCAGCTTGCCGAGCGCGTGCGATGCGGCGGCGTTTATCGGCGCGGGCCGCGCGGTGGCGCACATTGGCGACATGCCGCGCGCGCAGGCGTGGTTGCTGGCCACGCCGGATGGCGAGTTGCTGCCCGCCGCGCGGCGTTTGGCCGACACCGGCTTGCTGCGCGTGGGCGACGTGGTGTTTCAGTGCAGCGGCGCGTTACCGTCGAGCGAATTGCGCGCGGTGGTCATGGCGGGCGTGCCCGTGGCGAGCGTGCATCCGCTGAAAAGTTTTGCCGATCCGGCAGAGGCGGTGCAAACATTCGCCGGCACCTGGTGCGCGGCCGAAGGCGATGCGGCGGCGCTGGCGTTGCTCAGGCCCGCGTTTGAGCACATCGGCGCGCGCGTCACCGATATCGATCCGCAATTCAAAACCGTGTATCACGCCGCCAGCGTCATCGTCTGCAACTACCTCACCGCGCTGATGGAAGCGGGCTTGCAGTGCTACGCCAAAGCCGGACTGCCGCGCGCAACCGCCAGCGCGATGGTGGAGCCGCTGGTGCGCGAGACGGTGGATAACGTGTTCAAGCTCGGCACGGCGAAGGCGCTGACCGGCCCGATTGCGCGCGGTGACGCCGCCGTGGTCGCGTGCCAGTTGGCGGCGCTGGGTGAATTCGATCCGCGCATCGCGGAGATTTATCGCGCGCTGGGTGTGATGGCGGTGGAACTGTCGCGGGCGCAGGGCGGGGCGGGGGAAGATGTACTGGGCGCGCTAGAAAAATTTCTCAAGGTCAGTATCGAAAGTTAGATCGCAAGTTAGTGTCGTGAGTGGCGCGCCTGCGTGTGATAGAGCTACGCAGTAGCGTCAGTAGTAAAATACGCGCCTTTTTTGATCAACCGCAAATCTTCCGTGACCACTAAATCAGAAATCCGCAACCGCATCTTGCGCGGCCTCGCGATGAACCGCACGCCGGGCTATCACTTCACCGGCAACTTTTTAGATCTTTCCTTCGAGAAAAACTCCGAGCACGACGTGCGGCTAGGGATGGCCGCCGGGCCGCACAATGTCGAGGCGAACGGCAATGTGAGTTATGGCGCGCTGGCGGTGCTGGCGGATATTGCGCTGGCGGCCAATGTGCGTGCCGGGCATACGCCGGCTTCGCGCCTGGCGACGGTGCAGATGAATCTGCAATTCACGGGCGCGCCGATCACCGGTCGGCTGCATGCGGCTTCAAAGTTGCAAGGCTACGTCGAGCGCATCACCAGTGTGCAGGGCGCGGGCGAGGTCACGATCACTGCAAACGGCAAGCCGGTGTGCTTTGGCACCGGCACCTTTATGGTGCTGAATCCGCCCAAGGGCGTGGCGCTGTATCCGATGTCGCATCGCAAGGACACCGATCCCGCCGTCGCGCCGGTGGCCGAATCTGAATTGAGCCGCGACGAGCGCAAAGTGCTGCAACTGACCGACGCGGCACTCGCCGACACGCACAAGGGTGGTTCGTTTGTGCGCCGCTTCTGGGGGTTTGATACGCATGCCATTACGGGCGGCGCGTCGGGCAAGCTTGCGAACGGGCCGCACGTGGGCAACCGCGTGGGGCATTTGCAGGGCGGCTTGACCATGGGGCTGGGTATTGCCACGGCTGAAACGGCGCTGCCCGCGAGTTGGTGTTTAAGCGCGGTCAACGCATGGTATATAAGCCCGGGCGAGGGGCGCGTGATCAAGGCTAAATCCAAAATCATTCATCACGGTCGGCTAACCAGCGTGGTGCGCACCGAGATCACGGGCAAGAACATGCGGCGGGTGATGGAAATGATCACCACGCACGCGCACCGGGCCGGGTGAGGGCCGGGTAGGGCGATGTCGCTGCGGACAACTTCGGGCAAGCACGAAGACGCGCGCAAGGGACGCGGTGCGGCGATCAATCCCGAAGGGCGCTTCGAGAAAGTCGAACGCGAGGCGTACGACGACGGCTGGGCGCAGGGTGACAGTGACGACGAGCGCGCGCTAAAAACGCAGATCATCGAGGAGCGCGCCGCCGGCATCATCTCGCGCAACCAGTCGCCGGATATTCCGTTCACGCAGTCGATCAATCCGTATCAGGGCTGCGAGCATGGTTGTATTTATTGCTATGCGCGTCCCACCCACGCGTATCGCAACCTGTCGCCGGGGGGAGATTTCGAGACGCGGATTTTCGCCAAGGTCAACACGGCGGAACTGCTGCGCAAAGAGTTATCGAAACCGGGTTACGTGTGTGAGGTGATTTCGCTCGGCGCGAACACCGATCCCTACCAACCCGCTGAAAAGAAACTCGGCATCACGCGCGGTATCCTTGAGGTGTGCGCAGAGTTTAATCAGCCGGTGGGCATCGTCACCAAAAACGCGCTGGTCGAGCGCGATCTGGATATTCTGGTACCGATGGCGCAAAAGCGCTTGGCAAATGTGTTTATCTCGGTGAACAATCTGGATCACGACATCGCCCGCAAACTGGAGCCGCGTTGTGTCGCGCCCGCGCGGCGCTTGCAAGCCATCGGCGCGTTGGCGCGCGCCGGCGTACCGGTCGGCGTGCTGGTGGCGCCGGTGATCCCGTTTCTCACTGACGATCAGATCGAATCCGTGCTCGAAGCCGCGTTCGAGGCGGGCGCGACGCAAGCCGGCTACGTGGTGCTGCGCCTGCCGTATGAAGTGAAAACCCTGTTTCGCGACTGGCTGGAGTGCCACTATCCGTTGAAGGCCAAACACGTGATGAGCCGCGTGCATGAGCTGCGCGGCGGGCGCGACAACGATCCGAACTTCGGCAGCCGCATGCGCGGGCGGGGCGAGTTTGCCGCGTTGGTGGCAAAACGTTTCGCCATCGCCAAGCGGCGCATCGGTTTTGACGCGCGCGGGCGCATGCTGCGCAATGCGTCGCTGGATACCACGTCGTTTCGAGTGCCTGTGCAGGCAGGCCCGCAGATGCCGCTGTTTTGAAACTCCAGATAGTGATTCAATCGGCATCGTTTCTGTATCCATAAAGGAACCATCGTGGCCTCAAGTCTGTTTGCCCTGCTTGACGATATCGCCACTCTGCTCGACGATGTGGCCGTGATGACCAAAGTCGCCGCCAAGAAAACCGCCGGCGTGCTGGGCGACGATCTGGCGCTGAACGCGCAGCAGGTATCCGGCGTGAGCGCCGATCGCGAGCTGCCCGTGGTGTGGGCGGTGGCCAAGGGGTCGGCTGTCAATAAGCTCATACTGGTTCCGGCGGCGCTGGCTATCAGTGTGTTCGCGCCGTGGGCGATTACGCCGTTGCTGATGCTGGGGGGTACATTCCTGTGTTTCGAGGGGTGTGAAAAACTGGCGCACAAGTTTTTCTATTCCAAAGCCGAAGACGACCAGCATCATAAGGAACTGGTGAGTGCCGTCGCCGACCCCGCTGTGGATATGGTGGCTTTCGAAAAGGGAAAGATCAAAGGCGCCATCCGCACCGACTTCATTCTGTCGGCGGAAATCATCGTCATTAGTCTGGGTACCGTGGCGGCCGCGGCGTTCACGCAGAAGGTCGGCGTGCTGGTGGGAATCGCTGTCATCATGACCGTCGGCGTGTATGGCTTGGTGGCGGGGATCGTAAAACTCGACGATTTTGGGCTTCATCTGACGCGCACGCGGGGCGATGGTATCGGGCAGCGCATTGGCCGCGCGATTCTGTGGGTGGCGCCGTGGCTGATGAAAACATTGTCCGTGCTGGGCACGGCGGCGATATTCATGGTGGGCGGCGGTATTCTGGTGTACGGGATTCCCGGCGCGGAGAAATTCGTGCAAGGCCTCGTTAGCGGCGGCGCTGTGATCGGTTTTCTGGTACCTACGCTGATCGATGCCCTGATCGGCATCGTGGCCGGCTCGCTCGTACTCGGCGTGGTGATCTGCGCGCAGAAGGCGTTTAAGCGTAAGGCGTAAGGTATAAGGCATCAGGTTTGAGGGTGTTTGTAAGTATTTGTATTTAAACGATCTTTTTACAGGTGCTGACTATGCATTTTTGCTGCAATCAATGGTGGTCACGCGCGGTGAAGCCGCGGCACTTTACTGCGGTCGGAGCCAGCGGCGTTGGCCCGCGCGGCACGGGGCCGGTGATCGACACGCACGCGCATTGGTTTCCCGATGCATGGGTGAAGCTGATTGAAAAAGACGGTGTGCGTCATGGCGCCGGCGCCGCCATTACGCGCAACGGCGACGATCTGAAATTCACTGGCGGCGGATTGACATCGGTGTTTTCAACCGCGTTTGTCGATCTGGATTTACGTCTGGCGGCGATGGATAAACAAGGTGTTGATATGCATGCGCTGTCGCTCACCACGCCGATGGTGTATTTCGCGCCGCCTGAATATGCGTTGGCCTTGTCGCAGGTTTATAACGATGCGGCGACCGCGGCGCATCTCAAACATCCGACGCAGTTTGTCGGCATGGCGATGCTGCCGATGCACGCGCCTGATCTCGCGCTGAAGGAACTGGAACGCGCCGCCAAGCTGCCCGGCATGCGCGGCCTCTACATGGGCACGCATGTGCTGGATAAGGAACTCGACGATCCCTCGTTCTTTGAGGTCTACGCGATGTGCGAAGAACTGGGTTGGCCGATCTATCTGCATCCGATGGACCCCATCGGCATGCCGCGCATGAAAAAATATTACCTGATGAACCTCTGCGGCAATCCGTACGATTCCGGCATCGCGGCGGCGCATCTGATTTTTGGCGGCGTGATGGATCGTTTTCCGAAATTACACGTGATGCTGCCGCACGCGGGCGGCACCTTCCCCGGGCTGGTGGGGCGTTGGGATCACGGCACGAAAGTGCGCGCTGAGTTAAAACACATGAAGCAGTTGCCGAGCGCGTATCTGCGGCGCTTCAGTTACGACACCATCGGCCATAACGACGAGATCATGCAAAACCTCATTCGCATGGTTGGCGCGGATCGCGTGGTGCTCGGCAGTGATTACTGCTTCGACATGGGGCACGAGCAGCCGGTGGGCATCGTAGAGCGCTGGCCCGCAGTGGCGGCGAGTGATCGTGATTTGATTTTGGGCGGCAATGCCGCGCGTATGCTGAAGATCTGACGGGTTGGTTGTCAGCGCGGGGCAACGTCGCGCGTTAATGACATTATCGGGACTGCTCTCGGTGAGTGGTTCGAACAATCAACTGTTTGTTTTTAAATGACATTCTGGAGATGTATATGAAAAAGCTAATTGCCATGTTGTGCTTCATGCTGGCGGCCTCGCCGCTTGCGTTCGCGCAGGATAAAGCGAAAGACGACGCGAAAAAAGCTGCGCCGGCCGCTGAAGTAAAAGCCGATGTCAAAGCCGACAAAGCCAAGGACGCGGAGAAAAAATCCGAGAAAAGCAAAGGCGACGACAAGAAAGCCGATCAACCGAAGAAAGAGCGCACGCCCGCGCAAAAAACCAACGACGAGCGCCTGAAGGATTGCAATGCGCAAGCCGGCGACAAAAAGGGCGACGAGCGCCAGAAATTCATGGGCGGTTGCATGAAAGCGGCGAAAAAAACCGATGACGACAAGAAAAAGTCGCAGCAAACCCGTACTGGAGCGTGCAACAAGGAAGCCGACGGCAAGAAGCTGAAGGGCGACGACCGCAAGGGCTTCATGAAGGAATGTCTGTCCACCAAAGGCGATGCCGCCAAAGCTGACGCGCCGAAAGCCGATGTACCGAAAGCCGACGCACCCGCCAAGAAGTAAGTTTGTAAATTCGCGCCTGGTTTGTCAGGCGGCAGGACGAGGGGCATACTGGAAACGGTATGCCCCTTTTGCTTTTGTTTTAGCAGCTATGAAAAACCTGACAGGATTGTTGCTCGCGATAGTTATGGGAACCGCATCCGCGCAAGACTACACTGCGGCACGCGCGAAAATAGCCGATGAAATTGCGGTCATGGCGAGCGATACCGGGGCCGAGACCGGACGGCCCGTGTTCAGTGCGCGTGCGATGAATACCATGCGCAAGGTGGAGCGCCACCGTTTTGTCGCGGCGGGTGACGAGGCCAGCGCCTATCGCAATACGCCGCTGTCCATCGGCCATGGTCAAACCATCTCGCAGCCGTACATCGTGGCGTTGATGACCGAACTGCTGGATCTTTCCGGTAACGAGAAAGTGCTGAAAATCGACACCGGTTCCGGGTATCAGGCGGCGGTGCTGGCCGAGCTGGCGCATACGGTTTACAGCATTGAAATCGTCGAGCCGTTGGGCAAGCTTGTCGCGCAACGGCTGGCGGCGGAGGGTTACCGCAATGTTGTCACGCGCATCGGTGACGGTTATTAGGGTTGGCGCGACGCCACGCCATTCGATGCGATCATGGTGACGGCGGCGGCGCGCGAGGTGCCGCCGGCGCTGATCGAACAGTTAAAACCCGGCGGCAAGCTGGTGATACCAGTCGGCGCGCAGGATTCGCATCAGACGTTGTTGCTGATGACCAAAAGCCCTGATGGCAAGATGCAAACGCGGCGCGTGCTGGCGGTGCGGTTCATGCCGCTCACCGGCGGGCCGACGACAGGGCGCTGATTGCCGCACGCAGGTGCAGGGCAATTGCATCAAATAGCCACCAACCCAAGCAACTGCTCACGATAATCGTCGCTGGTTGAAGCGACCAGCCGCCGGGTCTTGATTCCACC
>CAWUUY010000266.1:0-4016 GCA_963924885.1 uncultured Burkholderiales bacterium | reverse complement strand
AGGCCGCGCCCGATGGCTATACCATTATGCTCGGGACCTCGGCGGGCATGGTGGTGAATCCGCTGCTCTCCAGCAAACTGCCGTACGACGCGCACAAGGATTTTTTGCCGGTCTCCAATGTGATTATCGTGCCGCAATTGCTGGTTGTGAATCCGCAATTGCCGGTGAAAAGCGTCAAGGATTTGATTGCGCTGGCCAAGGTCAAGCCCGGCACGTTAAACGCCGGCAGCAGCGGCGTGGGCACTCCGAATCATCTGGGCACAGAGTTATTGAAGGCGCTGGCTAACGTCAACATCGTGCATGTGCCGTACAAAGGCGGCGCCCAGGCGATCACCGAGGTGATCGGCGGGCAGATCCAAATGGCGTTTTCCAGTATTCCGGCGGTGATGCAGCACATCAAGGCCGGGCGTTTGATCGCGCTGGGCGTGGGCAGCGCCAAACGTTCGGCGGCGCTGCCGAATGTGCAGGCCATCGGCGAGACCGTGCCCGGTTATGAATACAGCACCTGGTACGGCATTTTCGCGCCGGCGAAAACGCCGCCCGCGATCGTGACGCGCCTGAACACCGAAATCATCAAGGGTCTCGCCGCGCCCGAAATCAACCAGCGCTTCGTCGCCAACGGCGGCGACCCTGCGCCGAGCACGCCGGATGAATTGCGCAAATACATGATCGAGGAATCCGCGCGCTGGGCGAAGACGATCAAGGTGGCGGGGATCAAGATTGAATAACATGCGGCTGCTGTGCATCGTGCTGTTCGTGCCGTGCGTTGCGGCTGCGCAGCCCGCGGCTAAGCCGGGAGGATTTCCCAGCAAACCCGGTCGCGTGGTGGTGGCGTATCCCCCCGGCGGCCCAACGGATATTCTGGGCCGGCTGGTGACGCAAAAATTGACCGAGGGCACCGGACAATCGTTCATTCTCGATAACCGCCCCGGTGCCGCAGGTATGATCGGCGCTGAAATCGTCGTGAGATCACCGCCCGATGGTTACACCCTGCTGGTGGTGCCTGCGACGCACGGCGTGAATCCGTCGCTATATGCAAAGATGCCCTTTGACACACTACGCGATCTAACGCACGTCGCGCTGATCGCCGAAGCGCCGTTTCTGCTGGTGGTACATCCCAGCCTGCCGGTTTACAACGCGCGCGAACTGGCGGAACTCGCGCGCAAGCGTCCGGGGCAGCTTAACTTCGGCGCAACCAGTCACGGCGGCCTGCCGCATCTCGCGGGAGAATTGTTCAACCAGATGAACAACGTCAAGATGATCGGCATTCCGTACAAGGGCGGCGCGCCGGCGACGATGGATTTGCTG
The DNA here is from genome assembly GCA_963924885.1 of uncultured Burkholderiales bacterium. Taxonomy (GTDB): domain Bacteria; phylum Pseudomonadota; class Gammaproteobacteria; order Burkholderiales; family SG8-41; genus UBA5216. The sequence goes on along the minus strand of CAWUUY010000266.1, from coordinate 2,708 downwards.
GCGGGCCATGTGCCGATCATGTTCAACAGCATGCTCGCGTCGATGCCGCACATCAAAAGCGGCAAGCTGCGCGCGCTGGGCATCACGTCACTCAAACGCTCGGCGGCCACGCCGGACGTACCCACTATCGCGGAGCAGGGTATGTCGGGCTTTGATGTATCCGGCTGGTACGGCGTGCTCGCGCCCGCGGGATTGCCGGCGGAGGTGCTGGCGCGGCTAAACACCGAGATCAATCGCGGCATGCGCGACCCGGCAGTTGTCAAACGCCTCGCGGGCGAGGGCGTCGATGCTGTCACCTCAACCCCCGCCGAATTTGCCGCTCGCGTGAAAAGCGAAATCGAAAAGTGGGGCAAGGTGGTGCGGGCTTCAGGGGTGAAGGCGGAGTAAGAGGGTGTAGTTGTTGTGGGATGGCTTCCGCCCTACGGGTGGTGGTGGTCACAACCAATTCCCCATAAAAATAAATGGCGCCCAATAATACGGATGCACATACAATTCGGCGGGCTTGGGTGCATTGGGCGTATCCAACCCGAGCGCGGCGTTTGCGGCTCCTGGTTTGTGTTTACCCTGAATAAATTGCAGCTGCGCTTGTCTTAGCGCCTCGGCCTTGGTCAGCTTGCCCGACTCTCTGATCTGGTAGAGGCTTTGCATGAGAATGCCCGTGCTTTCATCGGCCACCGGCCACAGCGTGGCGATCACCGATTTCGCGCCTTGTTCTTGCACCAGCGCGCCCAAGCCCTCGATCTCCATCCGTCGGCGTCCTTTCCACCGCCGACTGCCGTTTCGCACGCCGAGAGCGTCATCTGGTCCATGTCGTTGAAACGGTAGTCGTCTTCCTTGATGTCTTTTAAGGTCAGGCGGCTGCCGTCGCCCATTAGCAGAAACGAGTTCGCCTCGGTACTCGGCTGAAACTTGAAGTGGCTGGCCTCGTGCAGTATCGGGTAGGCCTTGTCCAGCACGTCGCGCATGCGTATGGAGGTAAAAGCCTCGTCCAGATGCATTTCCCCGGCCATGCCGGGGCGGGTGGCGGTTTTGAGGATGCCTTCCAGTTCGCCCCTGATCGAAGGCAGCGCGCTGAAACCGGATTTGGCGGCGGTGATGCCTAGTGCCGCTACGCGCCAATTAGCCTGTAGCAAATCCTTCAATTTTTCTTTCGCCGCTTCGGTAAACAGCGCAAAGCGGTAGTTCTCCACCGTGAATTGCTTGCCGTCGTGCAGTGTGGCCAGCGGGATGTTGCGTAGCGTGCCATCGAGCGACACCATCAGGGTTTGCGCTCCGGCTTGTTTCAAGTCGTCAGCAATGGGCGCGCCCTGCGCGAGTCCATGAGCCAGCTTGCGCGCGCGGAAAAGCGGCAAGTGAAAACCTGATTGACGAGGGTGGGGCAAACGCTTGCTGTTCACTTAGCCCGGGTAGTCCGGCCGGGCTGAACCCTTGGACAAGCTCTCAACGAACAGCTTTTTATCCCACTACTGCCAGGAGATTTTCGGACGGCAGTGACACAAATTATTTAGCACAGCGAAACGCAATATTGTGATGCCCCGCACGCGGGTTGCGCGAGAGATAACGTCCGCGCTGCGTGGTGGTGATTTCCTCGGCGGGTGAATCGTGGCCGCCGCCGCGGGTGGCGCGCACCGGGCCGGGGGTTAAATCCTCGCGGCCATCATCGGCACGGTAGGGGTAGGTGCGATACTGGCTAGATACCCATTCCCACGCGTTGCCCGCCATGCCGAGCGTGCCGTATGGGCTGGCGCCCGCGTTGAAATTGTCTACCGGTGCGGTTTCATTGAAGCGCGCGCCGAACTGCGCGCGCGATCGATCCGGTGCGCTGTTGCCCCATGGGTACTTGCGCGCGTCGGTGCCGCGCGCGGCTTTTTCCCATTCCGCTTCGGTAGGCAGGCGCTTGCCGCGCCACGCGCAGTAGTCGCGCGCGCCGAGCCACGACGGCTCGACTACCGGATGATTTTCAAAGCCGCAGTCGGCGACGTATTTACCCGCGACCTGATGGATGCGCGCATCGTTGTCGTCGTAATCATAAAGCCGCGCGCCGTTGGGCAGGCTGTGGCCGCGCGCATTCAAAAATTCGGCGTAGCGCGCGTTGGTCACCGGCAGCCAGTCGATCTGAAACGCGGGCAGGGTGACGGTGTGGGCGGGGCGCTCGTCGTCCGGGCCATCGTGGCTGCCCATGGTGAAGGGGCCGGCGGGGATGGTCACCATGTCGTCGGCTGCCGATGCGCAGCCGCACGCAGCAATGCACACCAATGTCAGGAGCCACCACCGCACGATTTACTCCGGCTTGATGCCCGCCGCCTTCACCACTTTGCCGATGGTGGCGTAATCGTCGCTTATCAACTTGGCGAATTCATCGGGTGATGCGCTGGCGGTGGGCGCCAAACCCTGGGATGCGAATTGTTCTTTCACGTCCGGCATCGCCGCCACCTTGAACATCACGCCATGCACTTGATGGATGATCGCGCGTGATGTGCCGGAGGGGGCGAGCACGCCGTTCCAACTGCCGAATTCGTATCCGGGCACGCCGGCTTCGGCGATGGTGGGCAGTTCCGGTAAAATCGGCGAGCGTTTGGCGGATGAAATCGCAATCGCGCGCAAGCGACCCGCGCGGATCAGACCGACCAGCGCCGCCGCCGGTGAGATCGCCCACTGCGCTTCATTACCGACCACTGCGGTGGCCATCGGCCCGCCGCCTTTGTACG
>CAWUUY010000265.1:0-3536 GCA_963924885.1 uncultured Burkholderiales bacterium | reverse complement strand
CGTGTCGCGTCCGATCAAGGCGACATCCGCGCCGGCCTCGGCCAGACACACCGCCACGCTGCGACCGATGCCGCGGCTGGCGCCGGTGACGAATGCGGCTTTTCCTTTCAGGTCAAACATGATGTTCCTTGTTATCTTGTGGTTTTGATTGAAGTCTATCCCAAGTCGCCGGCGTAAACGGCGTCTCGCGCAGCACGTTCTTGCGCACTTTATTGGTTTCTGTTTTGGGCAGCGCCGCGACGAATTCCACATAGCGCGGAACGGCGAATTTCGGTAAAACCTTCTGCGCGTGCGCGATCAAGTTTTCCGCATCCAGCCGCGTGCTGCTGACCACCACGATTTTCACCTCGTCGCCGCCTAGTTCGCACGGCACCGCAATCGCCGCAACTTCGAGCACGCCATCCACTTGCGCGATCGATGCCTCGACTTCAAACGCGGAAACGTTTTCGCCGCGCACACGGATGCTATCCTTCACGCGCCCGACGAAATGCAGATTGCCCGATGCATCGACATATCCCGCGTCGCCGGTGTGCAACCACGGGCCGGAAAAGGCGGCACGGGTGGCTGCTTCGTCGCCGTCGTAGCCCAGCATGAGGGCGCAGGGTTCGTTTGAGCGCACGAGAATTTCACCGGTTGTGCCTGTGGGCAATGACTCGTTGTTCTCATCGGCGATTCGAACGTCAAAGCCATCGATGGCACGGCCGCCGCTAGCCAAACCGGGGCTGTCGTGCGGCAGGTAGACGCCCACGTTGCCCTCGGTGGAGCCGTAGCCCGAGCGCAGCACCACGCCATGACGCGATTGAAAATCCGCAAAGTCGCCATGCGATGCGCCGATGCCCCAGCCGATGCGCAGCGTGGTTCGATCTTGCGCATCAGCGGAAGTGGATTTCAACAGGATGCGCAGCGTTTCGCCGATGTAATAAAACGCCGTGCAGCCATGCGAGCGCACATCCGGCCAGAAACGCGTGGCGCTGAATTTCTCAACCAGCACCATGGTCGCGCCGACCAGCAGCACCGGTAGCGTAATCATCGCCTGCGCGGTGTTGTGAAACAGCGGAAAGCAGTTGTAATACACATCACTGTCGCGCAGGGCCATGTCGTTCACGATGTTGCGGCCCAGCAGGTATTGCTGCGCGTGCGACAGTTGCACGCCTTTCGATGGACCTGTGGTGCCGGAGGTGTTCATGATTGCGCCTACGTCGGCGCCGCTGATGGCGATGGCCGGTGGCGCAGTTGGATGGGATTGTAAAATATCGTTTAAAAACATATGCTTACATTTGAATCGTGGTTTGGCCTCATTTGCCAGTTTACCGAGCACGATGACGATTGTGATCGACGCTACCCGATCGATCACCGCTTCAAGCTCCGGCAGCAGCGCCTCTTCCACCACGATGGCGGACACCGGCGCTCGCCGTAGCGTGTGCAGCAGTTGCGGGCTTTTGTAAGCGGTATTGAGCGGCAACTGAATCGCGCCGATGCGCGACAGGCCGAACCACAGGTCGAGATACTCGATGCGATTGTGCAGCAGCAGGGCTACACGCTCGCCTTTGGCGACGCCCAGCGAATGAAATGCCGCCGCCACGCGATCGGCGCGCTGATCAGCTTCGGCGTAAGTGATTTTTGCGTCACCGCAAATGACGAACGTGCGCTCGCCGATGCGTGCGGCCTGCCTGCGCAGGATGTGCGCGGCGACTTGCTCCTTGAGTGTGAGGCCAGTGAGGAAGTTCGGGTTCAACCGTGCGCGCCCCGTTTAGTCGGTCGTGATTTAGTCGGCCTTGATGTTCCCATCGCGAATCACCTTGGCCCACTTCGCGGTTTCGGCTTTGATGAAGGCGCCGAACTGTTCCTGCGTATTGCCCACCGGCTCCGCGCCCATGGACAGCAAACGCTCCTTGATGTCAGGTGAGCGCAGAATCTTGACGACCTCACTGTGCAGGCGATTGCGAATTTCCGTGGGCGTGGCGGCAGGCAACACCAGCGCGAACCAGTTGGTGAGGGTGAAGCCCGGCACGAAATCCTGCATGGGCGGCACATCGGGCAAGAGGGACGTGCGTTTTGCGCCCAGCACGGCCAGTGCACGCATTTTGCCGGCTTTGATATAGGGCAACGACTGCACCATGCTGTCATAGCCGAGCTGCACCTGACCCGCCAGTAAATCGATCTGGCCCGGTGCGCTGCCTTTGTAGGGTACGTGCGTGGTGCGGATGCCGGCCATGGTGTTAAACATTTCCGCCGCCAGATGCGGTGCGCCGCCAGCGCCGCTGGAGTAATAATTCAGCTCTCCTGGTTTGGATTTCGCCAGCGCGATCAGCTCGCGCGGATTTTTTGTCGGCAGCGACGGATGAATCATTTGCACAAACCACACATCCACCACGTGCGTGAGCGGTGCAAAATCGCGCTCAATGCTGAACGGCAACTTGTTGCCGTAGAGCGCGGTGTTCACCGCCAGATTGCCGAGCGTGCCCATGAACAGCGTATGGCCGTCGGGCGCGGATTTGGCGGCGAGCTCGGTGCCGATCACGCCCTGCGCGCCGGCGCGGTTGTCGATCACCACCTGCTGGCCCAGCGCCTCGCCGAGCTTGGGCGCGATCATGCGCGCGACAATATCGGTGCCGCCGCCGGCGGGGAAGGCGACAATGATGCGTATTGGTTTGGAAGGGAACGTTTGCGCGCCTGCCACGCTGGCGCACGCCATCAAGGCCAATGCCAACCTGCTTGCGAGTCGTCGCATGAACTTCATCCTCCGAGGGGGTTACAACCTATGGAATTCGACCGTACGCGCCGTGCTTGTGTTTTACACTACGATCTTCGGCGCGCACATTGAAATTATAGAATAGCGCAAATCGCTGGGCGTGGGGTCTAATTTGGACGATTACCGATGAAGACGATTTTTGCGTTGCTGGCGGCAATCTCGCTGGCGCCGGGGGCGCTGGCGCAGAACTTTCCCACCAAGCCAGTGCGCTTTATTGTGCCGTTTCCGCCGGGCGGCGGCGCGGATGTGATCGGGCGCGTGATCGCGCAAAAGCTCACGGACAAATGGGGCCAGCAGGTGGTGATCGACAACCGCGCCGGCGCGGGCGGCAACATCGCGGCCGAGTTGGCCGCCGCCGCACCCGCCGATGGCCACACCATTTACCAGTTTAATATCGCCAATGCGATCTCGCCCGGCCTCTACAAAAAACTCAATTACGATCCGGTGAAGGATTTCAGTGCGGTGACGCTGCTGGGCTCGTCGCCCTTCATACTGGTGGTGCATCCGTCGGTGAAGGCAACCAACTTGCAGGAGTTTATTGCGCTCACGAAATCACAGCCGGGCAAGTTTAGCTACGCCTCGTCGGGCAACGGCGGCCCGTCGCATCTGGCGACCGAAATGATGAAATCCATGGCCGGCATTCCGTTAACACATGTGCCGTACAAAGGGGTGGCGACCGTCATCAACGATTTGCTGTCGGGGCAGGTGCAAGTGACGTTTACCGTGCCGGGCTCGGGCCTGCCGCATATCAAAACCGGCAGGCTGCGCGGGCTGGCGGTGACCA
>CAWUUY010000264.1:0-8514 GCA_963924885.1 uncultured Burkholderiales bacterium | reverse complement strand
CCAAGGCGACACACAAACTATCAGAGCAAGTATCGCACCGCGCAACGAAACTCCAACCTTGCTATTTCCACGCACGCGGGTACCCATGCCATTTGCCGTAGGAAGCTGTGTTATGGGTTCCCGCCTGCGCGGGAACGACGGCATTGGCTGACACACTTTTCGAACCTCCGTCGACATGGCTGCTATTAATGCCCTTCGAGCTTTTTCTCAAGCGCTGGATCAAACTTGCCATCGATCAGTACAAACGCGATATCGCATGGCGCGTTCGAGCGATTACTCCACGCGTGATTGGTGCCGCACTGGATCATCATGTCACCCTGTTTCAGTAGCACCTCGCTGTCGTCGAGCACGCAGTAAATTTCGCCCGTCAATATCAAAACATAGTCGATGGTCTCGGTGCGATGCATCAGCGGATGCCGACCGTTTTTGCCGAAGGTGGAGGCTTGCACATTGCCGAGCGCAGCGAAGAGTTTTTTGGATTGCTCGGCATTCATGTTTCGAATCTCCGGGCCTTCCGGCATGATGCGGTTGATACGGAACACCGTACCGTTTTTCTCCGGCATCTGACGGCGAGGCCCCAGAGTGGGTTCCTCGTGCCGCGCCACGACCGGTGTGGGCGTGGCGTTGGTGCGCCAGATATCGGTGGAGACATAACCGGGGCGCGCCGAGTTGGTCATCACAAACGGCGCGGGGCCGTCTGATAAAACAATCGCTTTGCCGTTGTCGTCGTGGCCTGTGACTACGCGTCGAACCATTTTTTTGCTCCCTGTTTCTTTATCGGTAAAACGGCATTATCGTCGAAAACTTTCCTCTCTCGTTCGCGCCTGCGCGAGAACGACAACCTTGGGTTATGATCTTTCACGCGTAAAACAACAAACCCGGCTTCATGGAGGAGCCCCCCTTTGAAAACAACACGCACGTTACTGCTACTCGCCCTCGCGGCTGCTTTGCCCGCCCACGCACAATCTACAAAATGGCCCGGCAAACCCGTGCGCGCCATCGTGCCCTTCGCCCCCGGCGGCGCATCGGACCTGGTCGCGCGCATCCTGTCGCCCAAACTCGCCGAGGAATTCGGCCAGACCTTTGTGGTGGACAACCGCGCCGGCGCGGGCGGCTCCATCGGCGTGGAAATGGTGGTGCGCGCCAATCCCGATGGCTACACCATCCTCATCGGCGCATCGAGCTATGCTTCGAATGCCGCGCTGTACAAACTGTCGTATGACCCGCTCACCGGCATAGCGCCGATTTCGCTGATTACGCGCGGGCCGTTCGTGCTGACGGTACACCCCACGGTGCGCGCGAACAATCTAAAGGAATTCATCGAACTCGCGCGCACCAAGCCCGGCAGTCTGAGCTTCGGCTCATCCGGCACCGGCGGCGTGCCGCATCTGGCGACGGAGTTGTTCCGGCAGATGAGCAAAACGCAAATGACGCACGTGCCGTACAAGGGTGACGCGCCGGCGATTGTCGATTTGCTCGGCGGGCAGATACAGTTTTTCATGGGCGGGCCGCTGGTGCTGCAACAACACATCAACGCCGGCAGACTGCGCGGCATTGCGGCCTCGACCGAAAAACGCTCGCCGATATTCCCCGACCTGCCGGCGATACACGAACAACTGCCCGGCTATTCGGCGATGACATGGTTTGGAATGTGGGCGCCGCTCGGCACACCCAAAGAAATCGTGTCACGGCTGAATCAATCGATAGGCCGCATCCTCAAGCTGCCCGACGTACTGGATCGTCTGCGCGCCAACGGCATGGAAGCCGGGCACAACACACCCGAGGAATACAACCGCTTTATCGCGCAGGAGATCGCAAAGTATACGAAGGTGGTAAAGAACGGAGGGATACGGGTGGAGTGAGCGGGCCTGTGTATCGCCCCGACCGTGTAGGGCGGGAGCCATCCCGCCTTTCGGATTTACCGCACATATCGCGTAAGGCGGGATAACTTCCGCCCTACGAAATTACACTCGCGACTAGCTCGTTACTGCTTAAACACCACCGGAGCCAGCGTGTTCTGATCGATCATGACGTCGATCAGCGCGGGCTTGCCGCTCGCCAGCGCGCGTTGGATCGCGCCTTCGAGATCGCCGGGCTTGGTGACGCGCTCGCCATACGCGCCGAACACTTTGGCCAAATCGCCGAAGTTTGGGTTTTTGTAATCCACCGCGAAGAATCGTCCGCCGAAATGCTCGTTCTGGAACGCGCGTTCGTTGCCGAGGCCTTCGTCGTTGAAGATCACGTGCACCACCGCGATGTTTTCGCGTACCGCCGTTTCAAGTTCGCCGATGTTACACATGATGCCCATGTCACCCGAGGCGGAAATTACCGGGCGCTCAGGGCATGCCAGTTTTGCACCTAGCGCAATCGGGAACGAACCGCCGACCGACGCCCAATCATCGATGCACTGAAACGTAAACGGATCGTAGCTCTTGAAGTAGCTGCGCACGTGTTTGCCGCCGTTGCCGGCATCGACCACGCACACGCCGTTCTTCGGCAGCACTTTGCGGATGCAATGCGCGACCCACTGTGATTGGATGGGCACGGCGTCGGGCTTCAACACGCCATTCAACTCGCCCTCGAAATCCGCGCGCGCCTTGGCGACATCTACCCAAGATTTGTGAGCGCCGGCCTTGCCGGCACGCTCGGCCAAACCTTTGATAAAACTCGCCGACGACCCCGCCACCCCCATTTCCACCGGGAAAATAATGCCTATTTGTCCGGGCGCGCTGGTGTGATGAATGATCTTCGCGCTTTCGCTAAACACACCGTATTTGTACATGGTCGAGAACACGTCGAAATGCGAACCGATCGCGATGATGACGTCCGCCTTGGGCGCATTTTTGTTCGCGCTGCTGAATCCGTTGCGACCCAGCGGCCCCAACGCCAGCGGGTGCGTGGACGGAAATCCATCCGGTGAATATTGCAGCACCGCCACCGGGATGCCCGTGGCGGTGGCGAGTTTTTCCATCTCGGCGATGACTTTTTCTTTCATCACGCCGCGGCCCACCACGAACAGCGGACGCTCGGCTTTGGCTATCAGCGCCCACGCCGCATCGAGCTGTGCCGGATCACACACCGCCTGCACGGTGGCGCGATACGCGGCGGGCGCGATCGGCTCCGGCTTTACGTGTTGCAGCATCACTTCGTTGGGCGCTTCGATATGCACCGGGCCTTGCGGCTCGGCCAGCGCCACGCGAAACGCCTTGCGCACCATTTCCTGAATGCGCTGCGGATACGGAATGCTGTAGGCCCATTTGGTAATCGGCTTCATGAACGGAATCTGATCGAGATCCTGCGTCGCGTCGCGCTCTCGCATCTCGCTCTCTTGCACGCCGCAGATGCTGATGAGCGGCACGTTGCCCTTGTTGGCGGCGGCTATCGCGGTGACCATATTGGTGAGGCCCGGCCCTTCCGTCGCGGTGACGACCGCAGGCGCATTGCGCGCGCGCGCGAAGCCATACGCCATGAACGCCGCGCCCTGCTCGTGACGCGTGAGAATAAAACGTATCTGCGGCGTTTCGCGCAGCACGTCGAGGAACGCGAGGTTCTGCGTGCCCGGAATACCGAACACGTGATCAATGCCTTCGCGCAGCAGCCCATCCACCAGTGCGCGCGATCCGGTGATCGTGCCCGTTTTTTTGTTGTCAGTGCCGTCCATTTTCATATTCCTGTCTATATAAATTATTCAATAAAAACAAATACTTACGTTTTTACGCTCAGCGCAGATGCTTGTTGAAAAAATCCACCGTGCGCTGCCACGACAGCTTCGCCGCTGCCTCGTCGAAACGCGGCGTGGTGTCGTTGTGAAAGCCGTGCTGCGTGTTCGGGTAGCTAAAGTATTCGTAGCGCACGTTGTTCGCTTTCAACGCGGCCTCATACGACGGCCAGCCGTCGTTGATGCGCTGATCATCCGATGCATTATGAATCATGATCCCCGCCTTGATCTTGGGCACATCGCTCGCCGCCGGTTGCACACCGTAGTAGGCAACACCCGCCGCCAGATCAGGCAAACGCGTCGCCAGCAAATTGACAATACCGCCGCCAAAGCAAAAACCAACGGCGCCGATTTTGCCAGTGCATTCCGGACGCGCTTTCAACACGCCGGCGCCGGTGACCAGATCTTCGATACGTTTTGTCGTGTCCTGCTTGGCAAAAAGTTCGCGGCCATTGTCCTCGTCGCCGGGGTAGCCGCCCACGGGGAACAGCGCATCCGGCGCGAACGCCACAAAATTCAGCAGCGCCAGACGGCGCGTAACATCTTCGATATACGGATTCAGGCCGCGATTCTCATGCACCACGTAGACGCCGGGCAGCTTGGTGTTGGCGGTCATTTTCGCGGGCTTCGCAAGGTAGCCGCGCATTTTGCCGTGGCCCTGCGGCGAATCGTAACCCACCCATTCGATCTGAATGCGCGGATCGTCTTTTTTTACCTGCTGCGCCCACGCAAAATTCGGTTGCAGCGCTTGCAGCATGGCCACCGCGGTCATGCCGCCCACGGCGAATTTTGCGGCTTCATCCAAAAATTCACGGCGGGTCCTGGTGCCATGCACGAAACCGTCGAACAGCTGCAGCACTTCGGGCGGGAAATCACTGGCTTTTTTGCGTTCCATGGATACGCCCCTTCTGTTAAGTAGCAAGAACCCGAAAGCATCCATCACCGCCTTGCCATAGTCAAGCATGCGTCAAGCGTGAATGCGGCGAATTGACAAACCCCACCGGGTGGCGTTTGATGGCAAAAACAGTGGGGGATGGATGATGGCAAAGTTGCGCGTAGCAAAAAGTTTTATCGAGTATCAGTTATTCGGCGGCGCGTTAAGCCCCGTCACCATTGACAACATCCACATGTCCGTGGAAGGCTACATCGTGTTCGACATCTCCGGCGGTTGCGTACCCGATGTCGAATGGGTCAACAGCGTCACCTCGGAGCCGGAGAAAAAGTTGTCGTTTATTCCGGACTGACTTTGCCGGTTTCGGCTCTACCCGAGCGCATCCGCGCTACACTACTCGCAAAAAATATTTCACACTTCAACGGAGGAGGCCGCATGAACATCCGGCTAAACGCACTGACGATCGCATTTACGCTGGCGGCGAGCGCGCCCGTGCTGGCGCAGGACAAAAGCAAGGCGCAAAACGCCTACCCCAGCAAACCCATTCGCCTGATCGTGCCGTACCCACCGGGCGCGGGCACCGATTTCACCGCGCGTGAAATCGGTAAGATCATCACCGAGGCGCTGGGCCAGCAGGTGGTGATTGACCATCGCCCCGGCGCGGCGGCCACGCTCGGCCACGCGCTGATGGCCAAAGGCGTGCCCGACGGCTACACGCTGGGGCTGGGCACCACCGGCGGGCTGGTCTCCGGCCCGGCCTTGCTCGGCAATAAAATTCCCTACGATCCGCTGAAGGATTTCACCACCGTTGGCCTGGCGACCTACGTGCCGTATGCGCTGATCGTCAACGCGAGTTTGCCGGTCAAGGACGTGCGCGAGTTTATCAATCTCGCCAAAGCCTCGCCCGGCAAGCTTAACTATTCATCGCCGGGCGTGGGCACGCCCAATCACATCGGCGGCGCGATGCTGGTCACGCTCGCGGGCATTGATTTGCTGCACGTGCCGTATAAAGGCAGCGCGCTATCGATCGCCGATCTCATCGCCGGCACGATACATCTGACTATCACCGGCCTGCTCACCACCATGCCGCACGTGAAAACCGGGCGTCTGAAAGTGCTGGGTATCGGTCACACGCAACGCATCAAATCCGCGCCGGATATCCCCGCCATCAACGAAACCATCCCCGGCTATTACAACACCGGCTGGTGGGGCCTGGTCGCGCCAGCGGGCACGCCCCAGGCGATAGTCGATAAGCTCAACCCGGTGATGAACAAGGGTCTGATGTCACCCGAAATCACCCAGCGCTTTTACCTCGCCGGCCTTGAAGTCGCCACCTCCACGCCGCAGGGTTATCACGACATTATTCGCAATGATTTGCAGTCGTGGCGCAAGCTGATTAAAGATTCAAAAATCAGCGTGGAGTCGTTGCCCTAAAGGTCGCTACGCCTTCCCGTCATGCGTGGCGATAATCACCGTTGCCGGTTTATCCGTACGATTGCTCCAGGCGTGATTGGTGCCGCGCTGCACGATAAAGTCGCCCTTCTTCAACGTGACCTCCTGCGTATCCAGCACCAGCACGATTTCGCCGTCGGTAACGATGCCGAATTCCAGCGTGCGGGTTTTTTGCATATAGGGATGCGGTGCGGCGGATGAATACGTCGAAGCCCCTGGCGAACCCATCATGTTGAAAAACGCTTTCACGTCGGCCTCGCTCACCTTGCCCTTCCACGCCGCGTCCGGCGGAAACGTCACGTGGTTCAAAACCGAGCCACCGGGCGGCGCTTCGATGGTGTGCGGCAAGTACAGCGTTTCCAACACGATTTTCGCCGGGAAGCCATCGGTCACCCACATGCGCTGCGAGGCATAGCCCGGTCGCGCCGGGTCAACGCGCACATCCGGCGTCGGGCCGTCGCTCACCAGCGTGGATTTGTACGGCTCGCGATCCATGCACACAATGCGCCGCGCGGGCTTCACGCCCGGCGGCAGCTTTCGGTTCGCGTCGCCGACGAGAATTTTGTCGTTACCCTGCGCCAGCCCCACCGGGCCATCCACGAACGTCGCCGCGATCATGTCGAAGGCAATGCGTCCGCCTTCCGGCAGACGGCTCGACCATTGATGCCACGCGCCGACATCGATCACCACGTCGCCGACGTTCCATTCGACTTCGCAATCGTCCAGCACCAGCGTGCGCGAGCCGTCGATAATAATCGCGTAATCCACCGTCTCGGTTTTGTGCATACCGCCCTGGTAATAGGCCATGCCGCCGCGATCCCAGCGGCGCGTCAGCGCGTGCTCCACCGGCGCGTGCGGCTTGACGATGTGATGGTCTTTCGCCGCATCGTAGTCGGCGGGCTTGCCCACGCCCTGCACCACGCGCCAATGACCGCCGACCTTGGGGCCGGGGAAATCGTAATCCAGGCTGCCGTCATCGGTGTTGCCCGATAGCGGCGCGGGCGTGTCGTTCCAAACCCAAAAATCAATCCAGCTGCTGCCGGGTATCGCCCCCGGATGCTGATCGGGCGCGGGGCTGTCCCACATCACTTTGGATTTTCCGTTCGCGTCGTTGCCGGTCACCACGCGCCGGATTGGTTTCAAGCCGTTGTCTGCCATGGTATTTCTCCCTGTTAATGGAATGAGCGTTGCATGTTGATACCATCGTGGCGCAAAATCAACCGAACGTATCGCTTGTGTAATTCGTCACTCCGAGGCCATCCCAATTATGACAACCACCCCACCCCGTAACTACGACCCGCGCACGTTCAAGGCACTCACCTTTCACGATGCCGCCGCGCGTTTTCGCGACGGCAGTGACTCGCCGCGCGATTATCTCGAACGCTGCTTCGCCACCATTGCTGCGCGCGAGCCGGTGGTCAAAGCGTTTGTCGTGCTGAACGAAGCCAACGCACGCGCGGCGGCGGACGCCAGCAGCGCGCGCTGGAAGGCTGGCGCGCCGCTCTCCGCCATCGACGGCATGCCCGTTGCGATCAAGGATTTGCTCGAAACCTGCGACATGCCCACTGAGATGGGCTGTGAGGCTTATCGCGGCAATAACACCCTGCGCGACAACGCGGCGGTGTGGGCGCTGCGCGAGGCGGGCGCGGTGATCATCGGCAAAACGGTTACCGCCGAACTCGGCGGCTCCCATCCCGGCCCCACCACCCATCCGTTCGATCCGGCTTGCACGCCGGGCGGCTCATCGTCCGGCTCGGCAGCAGCCATCGCCGCGCACATGACGCCTGCCGCGCTCGGCACGCAAGTGGGCGGCTCGGTCATCCGGCCCGCGGCCTACTGCGGCAACATCGCACTGAAACCCACCCAAGGCGGCATCAACCGCGGCGAGCGGCAGGCCACCAGCCAGAGTACCACCGGCGTTCACGCGGGCTGCATCGAAGACATGTGGCAAGTCGCGATTGAAATCGCCAAACGCGCGGGCGGCGATCCGGGCAAGTTGGGTTTGTTCGGCCCAGCCACCACACCGGAAGCGGTCAAGCCGCAACGCTTGATCGTGCTCGAGTCCGAAGGCTGGACGGAACTCGATGCGGCGAGCAAGCAAGCCTTCGAATTGCTGATGGAAAACATCGCGCGCGCCGGTGTAACGCTCATACGCCGCAAGGATAACGCGTGGGTCGAGGCGTTCGAGCAATCGATAGCTGACAGTAACCACGTTTGCAACACCATTACCGCCTGGGAAAACCGCTGGTATCAGGCGGCGCTCGTCGAAAACCATCCGAACGGCGTGAGCGAACGCCTGAAAGGCACGGTCCGGCGCGCACTCGCGATGCGTCCCGACGACTATCGCGCCCTGCTGCTCAAGCGAGCCGCCGCGCAGCAGTGCCATCAAGCACTCGCCCCGCTGGCCGATGCGATACTCATGCTGTCGTGTCCCGGCCCCGCGCCGCTGTGG
>CAWUUY010000263.1:0-8907 GCA_963924885.1 uncultured Burkholderiales bacterium | reverse complement strand
AAACCCGCGAGGTCGCGCGCATAATCGAGCGGCAGACGGTAACGCCGCAGGTTCGCAGACACCGGCAAGGTCTCAGCGTAACGAATCAACACGCGGCGCGTGCCCTGCGCGGGCAGCGGATATACCCGCAGCTTGTAGTTGTTACCGGCGGTGACTTACAGCAATGCGGGGTCGATGCGCTGACGGATCACGTCCTCGAACACCTGCTGGCCTTTGGCTTTTTCCACCGGCACGGCCTCGCGCAGCTTGCCATCGATGTCGAGCGCGAAACCGCTGACCTGTTGGCCGTCGAGCAGCGGAAACTGCAATTCGCCTTCGAGGATGCGCCGGTTCGGATTGAAAAACGTCATCTCCACCGAGGTAATCGCGCGGCTGCCGCCGATTTCGGTGTCGATGCGGATCGCCTGTAACACGAAGGGGGTGTTCGCTCCCTGCGCGACATTTAATCGCGGCGGCGTGAACGCCGGGCGCACGTCCTGCGCCGCCGCGCCGTGAACCAGATTGAACGCGCAGCCGGCCACCGCCAAGGCGCGCATGTTGAACAGGAAATCTCTGTGATGCATGGTTGTCTCCGCGCCAAAAATGGGGGCGCCTTCCTGCTTAAACGAAGCGCTGCGCACTGCGAGGTTAATCAACATGAGGAATTATCATAAGTATATGTTTTTAAAAGATGATTAGTATCACACTGCTGCTTTAATAACTCTCACCGCAAAGGCGCAAAGGCACAAAGAAAGCGCAAAGGACGACTTTGCTTTGCGGCGGGGTTTTCCCCGGCTACTGCGGTTTTGAAATATCCCGCACGATGTGCTGCTGGCGACGGCTAACCGCTATACGCTCTTCGCAGCCATTGAGCAGCACCTGCCAGTGGCCATCGCCGCCTTCGCCCGCGCCGCGCTCAAACCCGCGTATCCCCGCGCGCGCCACCAGGCAACTGCGATGCGCGCGCACGAAGCACTCGCCGAATTCCTCTTCCAGCCGCGTCAGCGATTCTTCGACCAGAAATTCGCGGATGCGCGTGCGCACGGTCACGTACCTCAGTTCGGCCTTGAGATAAATAATATCGGCCACCGGTATCAGCGTCACCTTGCCGCGCTCGCTGGACGATAGGGAGGTGCGCGGCGCGCGGCGCATGTCGGCCAGCGCTGCCGCCTTGGGCGCTACGGTCGAACGCGCCGTTGACAAAGCCTCGAGCAGGCGCGCGGCGCGGATAGGCTTTAACAGGTAATCGATGGCGTGGACCTCGAACGCCTTCAGCGCATACGCATCGTAGGCGGTGGTGAAGATCACCACCGGCGGATGGTCGAGCTTGCGCAAATGCTGCGCGGTTTCGATGCCGTCCATGCCGGGCATGCGGATATCCAGCAGCACCGCGTCGGCGCGTTGTTTCTCCGCCATCTCCAGTGCCTGCGGCCCGCTCGCCGCCTCGCCGGCGATCTCCAGCGGCAGCGACGCCGCGCAATCGGTCAGCAAATCGCGCAAGCGGCTGCGCGCCGGCGCTTCGTCATCCACGATTACTACGCGCAGGGGAATCGGAATCATGGTTTTTCCTTCCGGTACGGCATGATAATGTGTACCTGATAAGTATCATCGGTGACACGAGAAGTCAGCGACGCCTCCGCATCAAAATGCAGTTGCAGGCGCTCGCGGATATTGCCCAGCGCCATATTGTTGCCCGTGTGATGATCGTCGGCACGCGAGTACGGATTGCGCAACACCGCATGCACCTCGTCGCGCGTGGCATAAATATGTATGCCCACCACGCCGGGGGCAGTGCGCGGTTCGATGCCATGGTAGACGGCATTCTCCAGCAACGGCTGCAATATCAGCGGTGGAATCATCGCATCGGCCGGCATCTTGTCAATGTGCCACTCGATCTGGAGCCGCTCTCCCAGACGCAACTGCTCAAGCCCCAGATACTGGCGGCACAGTGCCACCTCGCGCGCGAGCGGCGCCAGCTCGCGGTTTTCCGCCATCAGCACGCGGAACAGTTCCGCCATGTCTTCCAGCGCCGTTTCTGCGCGCTTGGGCTCCTGCCGTATCAGCGACAGCACCGCGTTGATGCTGTTGAACAAAAAATGCGGCCGAATCCGCGCCTGCAGCGCCTGCAAGCGCGCTTCCGCTATTGCGGGAGACAGCGCGCGCGCGCGCAAATCAAAATAGGCCAGCAACATCGCCGTCACCAGCCCCACCAGCAACCAGTACCGCTCGACCGCTGTAGCATTCAATGGCAGATAGCGTTGTGCGCCCGCGTGCAGCAACGTGGTGAGGGCCAGCGTCAGCGCGATGACGGCGATGGCCGCGCCCGTATACGGTAGCCGCGCCAGCACGTCCTTCAAAGCATACAGCACCACCAGCGTCAGGATCAGCAGCGGCTCGACCATCACCGCGTTCTCCATGATTTGCGCACCCAGCGTCGCCAATGACGGACTTTGCACCACGGCGATCACCAGCGCTATCGCGTTCACGATCAGCAATATGCGCAGCAAAATTCCTAGATTGCGAAAATCCGGCACTACACTGCGATAGGCCATATCGCCATGCTGCCTGCCGTTTCGGGGAGTAATTTGATTTATACTGCGCGCCATCATGGAATCATACTATTTGCATCATGTCTGCGCATAATAAAGCCGCGCACCCTGAAACCAAGCCGTGGTCCGGGCGTTTTGCCGAGCCGGTGAGCGATCTGGTCAAGCGTTTCACCGCCTCGGTCGGGTTCGATCACCGCCTGGCGAAATACGACATTGAAGGCTCCATCGCCCACGCGCGCATGCTGCACGCCGTCGGTATCATCAGCGCGGAAGATTTGGCTTCGATTGAGCGCGGCCTCGCGCAAATCCTCAGTGAAATCCGCGCCGGCACGTTCACATGGTCCATCGACCTTGAAGATGTGCATCTGAACATCGAACGCCGCCTCACCGATCTGGTGGGCGACGCGGGGAAACGCCTGCACACCGCGCGCTCGCGCAACGATCAGGTAGCCACCGATATCCGCCTGTATGTGCGCACGGCCATTGATCACATCGCCGGGCAAATCCGCGCGCTGCAAACCGCGTTGCTTGACCTTGCCGACAAGCATACCGACACCGTGATGCCAGGCTTTACCCACCTGCAAGTGGCGCAGCCGGTATCGTTTGCGCATCACCTGATGGCCTACTACGAAATGCTCAGCCGCGACGCGCAGCGCCTGACCGATTGCCGCAAACGCGTCAACCGGCTGCCGCTGGGCGCGGCGGCGCTGGCGGGCACCTCGTATCCCATTGATCGCCAGATGGTGGCCAAGGCGCTGGAATTCGACGGCGTTTGCGACAACTCGCTCGATGCCGTGTCCGACCGTGACTTTGCGATTGAATTCTGTGCGTGTTCCGCGCTGCTGATGACGCACTTGTCGCGTCTGTGCGAGGAGCTGATCTTGTGGATGAGCCCGCGGTTTGGCTTTATCGACATCGCGGATCGTTTCTGCACCGGCTCGTCGATCATGCCGCAGAAAAAAAACCCGGACGTGGCCGAGTTAATCCGCGGCAAGACCGGGCGCGTCAATGGCCATCTCGTCGCCCTGCTCACGCTAATGAAGGGCCAGCCGCTGGCCTACAACAAGGACAATCAGGAAGACAAGGAACCGCTGTTCGACACCATCGACACCGTGAGCAACAGCCTTGCTGTGTTCGCGGAGATGGTGCCGGGCATCACCGTCAACAAGGATGCCATGCGCGCGGCGGCGGCGCAGGGCTTCGCCACCGCCACCGATCTGGCGGATTACCTGGTGCGCAAGGGAATACCGTTTCGCGAAGCGCACGAAGTGGTGGCTCAAGCGGTGCGCTTTTGCGCCACGCGCCACTGTGATCTGGCGGATTTGAAACTGCCGGAATTGCAGCAGTTCTCAAATTTGATTACCGAGGATGTCTACGCCTCGCTCACGCTGGACGGCGCGCTGACCGCGCGCTCGCATATCGGTGGCACCGCGCCTGCGCGGGTAAAATCCGCGATAGCGAAAGCACGAAAGGCCATTCGATAGTCGTCGTACGCACCTTCCAAAAAAACGGCCTCTGTTACAGACGGCCGGTTCTTTTTGAGGGCTGGCAAGCGTCCTACCGAAATTGTTTCGCGCTGTACTTTTTGTACTTCTGCAACAGACGTTGCGGCTGCTTGAACGCATCTCGGCGGAATGGGTCGCCGAGTTCCTGTGTCAGCATCATGTTGATGACCGTCGGCTTGTTGGATTTCACCGCGCCGCGCAAGGCGTCGCCGATTTCATCCACGTGCTCTACGGTGAGGCCGTGCGCGCCCATCGCTTCGGCGACATCGGCGAAGTTGGGGTTTTTTAGGTTGGTGCCGAGGTAACGCTTTTCGAAATAATCGACCTGGTTCTTTTTCTCTGCGCCCCATTGGCCGTTATTGAACACCACGGCAATGGCTGGAATGTTTTCGCGCACGCAGGTCAGCACTTCGTTAAGACTCATGCCCCAGGCGCCGTCGCCCACATACGCAATCGCCGGACGGTCGGGACGCCCGACTTTGGCGCCGATGGCGGCGGGGAAGGAATACCCGCAGTTGCCGAAGCTCATTGCTGCGAGGAACGACGGGCTGCTTTCAAAATGCAGATAGCTGTTGGCGACCGAGCACACGTTGCCGATGTCGGTGGCGACCATCGCGTTTTTCGGCATCGCGCGCGCCAGCGCCGCCAGCGCCTGCCGCGGGCCGATGCGGCCTTTTTCATTGGGCGAGGGCCATTTGGCGAGTTCTTCCGCCCAAGCGGCTTTTTCGATTTTTATTTCGGCGAGCCGCACTTTGTTGGGCGTGAGTTTGGTCTGCGCTTTTAACCGTTGCAGCAACTCGATCGCCGCCTGCCGCGCGTCACCGCAAATGCCGATGGAGACGCGCTTGACCAGATTAATCATGCGCGGATCGCAATCGATCTGGATGATTTTCGCGTTCTTCGGCCAGTAATCCATACCGTGCTGCGGCAGCGTTCCGAACGGCCCCAGCCGCGAGCCCAGCGCCAGCACCACGTCGGCGCGCGAGATGATTTTCATCGCCGCCTTGGAGCCTTGATAACCCAGCGGGCCGCAGCACAGCGGATGGCTCGCCGGGAACGAATCATTGTGCAGATACGAATTCACCACCGGCGCGGTGAGATATTCGGCGAGCGCCTTGCAATCGTTGATACCATTGCCCATGATGACGCCGCCGCCGGACAGGATGACCGGGAATTTCGCCTTCGCCAGCAGCTTGGCCGCCGCATCCAACGACTCCGGGCCGCCCGCCGAGCGCTCGATGCGCTGCGGTTGAGGAATCTCGAACTCGCCTTCGCCATAAAAATAATCGCGCGGGATGTTGATCTGCACCGGGCCGCGCTCGGCCATCGCGTAATCGAACGCGCGACCGGTCAACTCGGCAATGCGCATCGGTGAATTCACATGCGTCTGCCACTTGGTGATTTTCGAGAAAATCGGCATCTGCTCCGTTTCCTGAAAACCGCCGAGGCCCATGCTCATGCTGCCGGATTCCGGGGTGATCGCCACCACCGGCGAATGCGCCCAGTACGCGGCGGCAATGCCGGTGACGAAGTTGGTGATGCCGGGGCCGTTTTGCGCGATGCACACGCCGTGTTTGCCGGTCACACGCGAATAACCATCGGCCATGTGCGCGGCGTTCTGTTCGTGCGCCACCGACAAAAAGCGGATACCTGCCAGCGGAAACAGATCGTGCGCATCCATATACGCCGAGCCGACAATGCCGAAGGTGTCTTTCACGCCCTGGGCCACTAGCGTTTCGACAAACGCTTCGCTCGGAGTCATGCGTACCTTGCCGTTTGCGGCAATGGCTTGTTTAGCGAGCATTTTGCTATCGGTCATGGTATTCATGCTGAAACCCTCGGAAGAATTGGCGGGACGGGTGCGCGCGGCATTGATGGCCAAGCTGACTCGAACTAGAGCGAGGCGTGTTTTCGATTATACGCGAACCACTGCGGAAAAATAAAGCAGTTGAGTGTGGCGGAATCAATAAATATTACTTATAAACAAATAGTTACATCAAGTTCGGCGAGTGGCGTCTGAGCCGCTACAATGCTTGTTTACGCGGTTAATATGCCATGCCCGGCTTCGAATCACTGCCGCTGTACCTCATCGTCTGGATCGCCCTAGTGCTCGCCTTGGCGGGTCTGGTGCAAGGCACGTTGGGCGTGGGGTTCCCGATGGTGGCCACGCCGATGATCGCTGCGGTCACCGACATGCGCACCGCCGTCATCGTGGTGCTGTTGCCCTGTGTCGCCACCACCGTCACCAACATCGCCATGACCGGGCAGTTTTTGCCAACGCTGCGGCGCTACTGGTTCATGCCGCTGTGCATGCTTGCTGGCGCGGCAGTCGGCGCGCGGCTGTTCGTGGCGTATCCCGCGTTTCCGTTTGCGCTGCTGCTGGCGGGCGTGATCGTGCTGTATCTGTACCTCGATCACCTGGGCCGCGTGGAATGGGCGTTTGTGTCGCGTCACCGTGTGGCGTCGGGCGTCGGTTTTGCGCTGATCGCGGGATTGTCGGAAGGTACCGCCAATATCGCGGCACCGCCGTTGCTGATGTACATGTTTTCACTGAACGTGGATCGCATGGTGTTCGTGCAGGTGCTCAACCTGTGTTTCACCGTGGGCAAACCGACGCAGATGGTGATCCTGACCGCGGAAGGCGGCGTGACGTGGCTGCACTGGGCGGCGACGCTGCCGTTCGTGGTGATTTCCACGTTCACCGCCGTGGCCGGTATACGCCTGCGCGACCGCATCGACGCGGCCACCTATCGGCGCTGGCTGCTGCGCCTGCTGTTTGTCATTGCGCTGGTGTTGATCCTACAATACGCGCTGGGCATCCGATAGCCATCCTCCCGCAAGGAAACCGTGATGAAAAAACTGCTCGCGCTCCTGTTGTCATTCTCTGCACCGCTCACGCTCGCACCGGCGGCGCAAGCAGCCGACGCGGCGGCGGCGAAACAGCCCTCCACCGACCGCGTGATCTCGCACGCCGACATAAAAAAACACTCGAACGCCCAGATGGCGTGGGCGTGACCATCCTCGATCTGCGGCGCAACTCGGACTACGACAAGGACACGTTGACCATGCCTGCCGCGCGGCGCTTTGATCCGGACAAATTTGCCGAGTGGAGCGGCACATTGCCCAAGGACAAGGAAATTCTGTTGTTCTGCGCGCATGGACGCAGCATCAGCAACGCGTCGGTGGATTACCTCACCAAACAAGGTTACAAGGCGCGCTTGGTCGCGGGCGGATTCGATACCTGGAAAGAGGCCGGCGGCGCGACCGCGCCAAAATCGCAGTAGCCCCGTGCGGGATCCAACAAAAAAGCCATGCTGAGCATGGCTTTTTTATTGGCTGCGAAGATTGCGCGCGGCTACTTCAATAGCTTTTGCAGCTCGCCGCTTTGGTGCATCTCGGTCACGATGTCCGAGCCGCCGACGAACTCGCCGTTCACGTACAACTGTGGAATCGTCGGCCAGTTGGAAAACTCCTTGATGCCCTGACGGATTTCCGGGTTTTCGAGCACGTTGCACGACGAGATTTCCTCGACGCCGCAGTCGCGCAGGATGTTGATCGCGTTGGCCGAAAAGCCGCACTGCGGAAAATCCGGCGAACCCTTCATGTACAGCATGACCTTGTTCTTGGTGATCTGGGCTTTGATATCGTCTTGAATACTCATGGGAATTCCCTTTTCGAAGCTATGTTGAAGCTATTACTTGACAAGTTTTATCGGGAATTAGTTTACCGGTTTTCGTAAATCGAGTCAATCGATGGCCTGCGCCGTGCCTGCGCTCGCGTGACGTAGTATCTTGCGGCAACTCTTGAAAGGCAAGCGATGCAAATCGGATTTTTCTTCTGGCCGTTTAACGTCGCGTTAACGCGCAAACTCGCCGCGCTGGCGAAAGCAAAACCGGGCGGCTACAGTTACGGCACGGTGGGCGCGGGCAGTTCGGGGCATCTGGCGACCGAGCAGTTCAAGCTGTTGACCGGCGTTGATCTGCTGCATGTGCCATACAAAGGCGGCGCACCTGCCGTGGTCGATGTGCTCGGTGGCCATGTCAACTTAATCGTCATTGCCGCCGGCGCCGCCGTGCCGCATTTGCGCGTGGGCCGATTAAAAGGGCTGGCCGTCAGCGGCGCACAACGCTCCGGCGCCATGCCCAACGTGCCTACCATGGCCGAATCCGGCTACCCGCAACTCGAATCCGGCGCGTGGGCTGGTTTGCTGGCGCCCAGCGGCACACCGCAGAACATCATCGCGCGCTTGAACAGCGAGGTTTTGAAAGCGATCAAGGATCAAACCATTGCAGCGCGGCTCGCCGAACAATCGATAGAAGTCGCGGGCAGCACGCCAGAACAGTTCGGCGCGTTTATCCGCAGCGAGCACGACAAGTGGGGAAAACTGATTCGTGATGCGAAGTTGAGCATTGCGCAGTAGTAAGGCGGCATTGCGACAGGCCGGGCCGATCCACCGTACAAGCGCAAACTTAAGCTGACATTTGGCGTCGGATGGGATCGAGTGCTTGGTTCGAGGAAGGGACTATTTACTGCCTACGACGGGCGCTGACCGGCCAGTTCCTGACTGTGAAGGTGGGTTACGGCAATAACTGTTCATCGGACTTTGCGGTAATTAGAGACCTGAATCACCAACGACTGCAATATGCACGGAAGCGGCCCGTGGAACGTCCCTGCTCTGAAATTTCGATTTTGTTGGAAGGTAATCGAGGCCTCCTTCCTTTTTCTAATTGCCCGCCAACAGCACCAGTAGCGAACGAGGTAATAACTTGCGAAAACCTTTGTCAAAGGTTACCAACGGCTCACTGAAACTGAGGGATAGCGCGGCCAAGTGCGCATCTGGAATGTGATTCGCCGCTAGACGTTTATCCAAAATA
>CAWUUY010000262.1:0-2648 GCA_963924885.1 uncultured Burkholderiales bacterium | reverse complement strand
CGCCATCGGCGTGCCGCCGGCCGAGGCCCATCCCCACCAGATCGAAGCATCATAACTCGGCAGTCCGGCTTCGATCATCGTCGGCACATCCGGCAAGACCGACAAACGCTTGGGCGCGCTGATCGCCAGCGCCTTGACCTTGCCGGTACGCAGGTGCGGCGATGCGGTGACGATAGTCGGCGCCGCCATATGCACGTGTCCGCCCATCACGTCGATCAACGCCGGACCGCCGCCCTTGTACAGCGCGATGGTTGCGTCGAAGCCCGCGTGGCTGCGAAACATCGCCGAGACGAAATGATTGAAGCCGCCCGCCGACGCGATGGTAAGAAAATTGGGCTTGGATTTGCCCACCGCAATCAGTTCCTTGAGTGAATTCACCGCGAGCGATGGCCCCACCACGATCAGGACCGGGCCGCGTCCCAGCACCGCCGCGAAATCGAAATCCTTGATCGGGTCGTAGGGCAGCTTTTTCATCATTGCCGGATTCATGGTGAACGCGGTCGATGCCATCAGCAGCGTGTAGCCATCAGGCGCGGCGCGCGCGACGATCTCGCTGCCGATGATGCCTTCGGCGCCGGGCCGATTGTCCACCACCACCTGCTTTTGCAAGCGCTCGCCCAATTGGCCGCCGATAAAGCGCGCCATGATGTCGTTGCTGCCGCCGGGCGCCTGCGGCACGATCAGGCGTATAGGCTTGGTCGGGTAATTCTGCGCGGCGGCGATGCCGCATTGGAACGCCAATATCAGAGCGGTGGCGGTTGTCATCGTTGTTTTCATGAATCCTCCGTGGGGGTGGCGACAGAACAACACATTGTAGAATCGGACAGTGCTGCCGTGCAGTATGCCGCGAAATCCCGCGCCGTGACAAACAGTCGGCACGCGGGGTTATGATTACACGCATTATTTAGCGAGGAGCTTCCAGCATGGCATACGATCTGGTGATTAAAAACGGCACAGTATTGGATGGCAAAGGCGGCCCGCGGTTTGACGCTGATATCGCGGTACAAAACGGCAAAATCGTCGCCATCGGCCGCGTGGATGGCACAGCCACAAACACCATCGACGCCGCCGGCAAAATTGTCTGCCCCGGCTTTATCGATCCGCACACCCATTACGACGCGCAGATCACCTGGGATCAATTGCTGTCGAGCTCCAGCGAGCATGGCGTCACCACCGTGATGATGGGCAACTGCGGCGTGGGCATCGCGCCGTGCAAGCCGGCGGTGCGCGGCCTGCTCGCCGAGGATTTGGTCACGGTGGAGGGCATCGACAGCGAAGTGCTCGCCGCGGGCATCCGCTGGGATTGGGAAACCTTTCCGCAGTTCATGGATGCCGCCGCCAAACGCGGCACTGCGATAAACCTGGGCTTCATCGCACCGCTGTCGCCGTTTCGCACTTACGTGCTGGGGCCGGAGGCCAACGAACGCGCCGCGACCGCCGCCGAGACACAAACCATCGCGAGCCTCTTGCGCGATGCGATGCAGGCGGGCGCGTGGGGATTCTCCACCACCGCCAGCCGCCAGCACATCGGCCATGGCGCCAAGCCGCTGTCGGCGCGCCTTGCCAGCCGCGATGAATTGTCCGCGTATTGCGGCGTGCTGAAGTCGCTCAAGCGCGGCATTATTGAAATGGCGCTGACCAAACGCTACTCCGAATTGGCGCCGGACGAGGAAGAACTGCTGACCTTCATGGTGGACGCCAGCGAACGCCCGGTCACGTGGCTGTCGCTGCACAATCTGATTGAAAAACCCAACGCCATCGCGCAAATACTTGACCGCGTGGCGCCACTCATCAAGCGCGGCGCGCTGCCGCAGATACTCACGCGCCCGCTGCTCTACGACATGAACCTGCGCCGCCCCTTCATGTTCACCGAAATGACGTCGGCCAAGAACGTGTTCGACGCCTCGTTTGAAACGCAGATGGCGATTTACGCCGACGCCAACTTCCGCAAGGCGTTCAAGGAAGAACTGAAGCAAGGCCGCAAGTGGGCCGGCATCGCCAAGGGCGTGATTATTGTTTCCGTCGAAAACCCGGCGTTGAAATCCATTCAAGGCATGACCATCGGAGAAGTTGCAACCGCGCGCGGCAAAGACCCCGACGACGTGTTTTTCGATATCGCGGTGGAAGACCAGTTGCAGGTGAAATACGTCGTGCCCCGCGCCAACACCGACAAGGCCGCGCTGGCCGATGCGCTGCGCGATTCACGCACGCTAATCGGCTTGTCCGACGCCGGCGCGCATCTCGACATGCTGTGCGAATCGGGCTATACCACCTATATGCTCGGCCACTGGGTGCGCGAAGAAAAAGCCCTCACACTTGAGCGCGCGATTCAGCGTATGACCTCCGAACCGGCGGATTTCTTCGGCATCAAGGGCCGCGGGCGATTGGAAACCGGCGCCGACGCCGACATCGTAGTGTTCGACGAAAACAAGATCAATTCACCACAGCGCCCCACGCCGGTGAAGGATTTACCGGCGGGAGGAACGCGGTTATATGCCAAGGCCGAGGGGATATCGCAAGTGGTCGTTAACGGCACGATTCTTTATCAGAACGGTAAACACACGGGTGCAGTACCGGGGGAGATATTGCGGTCGTGTTGAAACAATAATGGTGACAGCTCAGCCTGAGGGAATTGTACTTTAGTTCAT
>CAWUUY010000261.1:0-3574 GCA_963924885.1 uncultured Burkholderiales bacterium | reverse complement strand
ACATTCTGCTACATTTGAGCACCTTTGTCGGATACTTTTGCGTTGTAAGATTCATCCTTTCTTGGCCGGTTCAGGCTAAGTCCGACAGGCTGCTAGATACGCCGCCGAGGCACGGCCTATCGGACCCGCTCCGACGATGGCGACGGCAGTCACGATGCGCATAATTCTAGCCTGATGCCGGCGGCTTTGACCACTTTGGCCCAGCGCGCGACATCGGCGGCAGCCATGCGCGCGTAGGCATCGCCGCTTTGTCCGGCCACTTCGGAACCTAGGCCGGCGAGGCGTTCGCGCAACTCGGTCTGCTGCAACACACGCCCAAACTCGCGCGCGATTTGCGCAACGATGGGCGCGGGCGTGGCGGCGGGCGCGGCGATGCCGACCCACACCGAAACGTTCAGCCCCGCAATGCCCGCTTCATCGAACGTCGGCACATCAGCGAGCGTGCGCACGCGTTTAGGAGCCGTAATACCCAGCGCTTTCAGGCGACCGGCGGCGATATGCGGCTGCGCCGACGCCGCGCTGGTAAACAACGACTGCACTTGCCGTCCGAGCACGTCGTTCATCGCGGGCGCCGCGCCCTTGTACGGCACGTGCGTGAGATCCGCGCCGGTTTGCGCCTTGAATAGTTCAATGGTGAGATGGGTGTAGATGCCGTTGCCGGTGGATGCGGCATTAACCTTGCCTTTGTTGGCGAGCGAATAGGCGACGAATTCCTTGGCGTTCGCCGCCGGCAGCGACGGATGCACCGCCAGCACCAGTGGCGTATCGGTCAGATGAATCACGTGCACAAAATTACGCAGCGGGTCATAACCGGGCTTGACGTGCAGTGCCGGAATAATACCCATCTGCGCACCGCTGGAATACAGCAGCGTGTAACCATCGGGCTTCGCGCGCGTCGCCTCTTGCGTAGCGATCATGCCGCCGGAGCCGGGCCGATTGTCGATGACGATGTTTTGCCCCAGCGCCTGACCGACCGGCGCGCCAAGAATGCGCGCGGCAACATCGGTGGAGCCGCCGGGCGCGAACGGCACCAGCAGGCATATCGGTTTATAGGGATAACCCTGAGCGCAAACGCCTGTTGCCGCGACACCCATGATACCCATGAGACCTGCCGCCAGTCATCGCCAGCCGCACAACCGATTTATCTTTATTCCCCGGAGTTCTCGTTCTGATCGCCGCGGTGCTTTAACACGCGCAGCACCAGACTCAAACTATACCCGCGCGACTGCAAAAAGCGTATCTGCCGCGCCTTTTCTTTTTGATTAGCGGGCGCACGGCGGAACTTGCGTCGGCACAGGGCAAGTGCTGCGGCGAATTCCTCGTCGGGATCGATTTCGGGATGTTGTGCCAGCGCGGCGGCGGTGACTTCCTCGTCCACGCCGGCACGTTTGAGTTCCTGACCAATCGAGCTCCGCGCAAAATTGCCGGTGCGCTTGCGCACCAGCGCTGCGGCGTAGCGCGCATCGGACAACCAGCCGCGCTCGGCAAGATCATCCAGCAGCGCAGCCAGTTCGTCTGGCTTTTCAGGATCGGCGTGGCGGCGCAGCTTGCCTTCCAGCTCCTGCCGCGACAACTCGCGCCGCCCCAGCAGGCGCAGAGCGCGCCCTCGTAGGGACGGCGGCGGCGGGTTATTCTTCTTCGTCTGCGTCTTCGGCGGCTGCAGGCGCAACACTGGCTCCGGCGCCATTCACGCCAAGTTCCGCGCGAACCTTGGCTTCGATTTCTTCGGCCATCGCGGGATGCTCGCGCAGAAACTCGCGGGTGTTGTCCTTGCCCTGCCCGATGCGATCTTTGCCATAGCTGTACCAGGCACCGGATTTCTCGATGAATTTGTGCAGCACGCCGAGTTCGATGATCTCGCCTTCGCGCGAAATGCCTTCGCCGTAGAGGATGTCAAATTCCGCCTGACGGAACGGCGGCGCGACTTTGTTTTTGACCACCTTGGCGCGGGTTTCGGAGCCGATAACTTCATCGCCCTTTTTGATCGCGCCGATGCGGCGGATGTCGATACGCACCGAGGCATAGAATTTGAGCGCGTTGCCACCGGTGGTGGTTTCGGGGTTGCCGAACATGACACCGATTTTCATACGTATCTGGTTGATGAAAATCACCAACGTGTTGGAGCGCTTGATGTTGGCGGTGAGTTTACGCAGCGCCTGCGACATCAACCGCGCCTGCAAGCCCATTTGCGGCTCTCCCATTTCGCCCTCGATCTCGGCACGCGGCACCAGCGCGGCCACCGAATCGACCACCACCACATCCACCGAGCCGGAACGCACCAGCATGTCGGCGATCTCAAGCGCCTGCTCGCCGTTGTCGGGCTGCGAAATCAGCAAATCCTCAACCTTGACGCCGAGCTTGGCGGCGTACTGCGGATCGAGCGCGTGTTCGGCATCAATAAACGCCGCCGTGCCGCCCAGCTTTTGCATTTGCGCGATCACCGATAGCGTCAGCGTGGTTTTGCCCGAAGACTCCGGCCCGTAGATTTCGACCACGCGTCCGCGCGGCAAGCCGCCGATGCCCAGCGCGATATCCAGCCCCAGCGAGCCGGTGGACACCACCTGGATATCCTTGGCGATATCGGATTCGCCGAGGCGCATGATCGAGCCTTTGCCGAACTGCTTTTCGATCTGTGACAGCGCCGCCGACAGCGCCTTGCTCTTGTTATCGTCCAATTTGTTATTCCTTGATTGCTGAATGATGGGCTGCGTATTTTGATCCATGATGGCTCTCCGGTGTGTGGTCAGTGGAGATATTATTACATACAACTGTATAAAAAAACAGTTGTCGCGATTTCTATCACGGGATTTAAAAAATATTGTTTAATAACAGATACTTAAATAATTACCCTTGGCGACGCCGTTAAGCACCCGGGGCGACTTTCGCTGCTCTTTCTTGCGCTGACGCCGGGTGGCAAGGGCATTTCTGGCTCCTGCGGACAGCGGTTGCGGTCGCACTCGGCAAACGGGAAGTTATGCAAGCGATACCGCGCAAACTAACCCATTGGCTGTGAGGCAACAAAGCACACTAATTGTTCAATGAACTTTGGACTCAGGGCGCTAGCAGCCTGTCGGACTTAGCCTGAATTTTGCATAAGAAGGGCAAAGATCACCGTAAGTGATTGTTACAATGAGAGTTATCAAGAAACGCATTCGCCAACACCAACAGGTCTTTGCCCACCATGAATTCTACGTCAGAACAACTGCGCTTTGCATCGATTCCAGGCTGCACCATCCGCGCGGATTTTGCCGGCGGCGGCCTATCTTCGGACTTGGGGCCACTGCTGCTCAAGGGCGTTGACCGTTAGATCGGTCTTGCGCTTAAAGGGGGCAACCGGGACGCTGTAGCGCTTCAGTAGTGGCGTGGCGGCCTTGCGGTTGGCGTCCACCAGCCGGGTAAGCTGGGCACGGCTGTAGCCGCTGGTGCGCCGCAGGTAGGCCAGCAGCACGCCTCGTTCGCGTTTATTTCGCCTGCGGTAATCGAAACGCGTGAGCACTCGGCTCAGGTGCGCATAGCGCACAAGGTCATTCTCATACCCCGAAAACTCGACTTCACTATTACCGGCCAGAACACG
>CAWUUY010000260.1:0-2732 GCA_963924885.1 uncultured Burkholderiales bacterium | reverse complement strand
ACCTATACCTTCAAATTGAAACCCGGCATTTACTTCACGCCTGACCCCGCATTCAAGGGGCGACGACGGGAATTGACCGCCGCCGATTACGTGTATTCGATTAAACGTTTTCTCGATCCCAAAAACCGTTCGCCGTATGCGTTTTTGTTCGAGGGCAAGATCGTTGGCCTGGACAAGCTGGCCGACGAGGCCAAAAAATCCGGGCGCTTTGACTACGATGCCGCCATTGCCGGGTTTGAAACGCCGGATCGCTACACGCTGCGCATCCGCCTGACGGAAACGGATTTTAATTTTTCACATGTGCTGGCATTTCCCCTGGTAGGCGCGGTGGCGAGCGAGACCATCGCCGCTTACGGCGACGATACCAACGCGCATCCGGTGGGCACCGGGCCGTATCTGCTGGGTCGTTATGTGCGTTCATCAAAAATCGTGCTGGACAAAAATCCGCACTTCCGCGATATGCGCTGGAGCGCCGCGTCCGCTGATCCGGCCGATCAAGCGGTCATCACGCGCATGCAGGGCAAAAAACTGCCGCTGATCGAGCGCGTCGAAATCAGCGTGATGGACGAGGCGCAAAGCCGCTGGCTGGCGTTTCAGCGGCGCGAAACCGATATCGAATACCAGTTGGAAGAACTCGCGCCCAAATTCATGACTACCGACGGCAAGCTAAAGCCCGAATACGCAAGCCAGGGTATTCGCATGGATCGCAGCGTTGACCCGGAGATCATTTATCTTTTTTTTAATACGCAGGAACGCATCGGCGATCAACCCAATCCGCTGGGCGGCTTTACCAAGGAAAAAATCGCACTGCGGCGCGCGTTGGCGATGGCCTATAACGTCGAGGATCAGATCAACATCATCCGCAAGGGGCAATCCATCCGCGCGCACTACCCGATACCGCCGGGCGTGGCGGGACATGAGCCGCAATTTCGCGGCGGTATTGCATATGACCCGGCGCTGGCCAATGCCTTGTTGGACAAATTCGGTTACGCGCGAGGTGCCGAGGGCTACCGCACGTTTCCTAATGGTAAGCCTCTGATTATAAAATATTATTCAACGCCTACCGAACGTGACCGTCAGTTCGACGAACTGATGAAACGTTCGATGGATCGCATCGGTATTCGCATCGATATTCACAAAGATCGTTTCGCCGAGTTAATCAAACTCGCCAACCAGTGCCGTCTGATGATGAAACATTCGGCGTGGATCGCCGACTACCCCGATGGCGATAATTTCATGCAACTGCTCTACGGCGCGAACGCCGGGCAGAGCAACTCTGCTTGCTACAAATCCGCCGAGTTTGATAAACGTTATGAAAAATCGCGGCAATTACCCGATGGCCCCGAGCGCAACCAACTCTACCGTGAAATGACCCGGCAGATGGAGGCCGATACCGCGTGGTTGCTGACCGATAGCCGCTACCGCAACGTGCTGTTGCAGCCGTATGTAGTGGGCTACAAAAAACATCCGGTGTTTTCGCACGAGTGGTTGTACATGGATTTGGATCCGCGGTGAGCGCATGACCGCGTACATCATCCGCCGCTTGTGGCAGTTCGTGCCGACGCTGTTGGGCGTGGTGTTGTTGGTGTTTGTGCTGTTCAATTGGATCGGCGGCGATCCGGCGTATCTGCTGGCGGGCAAGATGTCGAACCCGGAGCAGATTGAAAACATCCGCCGGCAGTTGGGTGTCGATCAGCCATACTACGCGCAGTTGTGGATTTTTATCACGCAAATTGTCACCGGAGATTTCGGCGTGAGCTGGGCTACCAATGAAAAAGTCTCGGCGATATTCGCCACGCGCCTGGGACCCTCGCTGACGGTGATGGTGCCGATGTTGATTATCAGCACGCTGCTGTCGATGGGCTTGGCGTTGCTGGTGGCGTACTGGCGCGGCTCGTTGACCGACCGCGCCATCATGATCGGCTGCACCGTCGGGCAATCCATCAGTATTCTGGTCTATATCATTGTTTTTCAATATGTTTTTGCGTATCAACTGGGATGGTTCCCAGTGCAGGGTTGGGGGCGGGATTTTGTCACCAACCTGCTGACCTTCAGCGCGTTGCCGATCGTGGTGGGCGTGGCGGTGTCGCTGGCGCCCGACACACGGCTCTACCGCACATTTTTTCTCGACGAAATGCAACAGGATTACGTGCGCACCGCG
This sequence comes from uncultured Burkholderiales bacterium, assembly GCA_963924885.1. Classification (GTDB taxonomy): domain Bacteria; phylum Pseudomonadota; class Gammaproteobacteria; order Burkholderiales; family SG8-41; genus UBA5216. Next base: position 571 of record CAWUUY010000260.1, on the reverse strand, counting down.
CGCGCCAAGGGCATGAGCGAATCGCGCGTGATGGGCGTGCATGTGCTGCGCAACGCGGCGATTCCCATCGTCACCCACGTGATGATTCAACTGCCGGCATTGCTGGCGGGCGCATTTTTGATCGAGCGGTTTTTTTCCATACCCGGCATCGGCCGCGAGGTGCTGCTGGCGGTGGAGCGCAGCGATTTTCCGATCATCAAGGCGGTGACGATTTATGTCGCGATGGCCACGCTGTGTTTTAACCTGCTGGCGGACATACTTTACAAGGCGCTGGATCCTCGGGTGCAACTGACATGAGCGACGCGGCCCTCTCCCCGGGTTTATGGCAGCTGGCATGGCGGCGGTTGCGCCGCGACCGCGTGGCGATGGTGTCGCTGAGCGTGGTATGCGCGTATCTGGTCATCGTGGTGGCCGCGGCGCTGGGATGGATTGCGGCGGATTGGGCGCGCGAAGCCGGCGTCAATTACGCTCCACCGGGTTTTAGCGGCGCGCCGCCGTCTGCTGAAGTGAGGGTGGTTGCGCCCGCGTCAGTGGCGGTGGCCAACGATACGGGCATCGTCGATCCGCTGGC
>CAWUUY010000259.1:0-2857 GCA_963924885.1 uncultured Burkholderiales bacterium | reverse complement strand
CACTACCATTGTCACCTATCCGTTTGTGCTGACGGTGCGCAACGACACGCCCGCGCGCAGCGCGGCGGAACTGATCGTGCTGGCGAAAAAAAGTCCCGGCAAACTCAATTACGGATCGGTGGGCATCGGTTCGGTGTTTCATCTGGCCGCCGAGTTGTTCAATTCAATGGCCGGCACGGACACCGTGCATATCCCGTACAAAGGCAGCACCGACGCACTGACCGATATGATCGGCGGGCGGCTGGATTTCATGTTCATGACGCTGACGGGTGCATCGCCGCACATCCGCGGTAACCGCATCCGCGGCATCGCCATTTGTTCCAAGGAGCGTTCGCCGCAGATGCCGGAGCTGCCGCCGCTGGCGCAGGTGCTGCCGGGTTATGACGTGACCTCGTTCGCGGGCATGGGCGCGACTGGCGGCTCGCCCAAGCCGGTTATCGCCAAGTTGAATCGCGAACTGCGCGCGGTGATGGCGGGCGGCGATGTGATTAAACAATTCACCGAAGCCGGTGGCGATATGCGCCCCGGCAGCCCGGAGGACATGACGCGCCACGTCACCGAAGAAATCGCCAAGTGGCGGCGCGTGGTAAAGGAGCGCAAGATAGAGGTGAAGTAGGCGCGCAGTAACCGTAACGGCAGTCAACCGGAAGGAGGGCAATATGAAAACGCACCCCGTTGTACTTTGGGTTTGTGCAGTGGCGGCAACCTTCGGCATGACTTCAACCGGCTTTACTCAGCCTTGGCCCTCGCGACAGATCACCCTCGTGGTGCCCTTCTCGGCGGGCGGCCCCACCGACACGCTGGCGCGCCTGATGAGCGAACCAATGCGCCGGTTTTTCGGCCAAACCATCATCGTGGAAAACGTCACCGGCGCTGGCGGCAGTATCGGTGTCGCGCGCGTGGTGCGCGCGCCGCCCGACGGCTACACGGTGAGCATCGGGCACTGGGGCACGCACGTGGTCAACGGCGGCTACTACAAGCTCAACTATGATTTGCTGAAAGACCTGCAACCGGTGGCGATGATCGCGACCAATCCGCAGATGCTGATTACGCGCAGCGTGGTGCCCGCGGCGAATCTGAAAGAGCTGGTGCCGTGGATCAAGGCCAATCAGGGCAAGATACAAATCGGCACTGGCGGTATCGGCAGTTCATCGCACATCGGTGGGCTGTATTTTCTGAATCGCGTCGGCGTGAAAATGGAGTTTGTGCCGTATCGCGGCGGAGGCCCGGCGGTGCAGGCGCTGCTCGCGGGCGAGATTGATCTTTACATGACGCAGATTTCCGGCGCGATCGAACACGTGCGCTCGGGGCGGCTGCGCGCCTACATGGTCACCACCAACAAGCGTCAGGCCGCCGCACCCGAGATACCCACCACCGACGAAGCGGGCATGCCGGGGTTGTACACCACGGTGTGGCACGCCATCTGGCTGCCGGCGAAAACGCCGCGCGACATCAACGTGAAGCTCAACGCCGGCATCGTCGAAACGCTGGCCGACGACACCGTGCGCAAACGCTTCGCCGATCTGGGGCAGGAGATTCCGCCGCGCGAGGAGCAGACGCAGCAGGCGCTCGCCCGGTTTCACAAGGCGGAGATCAACAAATGGTGGCCGCTGATGAAGGCGGCGGGGATTAAGACGGAGTGAGGGTGTGCAACCCTACCGCGCAACAATGCCCGCCTTCTTCGCCAGTTGGCTGACCAGCGCAATCTGATCGACTAAAAACTTGTCGAGTTGTTCCGGCGTGGTGGGTGCGGCTTCCATGCCGATGGCGCCCATGCGGTTGTTAATCTCCGGCTCGTTCAGCACGCGCACGATTTCGCGGTTTAATTTGGCGACGACGGCGCGCGGCGTTTTCGCCGGCGCGAAGATGCCCGCCCACGAATCCCAGCGAAAACCGGGGTAACCCAGCTCCGCTACCGTCGGCAGATCGGGATGCACGGGCACACGCTTGGGCGTGGTGACGGCCAGTGGGCGCAGCCGGCCATCGCGGATCAAGCTCACCGTCGCGCCCAGCGGCGCCATGGTGAACTGCACACGCCCGCCGATGGTGTCGGTGATGGCTTCGGGCACGCCCTTGTAGGGCACATGCACGATGTCGATATTCATTGTCTGTTTGACGATTTCACCGGCGAAATGCATGCCGCTGCCGTTGCCCGCCGAGGAATAGTTGAGTTGTCCGGGTTTGGCTTTGGCTAACGCGACAAACTCTTGCAGGTTTTTGACGCCGAGCGACGGCGTGATCGCCAGCACATACGCGGCGGTGTAGCTCATCGATATGCCGGCGAGATCCTTGACGGTATCGAACGGCAGCTTGGCGTAGATCGACGGCGAGATCGCGATCGACGACGACGAGGTGAGCAGCGTGTGGCCGTCAGGCGTGGCGTCGGTGACGATTTTGGTGCCCACCACCCCGCCCGCGCCGGGGCGATTGTCGATCACCACTTGCTGGCCGAGCGCATCGCTCAACTTGGGCGCGATCAAACGCGCGGCGATGTCGGGTTGTCCGCCCGGCGTGAAGCCGATCACCATGCGTACCGGGCGCGACGGATAGCCGCGTACGTCGTCGGCGCGCTGTGCGTGGGCCTGGGACAATATCAGCGCGCTGGCGAGCGACAGAATTACATGAGGGACACGAGTTTTCATGGCGGGGCGGCTTGGAAAACAGTGAACGATGCGAGGCATTCTAGCAGACGTGGCATGGCGTTACTGAATGACCGTGTGTCGTAACTATTTGTTTTTAAATAATATTTTTCCTCATGCAAAACGAGGCCCGCAAGGGCGGCGGCCCCCTGCCATGCGCTTGCGAGTACTGTTAATCTGCGCGCTCCCGCCAACTCAAACAATAACCCCATCATGAA
>CAWUUY010000258.1:0-12059 GCA_963924885.1 uncultured Burkholderiales bacterium | reverse complement strand
TTGGTGGCGACACGGCCGATCTGCCCGGTTTCGTGCACCATCTTCAGGAACAGGCGGGCGGCATAGGCCATGCGGATGCCCGGGGTGTTCATTTCGGAATGGATGTTGCCGGTGGCTTTTTCAACGACGAATTTCTTGTTGTCCTGCGAGTACGGCAGGCCGGGCATGAAACGCACGTTCGTGATCGAGCCATACGGGCGCACATTGCAATACACGCCGGCAGCCGTGCGCAGCGGGGCATTGGCGGATTTGCCGGCCACCACCACTTTTTTGCCGCCGTCGTTGACCATGAAGTCGCCCGCGGTGGACCACTTGAGACAGGTGTAATCCATCTTGCCGAACCACTCCAGCGATTTTAACTTCGTGTCGTGACGGAACTGCGCCATCATCGGTACGCCCAGGAACGGCAGGCCCAGCACGTCCAGTGCCATGATGGTGCCGTTCAGCGCAAAGGTGTCGGTCAATGCATGCGCGACGGGCTTGACGCCGCCGGCAGTGCTGCCGCCTTCCCAGATGATGGCGTCGCTGATGCCAGTGGGCTGGGTCTTGGAGCGATTGAAAATACTGTCCAGGTACTTGAACAGATCACCTTCTTGTTCTTCTTTGGCGATTTTGAAAAGGTCGAGATTTGCGGTCATGGTGCTGGGTCTCCGTTGAAAAATGGAAAGTGACAGTTGGGTAAAAAGGCCGTCGGTGTGACGAGGCGATCAGCCGGGGCGTCCGGGTGGGTTGTTCAGGTGGGGACGGTTCGGAGCGAACAGCCGCGCTTTCCCCAATGGTGCGTGGCAGAATTATCTCATTTATTGAATTTCGTATAAATGCCCCGGTTTTCCGTTCGTAAAGTGGTCTACGCGGAGGGGTGGGTGACGTCGCCTCGTCGCCATGGGCTCTACGAAGAATTTACATAGAATTCACATAGTTATGCTGCTTTCCGTGAATTAGTTCACGGCGTTAGTGTGAGGCTTCGCCTACATTTCCAATACAAGAACAAAGACCACATCATTCAGAAACGTGGATTCAATCAGCAACCTCGAAGGGGGAAATAGTGAGCGATACGCATATGCGGCATTCCATGCGCCTGCCGGTTTCATAGCGGGGCACCATCAGCGATGGTCAACAAACGCTGAAGTGCCTAGTGCAGGACGTGAGCGGTAGTGGCATGTTGATCGTATCGCGCGCGCGAGGTGGTGGCGGCATTGCCGCCGGACAACACGGTGATCGCGGTGAAGGACATCACTGCCGCGCTGGAGAATCTGAATAACGCGGACAGCATGGCGCTGTCCGAGCGTTATGCGGAGATCGAGATTCTGGACGGCGTGGCGGTATCGTACACGCACATGCTGCTGACCGAGTATCTGGATACGCCGCGGCAGAAGAAACAGCGCGAAACACGATTATGGGATGGCACCTACGGTTACTGGAGCGAGTTGGCCACGGCTTACGTCCGATGCGTGCAGCGGTATGCGGAGGATCCAGGGAACGCGGAGGATTTTCGCGATAAGGTGACCGTGGCGCTGGCGCGCGCCCTGCGGCGCCAGATGCAATGGACGCGCATACGTTACATGACGCCCCCCGCTGACCTGTGGGTGCGGCTGGCGGATCTGTATTTTTTTGTCGAAACCAGTGATGTTGACGAAGAAGTAGAGATCTTCTCGGGCGAGACGACCAGCATGAAACGCGAGTTTCTCAAGTCCTTAATGCAATCGTCGCTGTCGTGCGAGAACTTTCAGCCGCGCGGGCAAGACCTCGCGGTGGTCGTATTCAGTCAGTTCGCGGGGATGTTTGTGATATCGAAGGTGGCCACATCCGAACACACGCACTGGTTTGATCTGCGGCACCCGATGGCGCCTGCCCGCACCACCCGCACGCCGGGGCCGGGCGCTGATGCACGATATTTCGGCGCAGGTTTGGCGGTGAGCGCGCTGGAAAAAACACTGAAGCAGTTGGAGATGACGCGTCAATTGCCGGCATGGTTAAAGGCTGCGGGCAAGGTCGATCCGGTGTTGTTCAGGTCCGTCGTGCGGCACGTGTCGCGAGATTGGAGGGGCAAAACGCAGGCGCGGCGTAACGAGCGGCGTAAACACACCGCGCGCCTGAATGTAGTGCCGGGATTTCAAGGCATCCTTCAGCGGCTCGGTATCGTGGGCGGGGATTCTCTGGACTTCACCAGCTTGCCCAATGCGGAAAGCTGGATCATCGAAGACGTGATCGAAGGCGGCTACGGTGTGGTGATACCCATCGTGGCGGGCGGTTGGGTGGAGGTGGGCAGTCTGGTGAGCGTGGAAGATCAAGCCACCCACCACTGGCAAGTGGGCGTGGTGCGGCGGGTGACGCTCATACAGGGCGGACAGCAGAGCGTCGGCATTCAATTGTTGAGCCGCCATGCGACGACTGTGCAGATACAACTGGAAGGCCAGTCCGCACCTGCGGACGGGGATACGGCGGGGAACGCCATTTTGCTCAGCGCTGATGCTGCTGACCAGCGCGAAGTCGAGTTGCTGGTGGAGCGAGGCCTGGTTGTCGGCTTGCAAAACGTGCGAATGCGGGATGGCGCGTACCAGCTTGTATTGAGGCCCAAGACGATACTTGAGCGGAACGCGGCCTATGTATACGCGGCGTTTTCGGTCGTGGAGGTATTCGGCCACGCGTAGCCTCCGCGGGCGTGGCGCCGAACCTACGGTAAGTCGGCTGCGCGCGGGGCGATCAAGCCGCCTGAATGTTTGAAGCTTGCTTGCCCTTGGATCCCTGCGTGACGTCGAACAACACTTTCTGGCCTTCCTTGAGCGTTTTGAAACCGTTCATTTGAATTGCCGAAAAGTGGGCAAAAAGGTATTCACATCCATCGTCCGGGGTGATGAAGCCATAGCCTTTGGCGTCGTTGAACCACTACGCCGTGCCGGTTGCCATGTGTGTTTCCCTTCCTGAATAGTGATCACGCCTGAATCGCGTTTGTCGCCAAACACCCGCCCGCATGCCGGGAAACCGGCTAATGCCACCGCAAGGGGATGTAAAGCATACACCAAATTAGCCGATAACAAAGGATGGAATAATTGTGTATTCTGCACTTGAATTTTGCAGGATTGCGTCCAAAATAGAAGTCAACGCGCGGATTTATCCCTTTTATTGTCGGTTGTACCCAGCGCACTTTTGAGTTATGTTTAACCATGGCAGGCAAACAACGCGATGACACGGTACTGGAGGTTAAGCGGGTCAAGACCAAACCTCCACCTATGTTCAAGGTCATGATCCTGAACGATGACTACACCCCGATGGATTTCGTGGTGATCGTTCTGCAGAAGTTTTTTTCCCTGAACCAGGAGAAAGCGACGGCGGTCATGCTCAAAGTGCATCGGGAAGGCATGGGCGTGTGCGGCGTCTATTCCAAGGATGTGGCCGCGACCAAGGTCGATCAGGTGCGCTCGTACGCCAAACAGTACCAGCATCCGTTACAGTGTTTGATGGAAGAAAATTGAACGTCTCCGTAAACGTGTTTTCAGAAGTCTTTAAAGGACCCCGATGATTGCTCAGGAATTGGAAGTCAGCCTGCACATGGCCTTCATGGAGGCCCGCCAGAAGCGCCACGAGTTCATTACCGTGGAGCATTTGCTGCTGGCGCTGGTGGATAACCCGTCGGCTTCGGAGGTGCTGAAAGCCTGCGCCGCCGATGTGGACGACCTGCGCAAGCAACTCGCGGAGTTCGTCACCGAGCACACGCCGATACTCGCGGGCGACGAGGTGGACACCCAGCCCACGCTGGGCTTCCAGCGGGTGATTCAGCGCGCCATTCTGCACGTGCAGTCCTCCGGCAAAAAAGAGGTGACTGGCGCCAACGTGCTGGTGGCGATTTTCGGCGAAAAAGATTCGCACGCGGTTTATTTCCTCAATCAAAAGGGCATCACCCGGCTGGACGTGGTGAATTTCATTTCCCACGGCATCAGCAAAACGCAGCAGGCCACGCCCGCCAAGACTGAAAACGAGGCCGAGGCCGAGCAGGAAGCCCCGGCGGCAGCCGGCGCTTTGGAAAACTACACGCAGAATCTCAATGTGCTTGCGCAGCAGGGCAAGATAGACCCGTTGATCGGGCGTGACAAAGAGCTCGAGCGCGCGATTCAGATTTTGTGCCGCCGCCGTAAGAATAATCCGCTGCTGGTGGGCGAGGCGGGCGTGGGCAAAACCGCGATTGCCGAGGGACTGGCGAAGCGTATTGTTGACGAGGAGGTGCCCGACATACTGCAAAAGAGCACGGTCTACGCGCTTGACATGGGCGCATTGCTGGCGGGCACCAAATATCGCGGTGACTTCGAGCAGCGCCTGAAAGCGGTGCTGAAACAGTTGCAGGAAAACCCGCACGCGATTCTGTTTATTGACGAGATTCACACGTTGATCGGCGCGGGCGCGGCATCGGGTGGCACGCTGGATGCCTCCAATCTGTTGAAGCCGGCGCTGTCGAACGGCCAACTGAAATGCATCGGGGCCACGACGTACACCGAGTTTCGCGGTGTGTTCGAAAAAGATCACGCTTTGTCGCGGCGCTTTCAGAAAATCGACGTGCTGGAGCCGTCGGTCGAAGAAACCGTGCAAATACTCAAGGGCCTCAAGTCGCGCTTCGAGGAGCATCACGGCGTCAAATACATGGCTGCGGCCCTGACCGCCGCCGCCGAATTGGCCGCGCGTTACATTAATGACCGGCATCTGCCCGACAAGGCGATCGACGTGATCGACGAAGCCGGCGCCGCGCAACGCATACTGCCGAAATCGAAACAGAAAAAAGTCATCAGCAAGCACGAGATCGAGGAAGTTGTGGCGAAGATCACGCGCATCCCGCCGCAAACGGTATCGACTGATGACCGCAATTCACTGAAGACGCTGGCTCGCGACCTGAAATCCGTGGTGTTCGGTCAGGACAAGGCCATCGAGGCTTTAACGACTGCCATAAAAATGGCGCGCAGCGGCTTGGGTAATCCGATCAAGCCCATCGGCAGCTTTTTATTCTCTGGCCCCACCGGCGTGGGCAAGACCGAGGTCGCCAAGCAGTTGGCCTACGTGATGGGTGTTGAGTTGTTACGCTTCGATATGTCGGAGTACATGGAGCGGCACGCGGTATCGCGCCTGATCGGCGCGCCGCCGGGATACGTCGGTTTCGACCAGGGCGGCTTGTTGACGGAAGCTATCACCAAGCAGCCGTATTCGGTGCTGCTGCTCGACGAAATCGAAAAAGCGCATCCGGATATTTTCAACATCCTGTTGCAGGTGATGGATCATGGCACGCTCACCGACAACAACGGGCGCAAGGCGGATTTTCGTAACGTGGTGATTATCATGACCACCAACGCCGGCGCCGCCGAGTTGTCGAAAACCAGCATGGGCTTTGCGCCCAGCAAGCAGGTGGGCGATGAGATGGTAGAGATCAAGCGTCTGTTCACGCCGGAGTTTCGTAACCGGCTGGATGCGACCATTTCATTTGCTGCGCTGGACCGCGAAGTGATTCTGCGCGTGGTGGATAAATTTCTGATGCAGCTCGAAGATCAGTTGCACGAGAAAAAAGTCGATATCACCTTTACGCAACCGTTGAAGGATTACCTGGCGAAAAAAGGCTTCGACCCGGCGATGGGCGCGCGCCCGATGGCGCGCTTGATCCAGGACACCATCCGCGCCGCGCTGGCCGACGAGCTGTTGTTCGGCAAGCTGGCCGGCGGCGGCAAAGTGACGGTGGATCTCGATGCCGACGACAAGGTAAAACTGGTGTTCGCCGAAGAGAAAAAGCCGGAAGCCACTGTCGTCGAATAACCGGCGTCTTGCCGGCCCCGATGAAAAACCCCGGTGATGCCGGGGTTTTTCATTGGGCGGCGCGGATTGCTATACTATGGCGCGGATCGTCAAAATAAAGGAGGAGTTATGAGCAAATCATGGTTACGCGCGGGTTGTGCGGTTGCGTTGCTTGCCGGGGCCTCCATTCCCGCGCAGGCGCAGGATCCCAATGCCGCGCGCGCATTGGCGGCCACCTGCACCACCTGTCATGGCACCGACGGGCGCAGCGTCGGCGGTGTGCCGCCGAGCATTGCCGGACAGAGCAAGGCGTCGCTGTATCAGCAGTTGCTCGACTTCAAATCAGGCAAACGTCCGGCCACCATCATGCATCAGCACGCCAAGGGTTACACCGACGTGCAGCTTGAGCAGATCGCGGGCTACTTCGCCTCCGTCAAACCCTGAGTCCAGGAGAAAAATAATGACCATATCAAGACGTGAATTCGTGCAGTGGGGCGCCGCTTCGAGCGCGCTGGCGCTGGCGGGTTGCGCCACCACGGGCGGCGGGGCCGGGCGCGTGGTGGTGATCGGCGGCGGCATGGGCGGCGGCACGGCGGCGAAGTACATCAAAATGTGGTCCCCCGACATCGACGTGACCGTGGTCGAGCGCGAAGCGAATTTTGTGTCGTGCCCGATCAGTAATCTGGTGCTCGCGGGCAACGCGACCATGGAGCAGATTACCACTGGCTATTCGGGACTGGCCAAACGCGGCATCAACGTCGTGCGCGACAACGCGGTGGCCATCGATCCTGCCGCTAAAACCGTGCGGCTGGCGGGCGGCAACACACTCAGCTATGACCGGCTGATCGTGTCGCCGGGCGTGGATTTTTTATACCACACGATTCCGGGCCTGAACAACGCCGCCGCGCAGATGCAGGTGCCACATGCGTGGAAGGCCGGGCCGCAGACGCTCACGTTGAAAAAACAACTCGAATCGATGCGCGATGGCGGTGTGTTCGTGATGCACATCCCGCTGGCGCCTTATCGTTGCCCGCCGGGGCCGTACGAGCGCATCTGCCAGGTGGCGGATTATTTCACTCGCGCCAAGCCAAAATCCAAAATCATTGTGCTTGATTCCAATCCCGACCTGGTTTCCAAGGCAGGCCTGTTTCGCGGTGCATGGAAGGGCATTTACAAAGACATGATCGATTATCGCGGCAACAGTGAAATCACCGATGTCGATGTCAAGGGTATGACCATCAAGCTGCAATTCGGCGATGTCAAAGGCGATGTGCTCAACGTCGTGCCGCCGCAGCGCGCGGGCGACATCGCGCAGCAGGCGGGGCTGATTACCGCGAACAATCGCTGGTGCGGCGTCGATTGGCTGACCTGCGAATCAACGGCGGTGAAGGGCATACACGTGCTGGGCGACGCCACGCTCGCGGCGGCGGCCATGCCCAAATCGGCCAGCATGGCCAACCAACACGCGAAAGTGTGCGCGGCGGCGGTGATTGCGCTGATGAAAAGCCAGCCGGTGAATGCGAATCCCATGATGATGAACACCTGCTACAGCTTCGTCGATGCGAAGAATGTGATCCACGTCGCGTCGGTGCATGCCTACAGCGAGGCGGACAAGAGCATGATGGTGGTAAAAGGTTCGGGCGGCTTATCGGATAAACCGAGTGAGCTCGAAGGCGCGTATGCGTGGGGCTGGGCGAAGAATATCTGGGCGGACTCTCTGATGTAAGTATTTGTTTTTATTTTGACGGTTTGCCGCGCTTCGGCGGTACCAGCCAGAAGGTCGCCACGACCACCAACGCGAACGCCACATAAAGCACGGTAAACACCCATTCCGGCGCGCTGAAAAACATCAGTTGATGCACCCAGCGCGCGATAAAACTTTTGTCGCCGGCGACGCCGCGCAATGCGTCCTCCCACTCGGTGAGCGGGCACACGATGCCGAGCAGCGATTCGCCGGCGACGAGCACAATCGTGATCACATGCGCGATGCGAAATGTAAGGCTGCGTATCCACTGCCAGCCGCGCCACGTGCCGATCCACGTCAGCAGCAGTCCGCCGACGACGAACAGCACGAACAGAAAATGCACGACCAGAATCGCGTCGGCGAGCAGGACGCGCATACGAGTGAGCGGGGATGGTGTTAAGCGCCGATAACCACCGGACGCTTGCGGTCGCTCACCCACTCGCTCCACGAGCCGGGATAGAGCTTCGAGCCGGGCAGGCCCGCGACTTCCATCGCCAGCAGGTTGTGGCAGGCGCTAACGCCGGAGCCGCACTGATGCACCACGCTGGTGGGCGCGTGGGCGTTCAGCACCGAGGAGAATTCCGCGCGTAAATCCGCTGCGGGTTTGAAGCAGCCGGTTTCCGCGAGATTGTTTTTGAAAAACCGGTTGATCGCACCGGGAATGTGGCCGGCCACCGGATCCAGCGTTTCGTTTTCGCCGCGAAAACGGTCGGGGCTGCGTGCATCCATCACGCGCAGTTTTTTGTGGTCGAGATTGGCCGCCACTTCATTGCTGGTCGCCGCGAATTGCGGATTTGGATTCGGGTTGTAGGTGGCCGGCTTGAACACCGGCAGTTCGGCGCTAACGGGTCGCCCGGCCTTCACCCAGGCATCGAAGCCGCCGTCGAGCACCGCAGCCTTGGTGTGCCCTACCCAGCGCAGCATCCACCACAGGCGCGAGGCGTAAACGCCGCCGGAATCGTCGTACGCGATGACCTGCTTGGTGTTGTCGATGCCCAGCGCCGCCAGCCGCAGCGTAAACGTGATTGGGTGCGGCAGCGGGTGACGACCGTTGATGCCGGTCTTGGGGCCGGAGAGGTCTTCATCCAGATGCAAAAAGCGCGCGCCGGGAATGTGCGATGTCGCGTAAGCACTGCGTCCCGCTTCGTACTTCGTCAGGTCGTGCCGGCAATCGCACACGATCCAGCCGGCGTCGGCGAGATGCGAGGCGAGATCGGGGGCCGAAATCAGTGTGGAGAAGCTCATCGATAAATCCTGTGGCAAGGTGGCGCGGGGAAGCAACGGTAATCGAAATAAATTATGTTGCAAAGTAAGCGGCGCAAAAAAAGCGGCAGGGGATAACTCCATGCCGCTCATAACTATTTGTTTTTATTGGACATTTATTTTTTTCGTAGCCTAAACTTATGGATCGAGATGCGGCCCGATTTCGCGCCGAAAAAATTCGTGAAAGTGCTGCATGCCGTCTTCCAGAGGTGATTGGTAGGGGCCGGCGTCGCTCACGCCTTGTTCGTACAGCGCCTTGCGGCCTGCGGTCATGCGGTCAATGATTTCACGGTCTTCGACGGCGGTTTCGCGATAGGCGGCTTGCTCGGCGGCGATGAACTCGCGCTCAAACAGCGCGATGTCTTCGGGGTAGTAAAACTCCACCACATTGGTGCAGGCTTCGGGCCCGCGCGGAATGATGTTGCTCACCACCAGCACATGCGGATACCACTCCACCATCAGCGCCGGAAAGTACGTCAGCCAGATCGCGCCGTGCGCCGGCAGTTTGCCTTCGTCGTGACGCATCAGTTGCTCGTGCCAGCGCCGGTAGATATCGCTGCCGGGTTTGGCAAGGCCGCGCTTGACGCCGCAGGTTTGCACGCTGTGCCACGCGCCGAATTCCCATTGCAGATCCGCTACGTTGACGAAGCCGCTCAAGCCCGGATGAAACGGCTCGACGTGATAATCCTCGAGGTAAACTTCGATGAAGGTTTTCCAGTTGCAGGCGTATTCCTCCGTCTCCACGCGGTCGAACATGAAGCCGTCGAAATCGAGTTTTTTAGCCACGCCCAACGTGCCGAGATCGCGCGCGATGTCGCGTTGGCCCGCGAACAACAGGCCATTCCAGTTTTGCAGCGGGGTACGCGGGAGATCGAGGCAGGGGTTTTGCGGAAACTGCGGCGCGCCGATTAATTTGCCATCAAGGCCATAGGTCCAGCGGTGCAGCGGACACACGATGTTTTTCGCATTGCCGCGGCCTTGCAGCATGATCGCCTGACGGTGGCGGCAGATATTGCCGAGCAGCGACACGCCATCCGCGTTACGCACCAGCGCCTTGGCGTCGTTGGCCCACGACAGCGCGTGATAGTCGCCAGCGTTGGGCGTCAGCAGCTCATGGCCGGTGTAGTTGGGGCCGGCATCAAACAGCAGGCGTTTTTCGAGTTCGTAAATGCGCGGATCGAAGTACCAATCGACGGGCAGTTGCGACGTGGTGGTCTTGGCCAGAACGGCGGCGCTGGAAAGATCAGACATGCAGAAGGAGGGGGAGGGGAATTGGGGCCGGCGTTGAGGTAAAGAGGATCAGTATATTCTGTCTAAGGGACTGATTTTCAAGACTTTTAGGCCGAAAAGAGGGGCTATTCTTCCCCAAGTCCCTGTAAAAAGCAACGACCAATCCAGGTTCACTTTATAACCTTATGTTTATAAAAAGAAATATCGCCGTAGTGTGCTACGGCTGATTCGCCGGTGTTATCCGTGTCGGTGGCGATGGCAATGCCGGTGATGCGTGGCGCATCCTCGCCGAACGCCGCCTTGAAATCCGCCGCCACATCGCGCTCCACCATGAGCCACTGGTTAACGCGGGATGCGCCGCTTTCGACGACGACCATGCGCACGAGATCGGTGTAACTGCTGGTGACGATGGTTCCCGCGGGCGCCTTGCCGTCCCACAGGTAACATAGCGTCGCTGTCGGCAGACTCGGGTCATGCAGCACGCGCGCGAGCCGAATTTTGGTGCGTTGCGTGAACGATAGTTTTTCCAGCGGGTAGTCGAACATCACATACACGCGCGCCGGGTAGTCGTCGCCTTCGCGGGTGCGGATATCGCTGTTCTTCAGGGTGTTGGATATTTTCCAGCGCCATTTGAGGGTGGAAAACTCGGCGGGATTCACGCTTATGGCGCGGCTTAAGCCCGAAGCAGCGGCGCTGGAATCCGCGCGTACCACCGTCACACCGCCGTCGTCCACCAGCGTGTAGCGTGTGAGATTTTTGGCGCCGGACACGCCCAGCGGTTTCCATGGTTCGGGCGGGGCCGCGCCAGGCTTGAGCACCGAAAAAATGCCTGCGGGAATCATCTCCCCTTGTGTCCATGCCACGGTCGTCGCGCCGACAGCCGCTAGCGTGACCATGCACTTAAGCCAGCGTGTTGTTGGCATCGAGGAGGGTCAGTTCCGACCAGCGCCGGTAGTCTTCCGGGCGGTCGATGTCCCACAGCGTTTCCAGCTCGTGCCAGCGCCAGCCGAGCGACTGCAGCCGTTCGCGCGTAGCGGCGAGCACCGTGTCGCCGCCCCACGCGATGCCGTCAAACAGGCGCGAGTCGCATTGCGCGAGGCCGATCAACGCATAGCCGCCGTCTTCGGCGGGTATCAGCACGGCATCGTTACCGTCGGCCAAGGCCGCGTGTGCGTGGCGCAGGTGTTGTTCGGTGAGCACTGGGCAATCCGTGCCGATGAGGATCACGCGCGCGTGGCGCGCCAGCGCTTCCTCGAACGCATGGCACATGCGCGCACCGAGATCGTGGTCGCGCTGCGGCGCGAGCGCCACGCCGAAGCGGCGACCGCATTCTTGCAGGAAGGGGTCTTCGGTATCGGGCGCGCAGTACAGCTCCACCGGGCCGAGTCCGGCGTGGGTGGCGGTGACGAGTGCTCGGTGCAGCAACTGGCGATGCAGCGCCGCCGCTCCCTCCGCGCCCAGCAGCGGAATCAGGCGCGTCTTGACCTCGCCCGCGCGCGGCGCCTTGGCGAACACGAGGGTCAGCGCATCACAGCTTGTGGGCGACATAGCGGCCTGCGAGTTTGTTCGGGTCGGCGCCCAGCCAGTATTGCAACCGCAGCCGCCACATCAGGAAAATCGTGCGCCACACGCCGTGTTTTTCCCAGCGGCGACCGGAGGTGGCGACGCGGTGGCGCAACGCCAGCGGCTTGCCGAACGCCTTGAGTGTTTTGGTCAGCGCAATGTCTTCCATCAGTGCAATGTCGGGATAACACCCGGCAGCTTCGAACAACGAGCGCGTGACGAAGAGGCCCTGATCGCCGGTGGCGACACCCGTCACGCGCGAGCGAAAACTCATCATCGCGCCTATCACGCGCAGCAGCGGATGCTTGCCGGTAATAGTGACATCAAAGCGGCCCCAGGTTTTGCGCTCGCGGTGAAGCCCATCGACAATCAACTGATCCGCCGCGGGCGGCAGTTGGCAATCGGCATGTAAAAAAAGCAGTAAATCGCCGCGCGCGGTGGCTGCGCCAGCGTTCATTTGCCGGGCGCGCCCGCGCGGCGCATTGATCACGTG
>CAWUUY010000257.1:0-5892 GCA_963924885.1 uncultured Burkholderiales bacterium | reverse complement strand
ATGTCGGCTCGCGCGCGCCGCCTCGTTGGGCGGCGGCACGACTTTGCGGAACAGACGGCTGAAAAGGGTAGCGGCCATGCCGCAATGATATCAGGCCGCCGTCGGGCCGATGTCAGATCTTGCCACCCAAGAGAGTGAATTCCACCACGCGCCGGCAATCCTTGATGTGTTGATGACCGACATATTTCATCGCGCCGAAACCCAGCGCTACCGACAGCGCCTGACCCGCGATGGGCACGTATTTGCCGACCTGTTTGGCGGTCATGCGCACGCCCACGGTTTTCAGCACTTCGATGGCGATTTCCTTGGTCACCAGTTTGCCGACCAGCACGCCGCCGATGGCGACCATGGATTTGTACACCAGCAATTGCCGTCCGGGACTGAGCAATTCGATCTGATCGGGCGCAAGGCCGAACTCGCGGTTGATCGCGGGGATGAGCCTCATCACCGCAGCAATGTCTACCGCGATATCCAGCCCCGGCAGCGGTATCAGCGAGGCGGCACTGGCCAGCGCCGCGCGCCGGGTGGTGATGGATTTGGCGTTTCACGGCCTCGTAGAGCTCGATCTGGCTATGTGGCTATCCCAGCAATTCGCCGCCGCGAGGGGTGGCGCAGACATGGGCGTGGTTGAGGGCAAACATCAGTGTATCCGCTTTGTCACAATGGCCGTGATGGTCAGTATTACAATACGGTTCACGTGAAGCAAGCGCTGTCTTTTTTCTTGGCAACAAGGCCGTAGATGACCAGCAACACGATAGCGCCAAC
Source organism: uncultured Burkholderiales bacterium (assembly GCA_963924885.1). Taxonomy (GTDB): domain Bacteria; phylum Pseudomonadota; class Gammaproteobacteria; order Burkholderiales; family SG8-41; genus UBA5216. Next base: position 5,127 of record CAWUUY010000257.1, on the reverse strand, counting down.
GACCGACATCAGAAAACCGGCATTCTCGCCTTGCTTGTATCAGCCGAGGGCCTGCCCAGGCAAGGTTGCGCCGAATGACCCAGCGATACCCAGCACCGCTGACATGATAATGCCAAGATTACCCTTACCGGGATGCAATGCGCGGGCGATCAATCCTGCGGCGAAACCGATCAGTGCAGCCCATGCGTATTCCATGATTTTAATTTTCTTTTTTGCTGAGTTGGCTGTAATTTAGCGCAAGCTCGTCCGTAGTACGTAATCAGTAGTCAGTCGCCAGCGAGTTAATAACGCGCGGTCGGCCCGCGTGTTGATCGGGATCGAATGTCTATCGAGCGTTTATACGTAAGTATTTGTTCTTAAGCAACTTTTTAATTTCCAGTGAGAGCCGCCGTCACCGCCCGCTGCGCCATCACGGTAATCAGGTGCGAGCGGTACTCCGCACTGGCATGTAAATCCGAATTCAGTTTGTTCGCTGCGACTTTGGATCTGGCGATCGACTCCGGCGCGAATTTTTCGCCGAGTTTTTTCTCCATGTCTTTCATGCGGAACACGCCACTGTTGCCCGCACCGGTGACTACCACGCGCACATGGCCGCCGCCTTCGCTGACAATCACACCGACAAGTGCAAAACGCGACGCGGGGTTTTTGAATTTCACGTAAGCCGCGCGCTTGGGCAGCGGGAACTCGACCGACACGATGATTTCGCCGGGCTTCAATGCCGTCTCAAACAGGCCGGTGAAAAACTTGTCTGCCGCGATGGATCGCTTGTTGGTATGCACCGTGGCGCCGAGGCCCAGCACCGCCGCCGGGTAATCCGCCGCCGGGTCGTTGTTGGCGAGCGAGCCGCCGAGCGTGCCCATGTTGCGCACCTGCCGGTCGCCGATGCCAGCGGCCACGCGCGCAAGCGACGGTATGCTGATCAGCACGTCCTTGGCGGCGGCGACTTCGCTATGACGCAAGCCCGCTCCAATGGTGAGCACGGCGCCTTCGAGCTTGATCGCGCGCAGTTCGGGGAGCGCGTTCACATCCACCAGCGCGGGTGCCTGCGCGAGGCGCATTTTCAGCGCGGGGAGCAGGCTTTGCCCGCCGCTGAGGATGCGCGCATTGTCGTTTTTCTTGAGCAGGGCCGCAGCGTCTTTTAACGTGGCGGGGCGGTGGTAGTCGAAGGTGTGCATGATTTCTCCTTATTCCACTTAGCGGGCCTTGCGGCCTTTGCTGTTGATCGCGCGCCACACTTTTTCGGACGTGGCCGGCATCGCAATATCCTTCACTCCCAGCGCATCGGTGATGGCGTTAATCACCGCGGGCGGCGCGCCGATGGCGCCGGCCTCGCCGCAGCCCTTGACGCCCAGCGGGTTGTGCGTGCATGCGGTGACCTTGGTATCCACCTTGAACGAGGGCAGATCATCCGCGCGTGGCAGGGCGTAATCCATGTAGCTGCCGGTCAGCAACTGGCCGGATTGCGGATCGTAGACGCAGCCTTCGAGCAGTGCCTGGCCGATGCCTTGCGCGAGGCCGCCATGCACCTGGCCTTCGACGATCATCGGGTTGATGATGTTGCCGAAGTCATCGACGGCGGTGAAGTTGACGATTTTGGTGACGCCGGTTTCCGCATCAATTTCGACTTCGCAGATGTGGCTGCCGGCGGGGTAGGTGAAGTTGGTCGGGTCGTAAAATGCGGTTTCGTTCAACCCCGGTTCGAGTTTGTCGAGCGGGTAGTTGTGCGGCACGTAAGCGGCAAACGCCACCTCGGCGATGGTTTTTTGTTTGTCGGTGCCGGCGACGCTGAAAATGCCGTCCTTGAATTCGATTTGCTCGTCGGTGGATTCAAGCAGGTGCGCAGCGATTTTTTTGCCCTTGGTGATGATCTTGTCGATGGCTTTCATGATCGCCGAGCCGCCCACCGCAATCGAGCGCGAGCCGTAGGTGCCCATGCCGAACGGAATACGTCCGGTGTCGCCGTGAACCACATCGACGTTTTCAACCGGAATGCCGAGTTTGTCGGCCACCACTTGCGCGAAGGTGGTTTCGTGGCCCTGGCCGTGGCTGTGCGAGCCGGTGAACACGGTCACCGAGCCGGTCGGGTGGAAGCGGATTTCGCCGGCCTCGAACAAACCCGCGCGCGCGCCCAGCGCACCGGCGATGTTTGACGGCGCAAGGCCGCAGGCTTCGATGTAGGTAGAGTAACCCAGACCACGCAGCTTGCCGCGCTCGGCCGCCTGTTTGCGGCGCGCCTCAAAGCCATCGACGTCGGCGAGCTTCATCGCGGCGGTGAGCGTGGCATCGTAATTGCCGGTGTCGTAGCACAGTGCCACCGGCGTTTGATACGGAAACTGCGTGATGAAATTGCGCCGCCGCAGTTCGGCGGGCGAGATACCCATTTCGCGCGCAGCGGTTTCGACCAGACGTTCGACGACATAAGTGGCTTCGGGCCGGCCCGCGCCGCGATAGGCGTCCACCGGCGCGGTGTTGGTGAACACCGCCGTTACCTCGCAGTAAATCGCGGGCGTGGTGTATTGCCCGGCGAGCAGCGTCGCGTAAAGTATGGTCGGGATGCACGAGGCGAACGTCGAAAGATACGCGCCCATGTTGGCGGTGGTAAACACGCGCATGGCGAGAAATTTTCCGTTTTTATCGAGCGCGAGTTCGGCCTTGGTGATGTGATCGCGACCGTGCGCGTCGGTTAAAAACGACTCCGAGCGTTCGCAGGTCCACTTGATCGGGCGGTTCACGCGCTTAGATGCCCAGGTAATCACGGTCTCTTCGGCGTACAGATAAATTTTTGAGCCGAAACCGCCGCCGACATCGGGCGCGATGACGCGCACCTTGTGTTCGGGCAGGCCCAGCACAAAGGCCGTCATTAGCAGGCGTTCGACGTGCGGATTCTGGCTGGTGACGTGCAGCGTGTAGGCGTCATCGCCGCGTGAGTATTCCGCGAGTGCCGCGCGTGGCTCAATCGCGTTCGGAATCAGCCGGTTGTTGGCGAACTCCAGCGTGGTCACGTGCTTGGCCGAGGCGAAGGCTTTATCCACAGCTTCTTGCACGCCGATGGACCATACGTAGCAGGTGTTGTCGGTGACGCCATCGTGTACCACCTCGGCGCCCGGCTTCCGCGCATCTGCGGCGCCGACCACGGCGGGCAGCGTTTCGTAATCGACTTCGACCAGCGCGGCAGCGTCCTTGGCCTGATGCAGCGATTCGGCGATCACTACGGCGACCTGATCGCCGACATGCCGCACTTTGCCTTGCGCCAGACACGGATGCGGCGGTTCCTTCATCGGCTGGCCGTTGACATCGGTAATCAACCAGCCGCAGGGCAGGCCGCCGACCTTGGCGGCAGCGAGATCGTCGCCGGTGAAAATAGCCACCACGCCGGGCGCGGCCTTGGCCTTGGACAGATCAATGCCGCGGATTTTCGCGTGTGCGTGTGGCGAGCGCAGAAAGTAAGCGTGCGTTTGATTCGCCACCGATACGTCGTCGGTGTAGTTGCCTTCGCCGGTGATGAAGCGCAGGTCTTCCTTGCGCGTGATGCTTTGACCGATATAAGGAGCGTTCATAGGATCACCCTTTCATACCGGCAGCGCCGGCGATAACCGCTTTGACGATGTTGTGATAGCCGGTGCAGCGGCATAGATTGCCATCGAGTTCTGCGCGCACCGTGTCTTCACTCGGGTTCGGATGTTTTTGCACCAGCTCGATGGCGTTCATGATCATTCCCGGCGTGCAGAATCCGCATTGCAAACCATGATGCTCGCGAAACGCCTCCTGCATCGGATGCAAATCGCCATTGGCTGCGCTGATGCCTTCGATGGTGGTGATGTTCGCGCCTTGTACCTGCGCTGCAAGAATATTGCACGCTTTCACCGCGCGGCCATCCAGATGCACCGTACACGCGCCGCACTGGCCGGTGTCGCAGCCGATATGCGTGCCGGTGAGGTGTAATTGTTCGCGCAGCAATTGCGCGAGCAGCGTGCGCGGATCGATGTCTGCGCTTACCGCTTTGCGGTTGACGTTTAATGAAACGGAAATGGTCATGTTTGCTCCAGGACATCTTGAGTGTGGGTGCGCAGTGCGGCAGACAGGCAACGCAACCATGCTAGCGCAGGCGCTATGCACGCGCAACATGGTGTATTGGGAGTCGGTCCGTGCCCTATAATCGCCCCATGAAAATCGCCATCCTCAACGACTACCTGCGGCGTTCGCAAGTCTCCGCCGATTGGTCAGGCATTGCCAAGACTTGCGACATCACCGTGTTCGACAAGGCGATTGGGTCAGCCGATTCGGCGGCAGTTTTGAAACCGTTCGACATTATCTGCACGCTGCGCGAGCGTATGCCGATTTCGCGCGAGTTGCTGGCGCAACTGCCAAATCTGAAAATGATTGCGATCACCGGTCTGTATAACCGCACGCTGGATGTGGTGGCGGCGACGGAGCGCGGCATAGTGGTGTCGTTTACCGAACTGCGTGGTTCGTATCGCAAGGCGACTTCCGAGCTGGCGTGGGGTTTGATTCTGGCGGTGGCGCGGCATATTCCATTCGAGGCGAACGCGATGCGCCACGGCGGCTGGCAGAACACCGCCGGGTTCACGCTGTTCGGGCGCACGCTTGGGCTGCTGGGTCTGGGGCGGCAGGGGCTTTACATGGTGCCGGTGGCGAAGGCGTTCGGCATGGAAGTGATCGCGTGGAGTGCGAATCTCACCGCCGAATTCGCCGCGCAGCATGGCGTGCGGCGGGTGGAAAAAGACGAACTGTTTGCGTTAAGCGACGTGTTGAGCGTTCACCTCGTGCTGGGCGAGCGCACGCGCGGCATGGTCGGTGCACGCGAATTGGCGTTGATGAAACCTGCCGCGATTCTGGTCAACACCGCGCGCGGTGCGATTGTCGATGAGCCCGCGTTGATTGCGGCGTTGCGCGAGCAACGTATCGCCGGCGCGGGGTTGGATGTGTTTACGCACGAGCCTTTGCCGGATGACAGCTCGTTGCGCGCGCTGCCGAATGCCGTGCTGATGCCGCATCAGGGGCATAATGTGCAGGAATTTTTTGAAGTGGCGTATCACGACGTAGTGGAAAACATCACCGCGTTTTTGAATGGCAAGCCGGTACGCATACTCACGCCGGAGCGCAACG
>CAWUUY010000256.1:0-4902 GCA_963924885.1 uncultured Burkholderiales bacterium | reverse complement strand
CTGAATTTAGTAATAAAAACAATACCCTACGTTCGGGTGAGTTTGTGCGTTTAATCCTCGATGGCGCGGTGCGGCCCGACGCGATCGTGGTGCCGCAACGCGCGGTACTCGAAAGCCCGAAAGGCAAATTCGTTTACGTGGTCAGCGCCGACAGCAAGGCCGAAGCGCGCCCGGTGGAAGTGGGCGCGTGGGTGGACGATGGCTGGGTGATTAACAGCGGGCTTAAGGCGGGCGAACGCGTGATCGTCGATGGCGTGATGAAAATCGGGCCGGGCGCGCTGGTGCAGGTGACCGACCCCGCCAAGCCTGAAGGCAAGGCCGCGCCCGCGCCGGCCAAAAAATAACGGCGTGAGAACAACATGATGTCACGCTTCTTTATTGACCGGCCGATTTTCGCGGCGGTGTTGTCGATCTTCATTGTGATCGCGGGTCTTGCCGCGATCCGCGTGCTGCCGATTGCGCAGTATCCCGAAATCGCGCCGCCGGTGGTGACCGTGCGCGCGGTGTATCCGGGTGCGTCCGCCGCCGTGCTGGAGCAAACCGTCGCCGCGCCGCTCGAAAACCAGATCAACGGCGTGGAGAGCATGCTATACATGAGCTCGACTTCCGCCGCCAGCGGCGTGGTCGAAATTCAGGTCACGTTCGAGATCGGCACCGATGTCGATAAGGCCGCGCTGAACGTCAACAACCGCGTCAAACAGGCCGAGCCGCGCCTGCCGCAGGAGGTGCGCCGGCAGGGCGTTACCGTCGAAAAAGGCTCGTCGTCGTTTTTGCAGGTGATCGCGTTCACCTCGCCCAACGGCAGCCGCGACGATTTGTTTATCTCCAACTACGTCACGCTGAACGTGCTGGATGCCTTGAAGCGCGTGCCCGGCACTACCAATGTGCAGATTTTTGGCGCTAAAGATTACGCCATGCGTATCTGGGTGCGCCCAGATCGTCTCGCGCAACTGAAGTTGACGCCGTTTGATCTGGTGCAGGCGCTGAACGAACAGAACGCGCAGTTCGCCGCTGGCAAAATCGGCCAGTCGCCCACCGGCGGCCCGCAGGAGCTGATCTACACCATCACCACCAAGGGGCGTCTCACCGAGGTGTCCGAGTTCGAAAACATCGTGGTGCGCGCCAATGCCGACGGTTCGATATTGCGCTTGAAAGATGTGGCGCGCGTCGAGCTGGGTTCCAAGGACTACGAATTTCTGGGGCGCGTCAATGGCAAAACCGCCACGCTGACGGGCATATTTTTGCAGCCCGGCGCGAACGCGCTGGCCACGGCAGAGCGCGTCGGCGCGGTGATGACCGAACTCTCGGCGCGGTTTCCCAAGGGTTTTGAGCATTCGGTGGTGTATGACACCACGCGCTTTGTAAAAGTGTCGATCCGCGAAGTGGTGATTACGCTGGCCGAGGCGATGGCGCTGGTGTTTCTGGTGGTTTTTTTGTTTTTGCAGAACTGGCGCGCGACGCTGATTCCTTTAGCGGCGGTGCCGGTGTCGTTGATCGGCACTTTTGCCGGGTTGCTGCTGCTGGGCTACTCGATCAACACGCTCACCTTGTTCGGCATGGTGCTCGCCATCGGCATCGTGGTGGACGACGCCATCGTGGTGTTGGAAAACGTCGAACGCATCATGCACGAAGAGCACGTCGACGCGCGCGAAGCGGCGATCAAAGCCATGCGTGAAGTCACCGGGCCAGTGATCGCTATTGTGTTGACGTTGTGCGCGGTGTTCGTGCCGATTGCGTTTTTGGGTGGGCTTACCGGCGAACTGTATCGCCAGTTCTCGGTAACGATTTCCATCGCGGTCGTCATCTCGGGGATAGTGGCGCTGACGCTGACCCCCAGTTTGTGCGTGCTGATTTTGAAGCGTGAACACAAAAAACCGGGCCGCTTTTTTCGCTGGTTCAATGATGCGTTTCACCGCATCACCGGGCGCTACGTCGATGGCGTGACGTGGATGCTGCGCCGCGGCGCGGTGGCGCTGTTGCTGTTTACCGGCATGGTGGCGATGACGGCGTGGATGTGGCGCGCCACACCCGGCTCGCTGGTGCCCGACGAGGATCAGGGTTATTACATCGCGGCGGTGTTTTTGCCCGATGGCGCGACGCTGGAGCGCACCGACAAGGTGGTAAACGAAGTGGTCGAGATCATCAAGTCCAATCCGGCCAATGAAAACGCGATCGCGTTCACCGGCCTGGATTTCCTCGGCGGCAGTTACCGCAACAGCGCCGCAACTATTTTCGTGACGCAAAAGCACTGGGATGAACGCAAGCAAACCACGCCGCAACTGGTGGGCGAGTTTTTCATGAAAACCGGGCACCTCAAGGAGGGCCTGGTGCTGGCCTTCGGCCCGCCGCCGATTTTTGGCCTGGGCAACGCTGGCGGCTTTGAGTTTTATTTACAGAATCGCGGCGAAGGCGGCGCCGCGCGACTGTCGGAGGTGACGCAACAATTGCTCGGCGCCGTGGCAAAAGACCCGATGTTCGGCCAGGTCAACACGTTGTGGCGCGCCAATACGCCGCAGTTGTATGTCGAGACCGACCGCGAAAAAGCCAAAATGGCGGGCGTGTCGCTGGATAATCTGTACGGCACGTTGTCGGCGACGCTGGGCACGTTTTACGTCAACGATTTCAACAAGTATGGCCGTACGTGGCAAGTGCTGATGTCCGCCGACCCGGCGTTTCGCAAGCGGCCCGATGACATCGGCGCGGTGTACGTGCGTTCGGAGAAAGGCGACATGGTGCCGCTGTCGTCGCTGGCGAAGGTGAGTTTCTCGTCGGGACCGGATTCGCTGCATCGATTTAATAACCTGCCCTCGGTGAAAATATTCGGCTCCGCCAAACCCGGCTACAGTTCCGGCGAGGCGATAGCCGGCATGGAAAAAATCGCTCGCGAAACGCTGCCGCCGGAATTCAGCTTCGACTGGGGTGGCGCGTCGTTTCAGGAAAAACGCTCCGGCGGCACCTCGGTGATAGCGCTGGGTCTGGCGGCGCTGATGGTGTTTTTGATCCTCGCCGCGCAATACGACAAGTGGTCGCTGCCGATATCGGTGCTGCTGGCGCTGCCGTTCGGCACCTTCGGTGCGTTGGCGGCGGTGTGGCTGCGTGGGTTTACCAACGATGTGTATTTTCAGATTGGGCTGGTGACGCTGCTAGGCCTCGCGGCGAAAAACGCGATCCTGATCGTCGAATACGCTGTGCTGAAAAAACACGAAGGTTTCACCACCTCCGCCGCCGCCATCGAGGCGGCGCGCCTGCGCTTCCGACCGATACTGATCACCTCACTCGCCTTCATCCTCGGCGTGCTGCCGCTGGCGTTGGCTTCCGGCGCGGGCGCGGGCGCGCGGCTGTCCGCCGGCACCGGCGTGATGGGGGGCATGCTGGCGGCGACGTTCCTTGCAATCTTCTTTATTCCGTGGTTTTACAAATTGATTGTCGATCGCAAGCTGTCGGATACGCGCTCGACCAAAGAGATTGAGGACGAAGTGCAGCACCATCGCGAGATGGCGCAACGCGCCGCGCCCACCGCGCATCATCACCCGATAGCGCCTCCGAAGGGTGAATAAGGGTGAATGACATGAATTATAAGTACTTGGTTTTATTGAGCTTTTTATTCGTAATGGCAGGGTGTAAAACGTATTCGGCCTATGAGCGTCCAGCAACAGAATTGCCTGCGGCGTGGCCGGATGCGGAGAAGGGCGTGGTGCCCGGCGTGGTGCAAAGCGAGCGCTGGTGGACGCTCTACGGCGACAAGGCGCTTGATACGCTGGTGGATGAAGCGATGCCGCATAACCGCGATCTCGCGGTGGCGGCGGCACGCGTGGACGAAGCGCGCGCGCTGGCGCAGGCCGTCGATGCGCAACGCGCTCCCTTGATCGATGCCAGCGCGCAGCGCGACCGCACGCGCTCCAACGGGGTGTCGATGCCGGCGAACGCGCTGGAGCGCAACAGTTACCGCGCGCAAATCAATGTCGCCTACGAACTCGATCTGTGGGGGCGGCTGCGCGGCGCGGGCGATGCGGCGCGCGCGGAACTGCTCGCCACACAGGCGGCGCGCGAGACGATACGCATTGCGCTCGCGTCGAGCGTGGTGAGCGGCTATTACACGCTGCTCGCTCTGGACGAACAACTCGCCGCCACGCGCCGCTCGTTGAGCCTGCGCGAAGATGATCTGCGTCTTCAGCGCATACGCAACACAGCGGGCCTCACCGGTGATTTTCAGTTGCGCCAGCTGGAAGCCGAGGTGGCGGCGGCGCGCGCGCAGGCCCCCGCGCTGGAGCGCGCCCGCACCGCCGAAGAACTGGCGCTCACCGTGCTCTTGGGGCGCAGCCCGCGCGCGATCAGCGAATCCACCGTGGCGCGGGGCAGCGAGCGCGGGGAATCGCCGCCACCAGTGGCGCCACTAGCACCCGACGGCCTGCCATCGGATTTGCTGTTGCGCCGCCCGGATATCGTGCAGGCCGAGCAACGCCTGATTGCCGCCAACGCGCGCATCGGCGCGGCGCGCGCGGCGCTGTTTCCGCGCATCGCGCTGACGGGATCTCTCGGCAGTGAAAGCGGTGCACTGGGTGATTTGTTTTCCGCCCCGGCGCCCATCTGGCAACTGGCGTTTGCGCTGGCGCAGCAGATCTTTCAGGCCGGGCGCCTGCAAAGTGAAATCGAAGCGGTCAAGGCGCGCGAACAACAGGCGCTTGCACAGTATCAAAAAACGGTGCTGGAAGCGTTTCGTGAAGTGCGTCAGGCGCTGTCGGCGCAGACGCGCTCGCGCGAGATTTTCGAGGCCGAAACCGCGCGCGGCGTGGCGCTGCGCGATACGCTGCGACTCGCGCGCATCCGTTACGACAACGGACTGGTCAGCCAACTCGAAGTGATCGATGCCGAGCGCAATCTGCTGGCGGCGGAACTCAATCG
>CAWUUY010000255.1:0-19598 GCA_963924885.1 uncultured Burkholderiales bacterium | reverse complement strand
GCATGGGCATTCTGCGCCTGCATCCGCTGGCGCAGTGTGAATTGGCCGGCAAGCCGCCGGGGTTTCTGGATGCGCTTTTCACTGGCGCCTTCCGCACGCGCGTGAGCGAGCGCTTGGGCGCAGCGTTGGCCGAGCGTATCTTCGCGGGCGGCTATCCCGCCGCTCTGGCAAGGCGCGCGGCGCCGCGCCGCGCCGCGTGGTACCGCGATTACGTCGAGACCCAAGTGCAACGGGATGTGCGCGATCTGTCCCGCTTGCGCTCGCTGGATGCGCTGCCCCGATTACTCGCCGTGGCCGCGGGCTACACCGCGCGGCTGCTCAATGTTGCCGATCTCGCCGGGCCTTTTCAGCTTACGCGGCAGACGATCCACGACTATGTAACGCTGCTGGAGCGGGTGTTTCTGCTGGAGCGCCTGCCGCCATGGCACAGCAACCACCTGAGCCGCTTGGTCAAAACGCCCAAGCTGCACATGGGAGACACCGGCCTCGCCTGCGCCTTGCTGGGAATGGATGCGCCGCAGTTGCATCGGGATCGCGAATCCCTCGGCCCGCTGCTCGAAACCTTCGTCCTGCAGGAGTTAAAGCGTCAAGCAAGCTGGTATCCGCAGCCTGTGTCTTTTTTTCATTTCCGCGACCGCGATGGCGTTGAAGTCGATATCGTCATGGAGCGTGGCGCGGGGATGCTGGCCGGTATTGAGGTGAAGGTAGCCGCAACCGTCACCGACGCCGATTTTCGCGGCCTGCACAAGTTAAAGCAGGCAGCCGGCAAGCGATTCACCAAGGGTATCGTACTCTATGATGGTGAAATCAGCGCAAGCTTTGGCGATGGCTTTTACGCGGTACCAATTCGCCGGCTGTGGGAAGCGGTGTAATGGACTTGTGCATCGCCCAAACTTTCAACGGCCCCCTCGCGCAGGTCGCCAGCGATGCACGGCACCTGCCCGACGTGGGCCTCTTTGGCAACTCGCACTTCATGTTCTCCGACCTGAACAATGTACAGGTGGCGGATCAGTTGTAGCGGTTTTTGAATTTGAAGGGGTTGGATATTCGGTAAATCCGGAAAATTCACTCGATCTTTGTAGCCGTGAAGGGCAGCTTGCTGTGTAGCCGCCTCCCGCAATATGCATTGATGTTCCCGCTTTTCGGCCTTATGGAAAACTTTACATAGAGCCGATTAGCAGTCATTCCTGAAAACCACCATCCCCGTCCAGATTTGACCGAATCCGGGCATTCCATTTCAGGCAGTGACGATACCCAGTCGGCAGACTGTGACAGCCCTTCACTTCGGCCTACCGTACCCACTGGCTATCCATGCCTCAGCGCTGGTCGCGTTTAATTTGAAGTCTGGCCGCACCATCAACTGCGCCAGTTGTGCGCCATCCGGGTCATGCGCGCTCAGCAGTGCGTGCGGTTCGTCTTCGTCAGGCACCACGTCCAGTGTTACACGGATGGGCTGATCGTTCGCTATGACGGTGATAGTTTTGTGCAGCATGGCCTGCAGGTACTGCTCGTGGCGGAGCACCACTTCAGAGGCGGTTTTGACCAGCGTATTAAATGCGTTGCCATCGAGCGGTTTCGGATTCTTTTTATCGCGCCCCATGGTCCACGGGCCAACCAGCGCGGGTTCGGGTTGGCCATCCAGAATCATTTCCACTGCCCAGCCGTCGTCATCGTTGTTTTTAATGACGCGTGCGGTCCATCCTCGGTCCACCCACAGGCGGGGTTCGTTGATGATGGGAGTTTCGTCAGACGCGAGGTCTGGGGGGGCGAGGGGGGTTGTCATGGCGGTAGTTTAACGTCACTTGCAAGCGATGCCGCCCACATTCAAGCGCGTGATCGATACATTCGCTGTATAAGAGGGCTGTTTCTATGGATGGTCGGCAAGGAACGGGCGTCGGCAAAGTGACATTGGAGCACTATTACCCAATCCCCCTCCCAGCCCCCCCCTTGAAGGGGGAGGAGTTGCACTGGCCCTGCGTTGCTACATAAGTTCCAGACAGATTGAAGCACTGCACGAGATTGCGCGACCGGCCCGGCGGCACCGAGCACCCGCACTGTTGAAGGGAATTCGATTTTGACGATTACATTGATCGGCACCAGCTTTTGGGTGATGGCACTGCAAGACATGGGCGAGAAAATTAAAAAGGGCTTTCACGTCCTGATTGATCCCGATGCGATACCGGGCCTGACGGATTTTGTGCTCGTGGGGGATAACTTGAAGCGTTGGCACGGGCAGGCAGGCTCTCGCGGTGTCGTGATCTTGGCGGGCGAAGAAAATTAGTCAGCAGGTTAGGCAATAGGTTCAGGCAGCAAGCTCGCTGGATGCGAAAGGGTGGCCGCATCACCCTGCCGACATACATTCTTACACTTTGGCGGCCAACCCACTCGTGTTCATTACCGTTCTGGATGTAAGACCCCAGCCCATCATGGGTTTGAGTAACTTACGAGGAGACGCAAGTGAACAGGAAATTGATTGCTGCACTTTTCATCGTCAGCCTGGCTTCAGCGATGCCTGCGGCCATTGCGCAGACGGCATCCCCGCAAACGAAGGGCCCACACGCCAGCCACGCAAAGCAGGAACATCATGCAAAGCGTGCGTTGCCGAGCGAGCGAATCGAGGCGCGCCTTGCCTCTATTCAGACGGCGCCGAAGATCACGGATGCACAGAAGCCGCAATGGGAAACCTTCGCCGCCACCCTACGCAAGCAGGCACGCGAAGCCGATAAGCGCGTGCAGCAAAGACGCACGCAGATGGCGGATCGCTCAAAGCAGCAAAAAGTGAGCGCTATTGAGCGCCTTGAAAGACGGCAACGCATGATGACGGCACGCGCGCAAGGCATGAACGAGTTGATTGCCGCGAGCAAGCCGCTGTATGCCACGCTGAACCCCGACCAAAAACTGATCGCCGACGGACTGTTGTCGTCGCGTCACGGCAAAGGCGGCCATAAGGGGCATCACGGGTCGCGCGGAAACGCGTAGGTAGGCCGGCGTTCGACTGGCGAAGAGTCTGGTCGAACGCTGTTCTGCCTAGAGTCACTGCGATCGCTCCCATCAGCTTCGGACTGTGTAACGGCTGTCACACCTTGTTACGCAATAGCGGAATCTTATGGAAGGTCGTCGCAGTCTATAAGAACAGAGATGTAAGAGTTTTCCCCGCAAGATTAGCCGCACGAATCGTGTGGAATGAAAGTCGAGGTGGCACGATGAAAAAATCTACACTATTTAACTCGGCCGGCATCGCGCTGCTGGCGTTGCCGATTGCGGTTTCGTTGGCTTACGCACCCATCGTATCAGCGCAGACCTACCACCCGCCACAATTATCGGCCCATGCACAGGTGACGTTCGCGCAGCAGGAGCTTGATCAGATGTTAGCGCCCATCGCGCTGTATCCTGATTCGTTGCTGTCGCAGATACTGATGGCTGCGACGTATCCGCTCGAAGTGACACAGGCGGCGCGTTGGTCGCGGGCTGACCCCGGCTTACACGGCGATCAGGCTGTGTGGGCCGTCGCGCGGGAGGACTGGGACCCCAGTGTCAAGTCGCTGGTCGCGTTCCCGCAAATCCTTGCCATGATGGATGCCAAACCCGATTGGACTGAACGTCTGGGCGATGCGTTTCTCGCTCAGGAGCCGCAGGTCATGGATACGGTTCAGCACTTGCGGCAACGCGCCTATGCGGCAGGTAATTTCAGATCCGATGACCAAATCCGCGTCGTGCCACAGGGCGGAGCGATTGTGGTTGAGCCGATGCATCCAGAAATCGTTTATGTCCCGTACTATGACCCCTTGGTCGTTTACGGCGGCTGGTGGTGGCCGTCTCCTCCGGTCTACTGGTCGCCCTGGTATGATCACCATACGCCGCACCCGGGATTTTATTTGTCATGGGGAAGCGGTATCCGGGTTGCCAACGGATTTTTCTTCGGCGCATTTGACTGGCTGCGCCGTTATACGCGCGTGGCCTATGTCAATAACTACTATTACAACTGGTCGGTGGGCATCAACCGGCAGGGCCGCGATAACGCTTACACACGCAACACGTATGCCGCGCCCGGTGTATGGCAGCATAACCCGACGCATCGCCGCGGCGCGCAGTACCGCGATCCCGGCGTGAGCGCGCGATTTGCTACCGAAAATTCGCCGACGACACAGATGACCACGCGCACCGCAAGCCTGCCAGAAGCACGCACTTTCGATAGTGGCAGGAATGTGGCCAGCGAACCAAGGATGCGTGTCGACGAGGGCGCGGCAGCAGCGAATCAGCGCGCCATACGGCAGCCAGTCGAAACCCGCAGCGATGAACGCCGGAGGCCGGAAGCCGTGACTCGGATCGAAACCCCGACAGAATCACGTGTGGACGCTGGCAGACGAAACAGCGGTTCCGTTGAAAACGGCTTTGGAAATCGTGTCGAGTCTCCACGGGAGGCGCGCCGCGAATTCCGCACGATTGACCGCCGCGAGGCCCCAGCACAGGCCGAACCTGTGCGCGCGCCCGAGGTCCGGCGCGAAGCACCACCTGCGGTTCGTTTACAAGCGCCTGCACCCCAAGCGCAAGTGGAACAGCAGCCGGCCCGGCGCGCCGTTGCGGCACCCGCCACGACACCGCGTGCGGAAAGCGCCGCCCGTGCCGCACCTCAACCGCAACCACGTGTGGAGGCGCCACGTTCAGCCGCGCCACCGCAAGCCGCTGCCGCCAGACATGATCAGGAATCGCGAGGATCAGGAAATGGCGGAAGAAGGCCGGCCCGCGAAGGCAGCTAGGATCTCCAAGTGAATGGTCGTGGTTAAAGAAGCGAATATCCGGCCTGAGTAGGCCGCTGCGCGCCGTAGCTACTGCGGCTTCAGCCCGATCTGCTTCGCCATCCTGATGTAGAGCTGGATTTCCTGCTTGATCAGCGCGGTAACCGCCTCGGGCGATGAACCGACCGGATCGAGTCCCTGGCTGCTGAAACGCTCGTGGATATCGGGCAACTTGATGATGCGGATGAATTCGCGGGTGAGTTTGTCGGCGATGGGCTTGGGCGTTTTGGCGGGAGCCATGACGCCGTGCCAGACGATTTGCTCGTAGCCCGGCAAAGTCTCGGCGATGGCGGGAATGTCCGGCATACCCCGGCTGCGCTTTAAGCCGGTGACGCCCAGTGCGCGCAACTTGCCCGCTTGCACTTGCGGCAGCCCAACCAGCGGGCTGATCACGAACAACTGCACCTCGCTGCCCATCACCGCGTTGATCGCCTGCCCGGTGCCCTTGTAGCTGATGGGAATAATTTTGATGCCCGCCATGTGGTTAAGCAATTCGGCGGCGATCAGGTTATTGGTGCCGGTGGTGGCGTAGTTGATTTGCCCTGGGCGGGCTTTGGCGTGCGCGATGAATTCGGAGAGCGATTTCGCCGGCACGCCCGGGTGAATCACCATCAGATACGCGCCCGCCGTCACCTGCGTGATCGGCTGATAGTCGGTGATGGAATCGTACGGCAGCTTGATATACACGGCGGGGTTGATGGTCAGGCCGCCCGAGGTGGCCAGCAGCAGCGTGTAACCATCCGGCGGCGCCTTGGCCGCGATTTCAAAACCGACGATACCGGCGGCGCTGCCGCGGTTATCAACGATGACCGGTTGGCCCCAGCTTTCGCTGAGTTTCTGACCAAGCAGCCGCGCCATCAGATCGCTGGGGCCGCCGGCGACGAAGGGCGCGATAAAGCGGATGGGGCGGCTGGGGTAGTTGCCAGCGGAATCCGCCGCGCGCGCGTTGAATGCGGTGCTACACAAAAGCAACGCCAGTCCAATAGTGCGCCAACGAAATGCATATCTCATGGAATCCTCTGTTGTAAGGCAGTCAATAAAATGATCTTTGCCACATACATTACACCGTTCGGGCTGAGCTTGTCGAAGCCCTGCTAACCGATCAAAGCGCGTGCAATTTCCCCGGCGACACCGCCAGCAGTGACTCGTAAATTTTGCGGTCGATCACGATGCCCTCGCGCAAGTTGCGCTCGCGTTCGCGCAACGAACGCTCACCCGGCAAGCGGATTTCATC
Source organism: uncultured Burkholderiales bacterium (assembly GCA_963924885.1). Lineage (GTDB taxonomy): Bacteria > Pseudomonadota > Gammaproteobacteria > Burkholderiales > SG8-41 > UBA5216. The sequence goes on along the minus strand of CAWUUY010000255.1, from coordinate 13,568 downwards.
CACGCCCGGCTGGCGCGGCGCGGCTTTGACCTTGGCGAGCATGTCGCTCATGTGTTGGCGGAATTCATCGCCCGGCAGCATGCGCTCGGGGTCTATCGCCATGATGAGGTAGCCGTAGGTTTTGTCGTCGCCGAGGCCCGAGCCCGCCAGCACGCCCAGCGCCTGCATCGCCAGCGCCAGCGCAAACCCCTTGTAGCTGTTGTCGCCGCCGAACGGCAGGATGGTCGCCACCTTCGTCGGGTCGCGCGTGAGCTGGCCGTCTTTATCGAGCGCCACATTTTCCGGCAGCACCGCACCGCGGCGCTCCTGAAAAATCAGATCGGTGCCCATGAACGCCGACGAACCCATGTCGATCACAAAAGGCTCGTGCAGCGTGGGAAATCCAAACGCCACCGGGTTGGTGCCGGTTGCGGCCCCCTTGGAGCCGGGCGCCGCCACATGCGCGCGGCTCGCAACACTGTGTATGCCCACCATGCCGGCGCGCGCGACTATTTCAACATAGTGCGCGCTGCGTCCGCTGACCCATGAGTTGTTGACACCCACCACCGCCATGCCCTGCTCGCGCGCCTTGGCAATCGCCGTTTGCGTGCAGCGGTACATGGTGACCATGCCGTTATTGTTGCCACCGTCGTAGAGCACCGAGTTCGGCGTTTCGCGCAGCGCACGCATGGCGCGGCGAGGTTCACGCAACTGGCGATGCTCGACCACGTTGAGTATTTTCGGCAAGCCGGAATACTCGTAGCCGCACAACGCGGCATCAACCACGTGATCGGCAATGATGCGCGCCTCCTCGGCGTCGTAGCCGATTCTTTGCAGCACGTCTTGCGACAGGGTTTGCGCTTCGCTGACGCTCAAGCGCACGCGGTCTGGCGTGATGTGTTCCATCGGCACCCTAAGGGGTATATATTGTAAGTATATGTTTTTATTGTTTTTTTAAACGCCGCCCCTATTGCTACGCAGGGGCGTTATCGTCAAGCGCTCTTCTTTGCGGCGGTGGAACTCACCGCGTCGGCCATCTTCACCACCGGCACCACCGGCACCACGCCGCCCATCAGCGCGGCGGGCACGGATTCCATAAGCTCGTCAACGCTGAACATGCCTTCGTCGCTCCACTTGTGCAGGAACCGGAAGTCGTCGCCGAAAATTTCGGTGTTGATGCGACCGCGCTCGACGTGGATCACCTGACCGTTGATGTAATCGGCGTGGTCCGTGGCGAGGTAAGCCACCATCGGCGCGATGTATTCCGGCCCGCGATTTTGCAGCGTGAGTTCGTATTGCTCCTTGGTCAGCAGGCCGGCCTCGAATTTGCGGCGGCGGTTTTCTTTGACTTCGGGCGTCAGCGTCATGCGCGTATCGGCCGACGGACAAATCGCATTGGCGGTGATGCCGTTTTTGTAGGTCTCTTTGGCGATTGAGCGCGTGAGGCCGATGATGCCGGCCTTGGCCGCGCTGTAGTTGCATTGCCCGACCGAGCCTTTGAACGCGTCGGACGAGAAATTGATGATGCGCCCATGCCCCGCTGCGCGCATATATTTCACCGCGTGATGGCAGGTGTTCCAGTTGCCTTTCAGATGCACCGAAATCACCGAATCAAAATCGTCTTCCGACATGTTCCAGATCATGCGTTCTCGCAGATTGCCCGCCACGTTCACCAGAATGTCGATCTTGCCGTAGGCATCGACGCACTGCTTGATCATCAGCCCGGCCTTGAGGTAATCAGCCACCGAATTGTAGTTGGCCTGCGCCTTGCCGCCGCCCTTGACGATCTCGGCCACCACGTCGTCGGCTGGGCGCTCCTCTGTTTTTTCGCCGCCACGGCCCACGCCCGGATCGACCACGATCACGCTCGCGCCTTCTTTGGCGAGCAACAACGCGATGGCGCGTCCGATACCACGACCAGCGCCGGTGACGACGGCGGATTTTCCTTGCAGATGCATTTGATTTCTCCCTTAAGGTTGCGAACAGTGAAACGGTAAGTATACCGGCACACTGGACACGCCATACAGTACGCGTAAATTACGCCGTTCCATCTTTTGCAACGGAAGGCCCAACATGAGGATTCCACTGACCGGCTTGCTGGCGACAGTGTTGTGCGCAGCCACGGCGCAAGCGCAGCACTATCCGGTAAAACCCGTACGCCTGATCGTGCCCTACCCGCCCGCCGGCACCACGGATTTTGTCGCGCGCGAAGTCGGCGTCAAACTGGGCGAAGCCTTCGGGCAACAGATCGTGATCGACAACCGGCCCGGCGCGGGCACGCTGATCGGCCTCACCCAAGGCGCGCGCGCAGCACCCGATGGCTACACCATCAGCTTCGGCACTTCGGCGGGCTTGTCGCTGATCCCCGCGCTGGGCGCGAAAATGGCGTTCGATCCACTGCGCGATTTTGTGCCGCTGGGGTTGATGGTCTACGTGCCGTATTTTCTGGTGGTGAACCCGTCGCTGCCGGTGCGCAATATCAAGGAGCTGATTGATCTCGCCCGCGCGCAGCCCGGCAAACTCAACTTCGCGTCACCGGGTGTGGGCACGCCTAATCATCTGGGCATCGAAATGCTCAACGCCATGGCCGGCGTGAAGTTCGTGCATGTGCCGTACAAGGGTGGCGGCCCAGCCATCACCGATCTAGTTGCCGGACAAGTGCAGGTAATGTTTTCGGGCACGCCGCAAATGTCGGCGATGGTCAAGGCCGGACGGCTGCGCGTGATCGCCACCGCCACACCCAAGCCCAATCGCGTGGCGCCGGAGCAGCCCGCCATCGCGGATCTGTTCCCCGGCTTTGATTGCAACACCTGGTATGGCCTGCTCGCGCCTTCGGGCACGGCGCCGCTTGTCGTCACCCGATTCAACACCGAGTTAAATCGCGTGCTCGCCGACCCTGCCGTGATACAGAGGCTACTTGATCAGGGCGTCGAAGCCACGCCCGGCACGCCGGCGGCGTTTCGCCAGTTGATCGTGGCCGAAACCGAACGCTGGCGTAAAGTGATTAAGGGCGCGGGGATCACCGCCGAAAGCGCGCAGTAGCCGCGGTTTCGCAATCTCGGTTATCCTTCGCGCTTTCCATTCCCCACCTAACGAGACTATCGCCATGCCCACCTATCAAGACACGCAACTGTTCATCAACGGCGTATGGGGCCCCGCCGCTTCCGGCCGCACCATCCCTGTGGTCAACCCCGCTACGCACGCGCAGATCGGCACCGTCGCTTACGCTGAAAAAGCCGACCTCGACCGCGCGCTCGATGCCGCCGACAAGGGCTTCAAAGTGTGGCGCAAAGTTTCGGCCTATGAGCGCTCGAAGATCATGCGCAAGGCCGCGGCGATTTTCCGCGAGCGCGCTGACCGCATCGCCGAACTGATGACGCTGGAGCAAGGCAAGCCAGTGGGCGAAGCCAAACTCGAAGTGATGGCCGGCGCCGACATCATTGAATGGTTCGCCGAAGAAGGCCGCCGCGCCTACGGGCGTGTGATCCCGGCGCGCGCCGAGGGCGTGTATCAACTAGTGGTGAAAGAGCCGGTCGGCCCGGTGGCGGCATTTACACCTTGGAATTTTCCGATCAACCAAGCGGTGCGCAAACTGTCGGCGGCGCTGTCCACCGGCTGCTCGATCATTCTGAAAGCGCCTGAAGAAACGCCGGCCTCACCCGCCGAGTTGGTGCGCGCGTTCATCGACGCCGGCGTGCCGGCCAATGTGATCAGCCTGGTCTACGGCAGCCCGTCGGAAATTTCGAGCTACCTCATACCCCATCCGGTGATCCGCAAGATCACCTTCACCGGCTCCACGCCGGTGGGCAAATTGCTCGCGGGCATGGCCGGCCAGCACATGAAGCGCGCTACCATGGAACTCGGCGGCCACGCGCCGGTGATTATTTTTGACGACGCCGATATCGATCTTGCCGCCAAGACCATGAGCTTCATGAAATATCGCAACGCGGGGCAAGTGTGCGTCTCGCCCACGCGCTTTCTGGTGCAGGAAGGCGTCTACAAACAATTCGTCGAGAAATTCGTCGATGGCGCGAAGGGCATGAAAGTCGGTGACGGTTTCGACAAAGACACCAAGATGGCCACCATGGCCAACCCGCGCCGCCAGACCGCCATGATCGCCAATGTGGAAGACGCGACAAAACACGGCGGTAAATTACAAACCGGGGGCCATTCCATCGGCGAAAAAGGCAACTTCTTCGAGCCGACGGTATTCACCGAACTGGAGACGAGTGCGGCCGCGATGAACACCGAACCCTTCGGCCCGCTGGCGATCATCAACCCTTTCAAAACATTTGATGACGCCGTGACCGAAGCCAACCGCTTGCCGTACGGTCTGGCGGCCTACGCTTGGACACGCTCGGCAAAAACCGCCAACAACATCGCCGCGCAAGTGGAGACCGGCATGATTACCATCAACCATCTCGGCTTCGCTTTGCCCGAAGTGCCCTTCGGCGGCGTGAAGGATTCAGGGTATGGTTCGGAGGGCGGCACTGAAGCGCTGGAGCCTTATCTCGTCGGCAAGTTTGTTACGCAGGCGGGGCTGTAAAATAATAAATAAAAACAAATAGTTACGCTTACACCGCAACCGGAGGCGGTGCAACGAGAACCGCAGCGGGCGCCTGCTTCAGCGTCGCCAGCGCCCGGAAAATAGATTCCGGCGTGGCCGGCGCGGACAACACCGGCGTCCCGCCGGATTCGCTGCTTGCGCACGCGTCCCGAATCGCGTGCAGCACGGATATGGCAAGCATCAGCGGCGGCTCGCCCACCGCCTTGGAACGGAAAATGGTGTCTTCACGATTGGGCGCGTCGGCAAGCAGGCGCACGTTGAAAATTTCCGGCCAGTCGCGCGCGGTTGGTATCTTTTAGGTCGATGGCGCGTGCGTTTGCAATTGCCCGCGCCCATCCCACACCAGTTCTTCCGAGGTGAGCCAACCCATTCCCTGCACGAAACCACCTTCGATCTGGCCGATGTCTAGCGCCGGATTCAGCGAACGGCCCACGTCGTGCAAAATGTCTACCCGCAGCAGCCGCGTCTCGCCGGTCAACGTATCGATGGCGACTTCGGTTACGGCGGCCCCATAGGCAAAATAGAAGAACGGGCGTCCGGTGACGCGTGCTGCGATCCCAATGTATCTTCGGCGTCTTGTAGTAGCCGGTGGACGAGAGCGAAATGCGCGCGGCGTAAGCCTCGCGGACCAGTTCGTTGAATCCAATCGCGTGCCTGCCGGCGATGAGTTGGCCGACGGCAAAACGAACACTATCGGCCGGCACGGAGAATTTCTCCGCGGCAAACGCGGCAAGCCTGCGTTTCAAGATAAGGCAGGCAGCCTGCGCCGCCTTGCCGTTCAGGTCGGTGCCGGACGAGGCGGCGGTCGCGGATGTGTTCGGAACCTTGCTGGGATCCGTGCTGCTGGTGCAGATCAGGGAAATGTCGAGCTGGAATTCGTCCGCCACCACCTGCGCGATTTTGGTATACAAGCCCTGTCCCATCTCGGTGCCGCCGTGATTCACCATGACACTGCTGTCGGTATAAATATGCACCAGCGCGCCGGCCTGGTTGTAGGTCGTGGCGTTGAACGAGATGCCGAACTTGACCGGGGTGAGCGCGATGCCGCGCCGCAGGATCGGGCTTTGCGCGTTGTATGCATAGATGCGTTCGCGGCGCGCGCGGTAGTCGCTGCTCAACTCCAGTTCATCGGCAATGCGATGAATGATATTGTCTTCCACGGTCATGCCGTACGGCGTGACGTTGCGATCCGTGACGCCGTAGAAATTGGCGCAACGCACGTCCAGCGGATCGCGGCCCAGCTTGCGCGTGATATCGTCCATCACCGCCTCAATCGCGAACATGCCCTGCGGGCCGCCGAAGCCACGAAACGCGGTATTCGATACCTTGTGAGTCTTGCAGCGGTGAAACACAATTTCGACGTGTTCGAGAAAATAACAGTTGTCGGCATGGCAGATGGCGCGGTCGTTCACCGGCGCGGATAAATCCGCGGAAAAGCCGCAGCGCGAGGCCAGCATGATTCTAAGTCCGGCGATGCGGCCGTCGTCATCGAAGCCCGCTTCATACTCGATCAGAAAGTCGTGCCGTTTGCCGGTCACGATCATGACGGCGTCGCGATCCAAACGCAGCTTCACCGGGCGTTGCGTGCGCACGGCCAGCACCGCGGCGGCGCAGGCATATTGCGCGGGCTGACTTTCCTTGCCGCCGAAGCCGCCGCCCGGACGCCGGCACTGCACGATGATTTGATGCGATTTCTTGCCTAGCGCGAGCGCGGCCATGCGTTGCACCTCGGACGGATGTTGCGTCGAGCTGTAAATCAGCATGCCGCCGTCCTCCTGCGGCACCGCCACGGCCACCTGCCCCTCGAGGTAAAAGTGCTCCTGACCGCCGAGCTCCGCGGCGCCACGCAGCCGGTGCCGCGCGCCCTCGATGGCCGCGCTGGGTTCACCGCGCCGCAGGGTCTGCGTGGGGGCGACAAAACTTTTCGCCGCGAGGGCTTCGTGCACATCGAGAATGGCCGGCAGCGCGTCATACTCGACACGCGCGAGCCGCGCCGCGCGCCGCGCGACGTCATACGAAGTCGCGGCGACACCAAACAACGATTGACCGGCGAATTTCACCAGCGACTCGGCGAAGATGGGGTCATCATGCAGCACCGGGCCGATCCGGTTGGACCCCGGCACATCGGCGGCGGCGGCCAGTGCCACCACTCCCGGTGCGGCAGCCACCGCCGACAAGTCCATCGACTTGATGCGGCCATGCGCGATCGTGCTCATACCGAGCGCGGCATGCAAGGTGTTTTGCGGCATGAACTTGCGCTGTTTGTCAAAAAACGCGGCTGTGTCGAACGCAACCTAGTCGCTACCGTGGGTATTCTCGACGTGCCGAACAGTTCGATCAATGTCGTGCCCGGCCGCTGCACCTTCAGCCTGGACATACGCGCCACCACCGATGCGGTGCGCGACGCCTGCGCCGCCGATGTGCTTGCCGAGTTGCAGCGCATCAGCGAACGGCGTGGCGTGTATTTCAAACCGGAGCAAACCCTGAGTGCGGCGGCTGCCCCGTCAGCGCCCGCCTGGCAGGACCGCTTGGAACGCGCCGTGAAGGAGCTGGAGTTGCCGGTGCATCGCATACCCAGCGGCGCCGGCCACGACGCGATGAAGCTGCATGAAGTCATGCCGCCGGCGATGTTGTTCCTGCGTGGCATGAATGCCGGCATCAGTCATAACCCGCTCGAATCCATCACCAACAACGATACTGAATTGTGCGTTCGCGCCTTTCAAACACTGCTGGACCAACTTGCCACGGAACTGCAATGACTGTCGCCCCATACCCATACACATCGCTTGACGATTGGATCGACGCCCATTTTGATGAAGAGGTGCGCTTTCTCCAGCAACTGGTGCTCGTGCCCACCGATACGCCGCCGGGCAACAACGCGCCGCACGCAGAGCGCACAGCAGAACTGCTGAAGGCTTTCGGCTTCGAGGCGGAGCAGCACGCGGTGCCGGCACAGGACGTACACAACGCCGGCCTGCAATCGATTACCAACCTGGTCGTGCGCCGCCCCTACGGGCAGGGCCGTACCATTGGGCTGAACGCCCATGGCGATGTGGTGCCGCCGGGTAACGGATGGACGCATGATCCCTACGGCGGCGAAGTTGCCGATGGCAAACTCTTTGGCTGCGCCGCGGCAGTGAGCAAGAGCGATTTCGCCAAGTATACGTTTGCCACGCGCGCACTCGAATCGCTGCAGGTGCCACTCAAAGGGGGCGTGGAACTGTATTTCACCTACGACGAAGAATTCGGCGGAGAGCTTGGCCCCGGCTGGTTGTTGCGACAGGGCTTGGTGAAACCCGATCTGTTGATTGCAGCCAGTTTCAGCTATCAAGTCATCACTGGACACAACGGCTGTCTGCAAATGGAAGTGACCGTACACGGCAAGATGGGCCACGCCGCGGTGCCGGAGACCGGCGTCGATGCGCTGCAGGCCGCCACGCTGATCCTCAACGCGCTGTATCACCAGAACACGCTCTACAAGCAGGCTCGTAGTCGAGTCAAGGGCATCACGCATCCTTACCTCAACGTGGGGCTGATACAGGGTGGCGCCAACACCAATGTGGTGCCCGGCAAAGTGGTGCTCAAATTCGACCGCTGCATGATTCCCGAAGAGAATCCCGCCGAGGTCGAGGCCACCCTGCGGCAGGTGATCGCCGATGCGGTAGCGCAATCGCGCGGTATTACGATTGAGATCAAGCGCATCCTGCTCGCCAACTCGCTAAAACCATTGCCCGGCAATCAGCCGCTGGTTGAGGCGCTGTGCCGGCACGCCAGTGCTGTGTTCGGCGAGCCCATCGAGGCGTCGGGTACGCCGCTCTACACCGATGCGCGCCTGTTCTGCGAGCGTGGCATTCCGGCGGTGCTCTATGGCTGCGGGCCACGCACCGAATTAGAGAGTAATGCCAAACGCGCCGACGAGCATATTGCGCTCGAGGACTTGCGGCGCGCTACGAAAGTTATTGCGCGCACATTAGCTGATCTATTAAGTTGAACATATTTGTAACTATATGATTTTATTGGTTATTTTATAGAGCCCGTTATGGAAGCGTACGCACTGGAATGGCTGAATCTGCTGGTACGCTGGCCGCACCTTATCACCGGCATCGCGTGGATCGGCGCGTCGTTTTATTTCGTGTGGCTGGACAATCACCTCGAAGCGCCTACGCGCGAAGCGGATGTAAAGCGCGATGTCAGCGGTGAATTGTGGGCGGTACATGGCGGCGGTTTTTATCAAGCTGAAAAATTTCGTGCGTGTCCGCCGTCGATGCCGGCGAACCTGCATTGGTTCAAGTGGGAAGCCTACTGAACTTAGATCAGCGGCTTCGCGCTGCTGGTGATCGTTTATTACGCCGGCGCGGATTTATATCTGATCGACCGTAACGTCGCCAATCTCTCGCATGCCGGCGCTGTCGCCATCGGCTTGGGTGTCATCGCGGGCGGCTGGATCGTCTATGACTTGCTATGTAAATCTTCGTTGGCGCGCAATGAGCGTGCGTTGAGCGTGGTGTTGTTTGTGCTGATCTGCGTCACGGCATGGGGTTTGACGCAAGTGTTCGGCGGGCGCAGCGCGTACATGCACTTTGGCGCGATGCTCGGCACGAGCATGGTTGCGAACGTGGCGATGATTATTATTCCCGCCCATAAGGAAATGGTGCGTGCCGCGAGCGAGGGCCGCGATCCTGATCCGCGCTACGGCATCGCGGGCAAACAACGCTCGGTGCACAACACCTACTTTACAATGCCGGTGCTGTTCGTAATGATGAGCAGTCAATATGCGTTTACCTACGGCCACCGCTACAACTGGGCATTGCTGATAGCGTTGTCGATAGCCGGTGCGCTGATTCGCGTATGGTTTATCGACCGGCACAAAGGCCGGCAGTCGTCATTCACCTTTGTCGCCGCGGCAGGATTGCTGGGCGCCGTCGCATGGGCGGGACTACCCGCAAACACGAGCAGCACTAGCGCATCGTCAAGCGATTTTCGGCAGGCACGCGCGGTCGTGGCCGAACGCTGCACGGGTTGTCACGCCGCGAGCCCGACCGATTCCGGAATCGCGGCGGCGCCCAAAGGCATTGTCTTCGACACCGAAGCGCAGATTTGCAATCAGGCCGCGCTGATCGCACAGCAAAGCAGCATCACGCGCGTCATACCACCCGGCAATCTCACCGGCATGACTGACGGCGAAAGAGCATTGATCGCCGCATGGGCAGCTGGCTTAAGCGCTCGCTGACGCCATCAATCAATTGCCGAATGCACCAGGTTGGCGACGATATCCAGCCGCCGGCTGTGCCATGGATCGGGAATGCGGCTGTTGCTGATGTAGGCGAACGACACGCCTGAATCGGGGTCGGCCCAGCAATACGAGGTGCCGACGCCGCCGTGGCCAAAGGTGCGCGGCGAGGCGATGGCGCCGAGGCCACGAATTTTTTCGCTCGTGCCGCGCGTGTGTACACCCAGGCCACGATGCATCGGCATGTGCATGCCGCCGTCGTGCATGTCGCCGGTGTGGTTGCGCGTGACGAACTCCACCAGCCGCCGCGAAAAAATACGCGTGCCGTTGAGTTTGCCGAAATTTGCCATCATCTGATACAGCGCCGCCATCCCGCGCGCGGTGGCGTAGCCGCCGCTGCTGGGCACGCCCGCGCGGCGATGCTCTGCCGTGTTTTCGTCTTTTAATGCCTGTTGTTTACCGTCGCGGCCCGGTTCGTACATGGTGGCCACGCGCGCATGTTCGGCATCAGGTAAGCCGACAAAAATGTCGCGCGCGAGTCCCAGCGGCTCGATGATGCGTAGTCGCAGAAAATCCCGGTAATCCATGCCGCTGACAGTTTCGATCAACGCCGCTGCAACCCATAACGCCGATTTGCCATGATAGTGCAGGCGCGTTCCGGGCGTCCATTCGAGCGTGAAGTTACATACCTGGCGGCGCATTTCCGCGTGATCCGTCCACACCGCCGGTGTGACGTTCTGGCTGGGGAATCCGGCGCGGTGACTCAGTAGCAGCGCGAGAGTGATGTCGCCTTTGCCGTGTTGCGCGAACTCGGGCATGTGCTCGGCGATGCGGTCATTGAAGGTGAGCAGGCCGTCTTCGACCAGCGCCCAAATGCCCATCGCGATGATGACTTTGGTGTTGGAGAACAGTAGCCACAGCGTGTCGTCGGAGGCGGCCTGGCTGCCTTCGATGGCAGCGCAACCGAAGGTCTCGAACAACGCCAACTGACCATGGCGCGCCAGCGCGATTTGCGCGCCTGGATAGTGGCCCACGGCAATGTGTTTTTCGATGACGCCGCGCAACCGCGCCAGCGCGGGCTCGTGAAAGCCCAACTGCACAAGACTAGCTGACGCGAGGGGGTATTGCGCGGGCACTACGAAAGAGCTACGAAAGCACGAACGTGGCTAATCGACCTTGGCTGGCGCGGCGTGCGACTTGGGTTTACGGCCAGGTGCGGCTTGCGGAATAAAGCCGGAGATGCGGCACAGGGTACCTTCGATTTCCTTGCCGTCCTGATAGCGGATAGACTTGCACACCATGATCGCGCCGCGCGTACGCAGATCGTTCACGCCGTTGCGCACGTTGGCCAGCGACAGGCCGGTGGCTGCGGCGATCTCTGAATCAAGACGCTCGCCGCTGGTTTTAAGGTAATCGAGGATAGCTTGCATTTCGAATGTCTCTTTAGAAAGTCAATCGGATCAGCACGCGAACGGCGGGAACCGTTGCAGGTGGGGTGTAAATGATACAGGATTTATCGACCGATTGCCTCATTTATGACTAACCGATTCGGCAGACCACTCGAGAACCACCGCAGAGCGGACAAATAAACACGTTAAAAACAATAATTTAAATTAATGACTCGCTTACTCGCTCACAATACGAACCAGCGTTCCGTGTTCCGCACACCCAACGCTGATGTGTAAATTCCCTGATTACATCCAACCAGCAACGGTAGAACACGCGCACTGTTACTGACGAGTCTCGGCCAATTTTGCGACGGTCGCTAACGTTCCCGGCTCGCTATCAAAGCAATCCTGATCAGGCATCCTTAACTATGCCCAGCATGGCCCGAGCCTCATCCGTGGTCGCGGGTTCGCGCCCGGCGGCTCGGCCCAGCTCGGCAAGCCGGTGCACGAGCTGCGCATTGCTCGGATAACCGAACTCAGGATACGGATAGTCGCCCAGCTCAGGGGCCAGATGGCCGCCGCGCTCCAGGATGAACGGCGCAACATTCATCAGGTTGCCATCCTTCAGGCAAACCGTCCATTCGATGCGCCGATTCGCTGGCAGGAAATCAATCAATGCCTCCAGCCCGCGCGGCGTGCCCGGATGCGCGCCCACGTGCCATCCATCCGCCAGAACACATTGCACATACGCCGGTTCATGAATCGCGCCCATGTCCAGCAGCGCGCCCGTCATGCGCATGAGCGGCACCGCCCAAATCGACATATGCGGCTTGACGCCAGATGCCGTCATTGCCTTGGCCAGAAACAGACAGGTCTCGGTGCTGTTGATATAGGTTTTGTTGACGGTTTTGAACGTCTTCGTTTCAGGATCGTAGGTATCCATGTTCGTCGAGCCGGTATCGACGGCGGCAAAGTCGGGCCGGGTGCGGCTTTTCTGCCCCATCAGCTTGATGTGCTGAAGACGGTTCTCGTCTTCCTTCACCTTGTGTACGCCGAGCGTAGAATCAATCAGGATGTCAGTGCGATCGCGTATCTTGCCAACGATCTCCGCATACACCGCCGGGGTGTGGTACGGGCTGCCGTCCGGATTGCGCGCGTGCAGATGAATGATCGATGCGCCCGCCGCCCGGCATTCGACCGCGGCGTCCGCGATTTCATCCGGCGTGAAAGGGACGTGTTTATTCCGCTCGCGCGACACATATTCGTTCACCCGCACCGTGATGATGAGCTTTTTGTTCATCTTAGCTCTTGCCCCAGATGCCGACGCGCTTGGCGATGACTTCCCACTTGACGATTTCCTCGCGCACGAATTTGTCGAACTGTTCGGGCGTGCTGCCCACCGTATCTGAACCCAGTTGCACCAGACGCTCGGTAAGTTCGGGCGAGCGCAAGATACGCACCACTTCCTTGTTGTGCCGGTCGATGATGGCACGCGAGGTGGTTGCCGGGGCCAGCATGCCGGTCCAGATGGACGCCTGATAACCCGCCACACCGGCTTCCGCCAGCGTGGGCAAATCCGGCATGAACACCAACCGCTTGGAGTCGCCGATCGCCAGCGCGCGCACGTGGCCCGACTTCACATGCGGCAGCGAAATCACCGACGGCGCGAACGACGCCTCGATCTGCCCGCCGAGCAAATCATTCATCATCGGCGCCGCGCCCTTGTTGGGGATATGCACCATCTTGATGCTCGCCAGCGAATTGAACAATTCGGTTGCGAGCTGCGTGGCGCTGGAACTCGCGCCGTAATTCAGCCCCTTGGGATGCGACTTGGCGTACGCAATAAACTCCTTGCCGGATTTCGCCGGCACCGACGGATGCACGATCAGCAGGATTTGTTGCGAGGCGGTTTGTGTAATCGGCGCGAGGTCTTTCAACGGGTCATACGGCAGCTTCATGCCCATCGCGGTATTGATGGCGTGACTGCTGGACACCATCAATATCGTGTAGCCTTCGTGTGCCGCGCGCGCCACCACGTTAATACCCACCACGCCGTCGATGCCCGGCCGGTTATCGACGATCACCGGATGCGGAAAGGTATCGGCCAGGCGCTGCCCAATCAGGCGCGCTAGCACGTCGGTGTTGCCGCCCGGCGCATAGGGCACGACAAAGCGTATGGGTTTGGTCGGGTACTGCTGCGCGATCACCGGCACTGTCATCATGCCGCAGCAGAACGCGGCCACCAGCGTCACAACAGTTTTCATAGCGGCCTCGGCGACATATTCAGAATTTTTCGTGCCTCGTCCGGCGTGGCCACTTCACGACCGACGGCTTTTGCCATCGCGACTATCGTGCGCACAATCTCGGCGTTTGTTGGATAGCCGAGTTCGGGATAGTGATAATC